>JBMOJH010000082.1:0-15561 GCA_049316905.1 Microthrixaceae bacterium | reverse complement strand
GCCGATGGTACTTGGGACGAGTGTCCCTGGGAGAGTAGGACGCCGCCGGATTTCTCGGCCGGGGAGGTGGAAACACCTCCCCGGCCCCCGTTTTCCCCGGGACCGTGTCGCCTCGGCCGTTTCGGTACGCTGGCCCGTCCCTCCCTGTGTCCCTGGAGTTCCTCCATGCCCTCAGATCGTCCGTCCCCGCGTTCCGGTGGCCGGAGCGGCTCCGGCCGCTCGGGCCCGTCGTCGAATCGCGGCGGTGGTTCGGGGGGTGCGCGGCGCGGGACCGGGGGCCCGTCCCGCGGTCCTGCACGGCGAAGCCCCTCGGGCGCCGGCGGGTCGTCCACCCCTCGAGGTCGTGGGACGTCGGGTGGCTCCAGGAGCGGCTCCGGCGACGGAGCGCGTCGATCGGGCCCCGGGGCCGGCGGCTCGGGCGGGCGTTCCGACTCCCGTTCCGGGGGCCGCTCATCGTCCCGATCGAGCGCGCCCACGGGCGGACGTTCGGGGAGCCGGCCGCCGTCCCGCTCGGGTGGTTCCGCCGGCGGCCGTTCCGACTCGAGGTCCGGCGGCCGTCGGGAGGGCACTCCCCGCCGCGACGGTGTCCGGAGCGACGGCACCGCCCGACGTGATGGTCCGGCCCGTGGTGCCGGCCGGGACCGCACCGATTCCCGCGGACGGCCCGACTCCCGCGGACGATCCGACTCCCGTGGCCGGTCGGACGCCCGCGGAGATGACCGACGTTCCGGCGGCGAGCGTCGTTCGGGTCCGGGCCGACGTCCTGGTGGCGACCGCTCCGGTCCTCCCCGACGCTCGCCGTACGAGGACCGGCCGGGCTGGCCGGCGCGCCGTCCGGCGGACCCCGAGCGTCCCGCGGCCCGGGCCCCCAGGGAGGCCGAGCAGTGGGTCGACGAGGGGCCCAGCACGCCGCCGCCCCGGTCCCGTCGCGCCCCGCGCCGCTCCCGGGGCACCGTCACCGTCGATACTCCGCAGCTCGCCCAGCTGGTGGGTCCCACACGTGCGGCCAAGCTGTCGGCACGTCTTTCCGACGCCGCGACCGCCTACTCGGGCGAGCGCTACGGCGACGCCCGCCGCCTGCTGGTGCCGATCGTGGACGAGGTGCCGGACCTCGTGGAGGGCCGTGAGCTCCTGGGCCTGACCTACTACCGGCTCGGCCGTTGGAAGGATGCCGTCACCGAGCTCGAGGCCTTCGGCGAGCTCAGCGGCGGCAGCGTGGAGCAGTACCCGGTCCTGGCCGACTGCCAGCGGGCGCTCGGGCGCCACACGGCGGTGAAGGACCTGTGGGAGGAGCTGCGGACGGTGTCGCCGTCCGGACCGCTCGTCGTGGAGGGCCGGATCGTGGCCGCCGGCTCGCTGGCGGACCAGGGCGACCTCGCCGGGGCGATCGCGCTGCTGGGCAAGGGGTTCCGGCTGCCGAAGCGGCCCATGGAGCACCACCTGCGCCGCGGCTACGCGCTCGCGGACCTGTACGAGCGGGCCGGTGACCTGCCGCAGGCCCGGGCCCTGTTCACCTCGATCGCCCGGGCCGAGCCCGACTTCCTCGACGCCGCGGAGCGAGCGGCGAACCTGGCCTGACGACGGGGGGCGGGCCGTCGTCGTGGTCGGTCGTCGTGGTCGGTCGTCGCGGTCGGTCGTAGCGGTCCATGGCGGGCGGCCCCGATCGGGCTGCCGGTCAGGTCGAGGAGGCGGCGAAGATGCTGCCGATCGACGCGTCGAGCGCGGCGTCGAACTCCGCATCGCTCTGCTTCGCCGAGAGGCCCTCGGTGAGGGCCCGGCTGAAGCTCGCGATCATCCCGGGGTTCCGGGCGAGGCGGGCGTTGGCCTCATCGCGGCTGTAGCCACCGGAGAGCGCCACCACCCGCAGGACCTTCGGGTGGGCGATCAGGTCGGAGTAGAAGCCGTCGGTCTCCGGCAGCGTCAGCTTCAGCATGATCGGCTCGTCCACGCCGTCGAGCTCGGCGGTGATCCGGGCGGCGAGGAGCTCCTCGGCGGCCGCCTTGGACGGGCTGTTGATGTCGACCTCGGGCTCGATGATCGGCACCAGGCCGTGGCCCAGGATCTGGCGGCCGAACTCGAACTGCTGCGCGACGTTGGCGGTGATGCCGGCCTCGTTCGCCACCTTGATGACCGAGCGCATCTTGGTGCCGAACACCCCGTGGCCCACGGCCTTCTCGCACACCACGTCGAGGTCGGGGATGGGCTTCATCACCTGGGTGCCGTCGGCCTCGTCGGCCAGGCCCTTGTCGACCTTCAGGAACGGCACGACCTGCTTGCGCTGCCAGAGGTACTCCGCGGTGCCGATCCCGTCGATCTCGCGGTCCATGGTCTGCTCGAACAGGATGGCGCCGAGCACCCGGTCGCCGCCGAACGAGGGGCTGGTGATGATGCGGGTGCGCATCTGGTGGATGAGGTCGAACATCTGCTCGTCGCCGGAGTACTCCGACTCCTCGACCCCGTAGAGGCGCAGCGCCTTCGGGGTGCTCCCGCCACTCTGGTCGAGCGCGGCGATGAAGCCGGCGTCGTTGCGCACCTTGTCGAGCTGCTCCTGGTCCATTGACGGACACCTCCCGTTCGAGAATCCCCTGGGCGCGGGCCCCTGTGCCGCGCGACGGACGACAGGGTTCCACACGCCGCCGGTCCGGACCATTCGGGGGACGGCCACGGGACGGCCCCATACCGGCTCGGTCCCGGCCCGGTGGGTGCGGCCCCCTGTGCGATGCTGCCGCCGTGGCGACGTGGGTCATCGACCTCGACGGGGTGATGTGGTGGGGTGAGCGCACGATCGCGGGCGCGCCGGGGGCGGTCGACCGGCTGCGCTCCGAGGGCCACACGGTGGTCTTCTGCACCAACCACGCCCTGGCGCCGGAGGTGAAGCAGGACCAGCTCGCGGCGCACGGCGTGACCGAGGCGTTGGTGGTCACCTCCGCCGAGGCGGCGGCCGCCCGATGCGAACCGGGCTCGACCGTGCTGGTGCTGGGCGACCCCTCGCTGGTGGAGGTGGTGCGGGCATCGGGCCGGGAGGCCGTGGACGCCCGGGCCGTGGGTCCGGGCGGTCCGCCGCCGGTGGACGCGGTGGTGGTGGGCGCGCACGAGGACTGGGACCGGTCGCGTACCGGCTGGGCGGCGGATGCGGTCCGGACGGGCGCGACCTTCCTGGCGACGAACGCCGATCCCACCTTCCCGCACTCCGGGCCGGCCGGCCCGCGACTGCTCCCGGGCGCAGGGGCGATCATCGCCGCGGTGGCCGTGGCGGCCGGGCGGGAGCCCGAGGTCTGCGGCAAGCCTCACGCGGCGATGGCGGAACTGCTCGTGGCCCGCCACGGCCCGGTCGACGTGGTCGTGGGGGATCTGCCCTCGACCGACGGCGAACTCGCCCTGCGCCTCGGTGCCCGGTTCGGCCTGGTGCTCAGCGGCGTGACGGGTCGGGGAGACCTGCCGGTGCGGCCCGATCCCTGGGCGGTGGCCGACGACCTCGCCGGGCTCGTGGCGGGCGCCCGGTAGCCTCACCCGGTGCGCCGGAGGTTGGACGCGGAGCTGGTCCGGAGGGGCCTCGTGCCGTCCCGGGCCCGCGCCCGCGAGCTGGTCGAGGCGGGCCGCGTGCGGGTGGGCGGTGCCCCCGCCGTGAAGGTGACCCGGTTGGTGGACGCCGGCGAGGCGCTCGTGGTCGAGGGCGACCCACCCAGGTTCGTGGGTCGCGGCGGCGAGAAGCTCGCGGCGGCGCTCGGGGGGTTCGGCCTCGATCCGACCGGCGCCCGGGTGCTCGACGCCGGCGCGTCGACCGGCGGGTTCACCGACTGCCTCCTCCAGGCGGGCGCGGCCGAGGTGGTGGCGCTCGACGTGGGCCACGGCCAGCTCCACGAGCGGCTGCGGGCCGATGCGCGTGTGGAGGTGCGGGAGCGCACGAACCTGCGCCACGTCGATCCCGCGGAGCTCGGATCGTTCGACGCTGCGGTCGCGGACCTGTCCTTCATCTCGCTCGGCACGGTGATGGACGTGCTCGTGGCGTGTGTCGAGGCCCGGGGATGGCTGGTGCTGCTCGTGAAGCCGCAGTTCGAGGCCGGCCGGGCCGAGGTGGACCGCGGACGCGGCGTGATCCGCGACCCCGCGGTGCGCGCCGGGGCGCTACGAGCGGTGGGAGGCGCCGCGCTGGCTGCCGGAGCGTCCATCATGGGGGTCATGACCTCACCCCTCCGCGGCGCCGACGGCAACGTGGAGTTCCTCCTCCTCCTGCGTCGCGGCGACGCGCCCGGGCGGCTCGACGCCGACGGGTGGGAGGCCGCAGTGCATGCGGTGACCGCCGGGACCGAGGCTGCCGGCGGGGACGGGCCGGGGACCGCTCGATGAGCTCCATCGCGCTGGTGCTGCACCGGGAGAAGTCACTCGAGCTCGCCCGCGAGACGGTCGACTGGCTCGAGGAACGCGACCACGAGGTGCGCCTCGACCACGACGAGGCCGCACTGCTCGGCCGGCCCGATCTGGGCGTGCCCACCGCGGGCCTCGCCCCCGGGGCGGACCTGGTCGTCAGTTTCGGCGGCGACGGGACGATGCTGCGCGCCGCGGACCTCGCCGCGGCCGACGACGTGCCGGTCCTCGGGGTGAACCTGGGCCAGCTCGGCTACCTCACCGAGGTGGAGCCCGGCTCGGTCCGCATGGCGCTCAAGCGCTTCCTCGCCGGGTCGTACGCGCTCGAGGAGCGGATGCGGCTCGCCGTGACGATCCAGCGGGCGGGTTCCGGCGAGGAACGCCTCGTGGCGCTCAACGAGGCGGTGGTCGAGAAGTCCGGCATGGGCCACACCGTGCGCCTCGAGGTGGACCTCGATGGCCGCCCCTTCACCTCGTACGTGGCCGACGGGCTGATCCTGGCGACGCCCACCGGCTCCACCGCGTATGCCTTCTCCGTGCGGGGCCCGATCATCGACCCGCGCCACCGTGCGGTCCTCATGGTCCCGGTCGCGGCGCACATGCTCTTCGACCGGGCGATGGTGCTGCGCCCGGACTGCGCGGTGACCGTCCGGGTGGGCGGCGACCGCCCGGCGGGCCTGTCCGTGGACGGCCGGGCGTCGGGTCCCCTGCAGCCCGGTGACCTCGTGCGGTGTACCGGCGACGGCCGCCCGGCCCGTCTGGTCACCTTCGGCGAGCGCGACTTCCACAGCGTCCTGCGTTCGAAGTTCGCCCTCGGCGAGCGCTGAGCGCCCATGGCGCCACCCTCGGGGGCGGGCCGTTTACGCTCGCGCGGTCATGCTGGTGGAGCTCGCGGTGCACAACCTGGGGGTCATCGCGGCGGCGCGCGTGCCGCTCAGGCCCGGACTCGTGGCGCTCACGGGTGAGACCGGGGCCGGCAAGACGATGCTCGTCGAGGCGCTGCACCTGCTGCGGGGCGGGAAGCCCGACCCCTCGAGGGTGCGCGCCGGCAGCGAGGCCGCCGAGGTGGAGGGCCTCTTCGTCGTCGGCGACACGGAGTGGGTGCTGCGCCGGGTGGTGCCGGCCACGGGACGCTCACGCGCCTACGTGAACGGCGCCCTCGCCACCGCCGGGGAGCTGTCGGAGCTGACCGATGAGCTGCTCGAGCTGCACGGTCAGCACGCCCAGCAGGGCCTGCTGCGACCGTCGCGTCAGCGCGACGCGCTCGACAGGTTCGCCGGGGTCGATCGCGGCGAGCTGCGACGGGCCCGCGACGGCGTGCGGGGCCTGGAGGCCGAGCTCGACGCGCTCGGGGGTGACGAACGGGCCCGGGCCCGGGAGGTGGACCTGCTGAGGTACCAGCTCGACGAGATCGGGCGGGTCGCGCCGAGGCCCGGTGAGGAGGAGGAGCTCGACCGCGAGGAGGACCTGTTGGCCGGCGCCCTCGCCCATCGGGAGGCCGCCGTCACGGCGGTGGACCTCGTGGCGGAGGAGGGCGCGGCCGCCGATCTGCTCGCGCGTGCCGCGGCCGCGGTGCAGGGCCGCGCCCCGTTCGAGGCCGCGGCGGCGGCCCTCGGCCGGCTGTCGGTCGAGGCGGCGGACGTCGCCCGGGAGCTGCGGTCGACCGCCGAGGGGATCGAACCCGACGAGGAGCGTCTGACCGCGGTGCGGGAGCGCCGCCACGCCCTGGTGGAGCTGCGGCGGAAGTACGGGGAGGACCTCGCCGAGGTGCTCGCCCACGCCGAGGCCACCGCGGCCCGCCTGGCCGAGCTCGAGGGGTTGGCGGAGCGTCGGGCGGAGGTGACCGCCGCGCTGGCCGACGCCCGCGCCGAGCTGCTCGAGGTCTCGGCACGCCTCGGGGCCGAGCGCCGTGCCGCCGCGCCCGAGCTCGCCCGTCGACTGGAACGGGAGCTCGCCGCCCTGGCACTGGCGGGCGCCGTGGTCGAGGTGGCGGTGGAGGACACCGACCAGCTGCCCGGTGCCGGTGAGGGCGTGGAGGTGCGGCTCGCGGCGAACCAGGGCGCTCCGTCCGGGCCGCTCTCGCGGGTGGCGTCGGGGGGCGAGCTGAGCCGCGTGATGCTCGCGCTGCGCCTCGTACTGTCCGGCGGGCCGCCCACGATGGTCTTCGACGAGGTGGACGCGGGCGTCGGTGGCGCCGCCGCCACGGCGGTGGGCGAGGCGCTGGCCGGGCTCGCCTCCGAGCGGCAGGTCCTCGTGGTCACGCACCTGCCGCAGGTGGCGGCGGTGGCGGACCACCAGCTCCTGGTGTCGAAGGCGGCAGACGGTGCGGCGACGGTCACCACGGTGGAGGCGCTCGGCGAGGACGACCGCGTGGTGGAGCTGTCGCGCATGCTGTCCGGCTCGCCCGAGTCCGACACCGCCCGCCGTCACGCCCGTGAGCTGCTCGCCGTGGCGGACCGTCGTCGGGCCACCCGGTGACGGGGATCTTCCGGCGCCGCGACGCGGACGCGGCACCCGGGGCGGTGGTGGGCACCGCCCGCGTCGACCACCGCACGAAACGGCTCGTCGGTCGTCTCCGCGCCGGTGACGTGGCGGTCATCGATCACGAGGACCTGGACCGGGTGGCGGCCGAGTCACTCGTGGAGTCCCAACCCGCCGCGGTGCTCAACGCCGCCCGCTCGAGCACGGGCCGGTACCCCAACGACGGGCCGCTGCTGGTGTTGCGCGCCGGGATCCCGCTGGTCGACGACCTCGGCCCCGCGGTGATGGAACGCATCGCCGAGGGCGACGAGGTCACGGTGGAGGGCGGGGAGGTCCGCCGGGGTGACGAGGTGGTCGCCGCCGGCATACGTCAGAGCGAGGCGGCCGTCCTCGCGGTGCACGGCGAGAGCCGGGCCCGGCTCGGCGAGACCCTCGCCGAGTTCGTGGGCAACACCGTGGAGTACGTCGAGCACAACCGCGACCTGCTCGACGACGACATGGAGCTGCCCGACCTCGGCGTGGACTGGCGCGGCCGTCAGGTCCTGATCGTGGTGCGGGGCGCGGATTACCGCGAGGACCTCGCGCTGCTTCGCCAGTCGGGCTACCTGCGTGAGATGCGTCCCGTGGTGGTGGCCGTCGACGGCGGTGCCGACGCGCTGCGCGACGCCGGCGTGCGGCCGGACGTGATCATCGGTGACATGGACTCGGTGTCGGGCGAGTCGCTGGCGTGCGGTGCCGAGCTGGTGGTCCACGCCTACCGCGACGGTCGGGCCCCGGGTGCCGAGCGCCTCGACGAGCTGGGCCTGCCGCACCACCTCTTCCGCGCCTCGGGCACGAGCGAGGACATCGCGATGCTGCTCGCGTTCGAGCTCGGGGCCGACCTCATCGTGGCGGTGGGGACGCACACGTCGATGGTCGACTTCCTCGACAAGGGCCGCGCCGGGATGGCCTCCACGATGCTCACCCGGATCAAGGTCGGTCCGGTGCTGGTGGACGCGAAGGGAGTGAGCCGGCTCTACAAGGGCAGGGTCCGCAAGCGCGACCTGCTGCTGCTCGTGGTGGCCGCGCTGTTCGCGATGGCGGTCATCGTCCTGATCTCCGAACCCATCCGCCTCCTCATCCGGGCGAACTGGGTGCTGCTCACGGGACTCCTGCAAGGGTGGTCCCCGTGATCAACTTCCGGTTCCACCTGATCAGTCTGGTGGCGGTGTTCCTCGCCCTGGGCGTGGGGGTGGCGATGGGCGCGTCGTTCGTCGACCGGGCGACCGTGGACTCGTTGCGGGGGAGGGTCGACGACCTCGACCGCGGCTTCCGCGATCGCGGTCAGCAGATCGAGGACCTCGAGGGCCAGCTGCGCCAGTCCGACGAGCAGGCCGCCGCGTTGGGGGACGGCGGGAGCTACGCCCTCGACGCCCGCCTCGACGGGCAGCGGACCGTCCTGATCGTGCCGGAGGGCACGCCCGACGGCGTGCTGGACGTTGCCCGCGGCGCCCTGACCGCGGCGGGCTCGCCCCCGGCGGCACTGGTTCGGCTCCGGGCCGACCTGGGCCTCGAGGACGAGGGTGTCGTGCGACGCGTCCGGGAGCGTCTGGACCTCCGGACCGGGACCGTGCCGGACCTGCGGGAGCGGGTCGTCGACCTGCTGGGGGTGGCGCTCGGCCGCTTGGCGGCACCCACGAACCTGTCGTCCGCCGCGACCACGACCACTCCGCCGCCCACCACGGCGACTCCCGCTCCCACGGTTCCGAGCACCGAGGGGCCGGCCGGTGCGGCGCCCTCGTCACCCGTCACCACCCCGACCGACCCGGTCGCGGCCCGAGCGGTGTTGAGCGCCATGGTGGACGCCGGTCTCATCACCATCGAGGCGACCGGCCCCGCCGACCAGGCGTTCCCGCTGGGGCCGGGGGTCCGCTACGTGGAGTTGGCCCCGGTGGCGACCGGTGGCGAGGCGGTGTCGCCGGCCGCGGAGGTGGGCGTGCTCGTCCCGCTGTCGACGTCGTTGTCGGCCACCGCGCCGGGTTCGCTCACGGTCGCCGCGACCCTCGCTGAGCGCCCGCCGGGCACCGCCACCACCACGACGACGCCGGCCGCGGCCACCTCCGTGGTGCAGGCGCTCCGCCAGGGTGACGCCGCGCAACGGCTGAGCACGGTGGACGACCTGCAGGACCCGTTCGGGCGTCTCGCCACGGTGTACGCGGTGGCCGCGGGTGCCGACGGCCGGGTGGGGCACTACGGCACCGGGCCCGGCGCCGAGGCGCCGTTCCCGACCGTGCCGACCGGATGAACCGGGGCGTGTCGGCCGGCGGCGAGCCCGTCGGCGGGGGAGCCGCGGCCCTCGACGCCACGGCGTCGCAGCGCAACCGTGCCGCGGGCCGGATGGCGGCGCTCACGGCGGTCAGCCGGGCCACCGGTTTCGCCCGGGTCATCGTGGTCGCGGCCGTGCTCGGCACCAGCTACCTGGGCAACACCTACCAGTCCGCGAACTCGATCCCGAACATCCTCTTCGAGCTGTTCGCGGCCGGGGTGCTCCAGTCGGTCCTGGTGCCCGTGATGGTCGACGCGGTCGACGGCGGCGGCCGCGAGGAGGGGGAGTCGGTCGCCGGCACCGTGCTCGGGGCGATGCTGGCGCTGCTCGCGGGGCTGGTCGCCGCGGGCCTGGTGGCCGGTCCGTGGATCATGCGGGCGCTGGTGTCGGGCGTGGACGACGCGGCGGTGCGCGCCGCGCAGGTGCGGCTCGGCACCTTCTTCCTCTTCTTCTTCCTGCCGCAGATCCTCTTCTACGCGGCGAACCTCGTGGCCACCGCGGCGCTCAACGCGACCGGCCGCTTCGCCCTCCCGGTCTTCGCCCCGACCGTCAACAACGTCGTGGTCATCGGCACCTACCTGGTCTTCGCGGTGCTCCGCGACGGGGCCCCGCCGAGCCTCGACCTGACCATGGCCGAACAGCTGGTCCTGGCGGTGGGCACCACCCTGGGCGTGGTCGCCTTCTGCGCGGTCCCCGTGGTGGGTCTGTGGCGCACGGGGTTCCGTCTCGTGCCCCGGTGGGCGCCGCGCGACCCGCGCCTTCGCCGCCTCGCCCGCCAGGGCGCGTGGGCCGCCGGGTTCCTGGGTGCCAGCCAACTCCTGCTGGTGGTCGTGCTCTACCTGTCGAACGCCGTGGAGGGCGGGGTGGTGGTGTACCAGCTCGCCTACGTGCTGTTCATGCTGCCGAACTCGCTGTTCGCGGTGCCGGTGTTCACCACGGCCTTCCCCACGCTGACCCGCCAGGCGCGGGCGGGGCACTGGGATGACTTCGCCTCGGAGGTGGGCCGGACCACCCGCTCGATCACGCTGCTCACGTTCACCAGCGCGGCGCTGCTCGTGGCGCTGGCGCGACCGTTGGCCGAGCTCGTCGCGCTCGGCAACGCGGCAGGACGGTCCGCGGAGGTGGCGGCGGCGATCGCCGGGTTCGCCCTCGCGCTCCCGGGCTTCTCGGTGCTGCTGTTCCTGACGAGGGTCAGCTACGCGATCGGCAACGTGCGGACGCCGACGCTGGTCAACGCCGTCGTGGCCGTCGTGGGTGCGGTGGTGATGTTCGCGTCGGTGCCCACGGTCGCCGACGGCCGGCGGGTGATGGTGATCGGGTTCGGGTACGCAGTGGCCCAGACCGTGGGCGCGCTGCTCCTGGCGTGGGCGATCCGCTCGAGGCTGCACGAGGAGGGGGCCCGGGTCCGCTCGGTGGTGCTGCCCGTCCTCCGGGCGGTGGCGGCGGCCACCGCGGCCGGACTCGCCGCCTGGGGCGTGGCCCTGGCGGTGGATGCCGGGTCGCCGGGGCCGGCCGTTCTCGCCGTGGCCGTGGGATCGGTGGCCGGCATGCTGGCGGTGGCGGTGGTCGTCTGGGTGTTGCGGGGCCCGGCACCGGCGCGGCTGGTGCGCAGCCTGGGTGGCGACGTCGGTCCGTCGGGGGCGGTCCCGTGAGCGCGGACCGACGACCGGCCGTCGGGCGGGCAGTACAGGTGCTCGGCCCGTCGACGGGTGGCATCCGTGTCCACGTGGCGTGCCTGGCGCAGCACCTCCGTGAGGCGGGTGTGGACACGCCGGTGGTGGGACCCGCCGGGGTGCTCGACGGATTGGGGCCGCAGGAGGGTGTCGTCCCCGTGCCGGCCGGGATGTCGCCGGTCGCGCTCCGCCGGGCCCGGGCCGCCGTGCGGAGGTGGCGCACCCCGCCCGGGATCCTCCACGCCCACGGGCTGAAGGCCGCGTGGACCGTGGTGGGCGGCCGGCCCCGTCGGCCGGTCGTGGTGACGGTCCACAACGTGGTGCTCGACGCGTCCGCGGGGCGCGCCGCCGGCGTCCAGCGACGGTTGGAGCGGGCCGTGCTGCGACGTGCGGACCGGGTGATCGCCCCGACCGCGGCCATCGCGGAGGGCCTCGACGGCGTGGCGCCGGATCGGATCCGGATCATCCTGCCCGCCTCGCCCTGGCCCGTCGCCCGACGGAGCCGGGCCGAGGTCCGCGCCGGATGGGGCGTGGGCGATCACACTCCTGTGGTGGTGAGCACGGCGCGATTGCACCCCCAGAAGGACCCGGCGACGCTCGCCGCGGCGTGGGCCCGGGTGGCGACCGCGCGGCCGGACGCCCGTCTCGTCGTGGTGGGCGAGGGCCCGGCCCGCGGCGACCTCGAGGCCGATCTCGCTCGGCAGGGCCTCGAGGACTCGGTGATCCTCCACGGCTTCTCGGCCCATGCCGTGGACGAGTTGGCCGCCGCGGATCTCTCGTGGATCACCTCGCGCTGGGAGGCCGTGCCGCTCGTGCTGGCGGAATCGCTCGCCCTCGGGGTGCCCGTGGTGAGCACGGCCGTGGGGCTGGCCCCCGAGCTGCTGGGCGACGGTGCGGCGGGCGCGGTGGTCCCCGTGGGGGACGCCTCGGGCCTTGCCGGGGCGACCGTGGGCCTGCTCGAGGACCCGGACCGTCGGCGCGCGGCCGGGGTGCGGGCCCACGGGCTCGCCGCGGAACGGTTCGACCCGGCCCGGCAGTCCGATGCGGTGCTCGACGTGTACCGGGAGCTGTGGTGACCGGCCGGCTGCGGCGGACCCTCGCGCTCGCCGGGCTGCTCGCCCTCCTCCTCGGCGTCGCCGCGGAGGCGGGGGCCGCGCCCGCCCGCGACGAGCGCCGGCCCGGCGGGGTGGTGGTCCTGAGCCTGCCGCGGCTGACCTGGGCCGCGCTCGGTTCGGGGGACACCCCGGTGCTCGACGAGCTCCTCGGCCGATCAGCCGTCGCGTCGCTCAGCGTCCGCACGGTCGGACCCGTGACCGAACCGGGGGGCGCCTACCTCACGCTCGGTGCCGGGAACCGTGCGGACTCGGCGTCGCCGGTCAGCGACGGCCAGGTCGCCCCGCCCGACGAGATCACCGAGGACGGAACGGCCGCGGCGGTCTTCGAGCGCCGCACCGGGCGCCGGCCCGTCGGCGCGCTCCTCGGCCTCACGTTCCCGGAGCAGCAGGCCCGCAACCGGACGCTGCTCTACGGGACGGTGCCCGGCGCGCTCGGTGCTGCGCTCGCCCCGCTCGGCGGCATGGCGGCGGTCGGCAACGCGGACCAGCCCGGCAACGACGGACCCCTCGTCGGGCCGATCGACCGCCAGGCGGGCCTCGCGGCGCTCGACCGCGCCGGCCGCGCGCCGGCCGGACGGGTCGATGCCGGCCTGCTGCGCGCCGCGCCCCTCGCGCCGTTCGGCGTGCAGCTGGACCCCGACGCCGTGGTCGCCGCGGTCTCGGCCGCCCGGGCCTCCGCGCCCGTGGTGCTGGTGGAGCTGTCGGACCTCGAGCGCGCCGAGCAGGCCCGGGCCCAGAGCACCCCGCCCACCGGTCGCCGCCAGTTCCGGGACGCGCTGCGCAGCTCGGACCGCCTCGTCGGCCGCCTCCTCGCCGGGATCGACCGTTCCCGGGACACGGTCGTCGTGGTGGGGCCCACCGCGCCGCTCGCCCGGGAACAGCTCACGGTCTTCGGCATCTCGGGACCCGGCTGGGAGCCCGGGTTCGCCCGGTCGGCCTCCACGCGTCGCGACGGGTTCGTCGCGCTGACCGACATCGCATCGACCGTGCTCGACCACTTCGGGGTTCGCGTGCCCGAGGGCATGAACGACACGCCCGTGAGCCAGGGCGCCGACGGCGGCGACGCGGCCGCCCGCCGGTCCGCGATGGTGCGTGACAGCGAGCGTGCGTCGTTCCGCGACGAGGCGACCGGTCCGGTCACCGTCGGGTTCATCGTCCTGCTGGTGCTCGTGCTGGCCCTGGTCGCGTGGAGCCTCGCCCGCGCGCCCGGCTGGTCGCGTGCGCTGCGGGGGGCCTGCCTGCTGGTCATGTCCGTGCCGCCGGCCGCGTTCCTCGCCGGGCTGCTGCCCTACGGCGGGATCCCCGTCGCGGGCTACGGGATCGTGATCCTCCTCATCGCCGCAGCGATCGCCGGGGTGGCGGTGCTGGTGGGTCGGCGGGCCGGCCCGTTGGCCGCGGCGATGACCCCGCCGCTGGTGGCCGTGGTGGTGCTCGGGGTGGACCTGCTCACCGGGGCGAACCTGCAGATCAACACCGTGTTCGGGTACTCGCCGGTGGTGGCGGGACGGTTCGCGGGGTTCGGCAACCAGGCCTTCGCGATCTTCTCGATCAGCGCGCTCATCGTGGTGACCGCCGGCTGGGAGCTGTGGGCCCGGGCCCGGCCGGGGTCGTCGGACCGGGGGCGCCTCGCTGCGCTCGTGCTGTTCGGCGCCGTCATCGTCGTGCTCGACGGCGCGCCACAGCTCGGCTCCGACGTCGGCGGCGTCCTGGCGCTCGTGCCGGCGTTCGCCGTGGCGGCCCTGGTGCTCACGGGTCGCCGCATCCGGTGGCGCACCGCCGCCATGGTCGGCATCGGGACCGTCGTGGTGCTCGGCGCGTTCGCCGCGCTCGACCTGAGCCGTCCGGCGGCGTCGCGCACCCACCTCGGGCGCTTCGCGCAGCAGGTGCTCGACGGCGGCGCCGCGCTGATCCTGCAGCGGAAGGTCGAGGCGAACCTCTCCGTGTTGACCTCCACGCTCTGGACCGTGGTGATCCCGGTGGCGCTGTTGTTCCTGGCCTACCTCCAGTGGCGTCCCAGTCCCGGCCTGCGCCTGGTGCAGGAGCGCCACCCGGGGTTCCGGGCCTTCGGCATCTCCGGGCTCGTGCTCGGGGTGCTCGCGTGGGCCCTCAACGACTCCGGCGTGGCCATCCCGGCGATGATGCTCACGGTGGCGCTGCCCTACACGGGCTACCTGGTCCTCGAGTCCTTCGGCCGGTCCGACCCGTGATCGACACCGCGATCGCCGTGCTGGTGGGTGCGGTGGTGTGCGGCGCGCTGTGGGTCGCGGCCCGTGGTGCCTTCGAGGCACCGGCATTGGTGCGCACCAACTTCCGGGGCGCACCGGTGGTGACCTCCGTCGGGGTCATGATCCCGGTCACGATGGTCCTGCTCGCCGGGTTCAGCCGGGTGATGCTGCTCATCACCCGCACTGCCCCGGCGTGGGACCAGCTGATCGGCCCCGCCGTGGCCGCCGCCACCGGGTTCGGCCTGCTGGGCCTGCTCGACGACGTGGCGGGGGAGGGGCAGTCCGGCGGCTTCCGCGGGCACCTCCGCGAGCTCGCCCGCGGCCGGCTGACCAGCGGGATGATCAAGCTGCTCGGCGGTGCCGCACTGGGCGTGGTGGTCGCGCAGGCACTCGCCCGTGGTGACGACACCGTCGTGGGCGCACTGCGCGACGGCGCCATCGTCGCCCTCGCCGCGAACACCGCCAACCTGCTCGACCGTGCGCCGGGACGCGCCGTGAAGGCGGCCGCGGTCGCGTTCGTGGGCGTGGCGGTGGTGTCCCGATCGCCCACGCTCGCCGGCCCGGGTGTGGGCGTGGGCGCGGCGCTGGCGCTGCTGCCCGACGACCTGCGTGAGCGGGTCATGCTCGGCGACGCCGGGGCGAACCCGCTCGGGGCGCTGGTGGGCCTCGGTGCACTCTCGGCCTTCCCCGGCGACCTGGCCCGGTGGGTGCTCGTGGGGGTCCTCCTCGCCCTCAACCTCCTGAGCGAGGTGGTCTCGTTCAGCACGGTGATCGAGCGGGTTCCCCCGCTGCGCTGGTTCGACCGCCTGGGCCGCCTCCCGGCGTGAGCCGAGGCCCGGGCCGGCGGGCTCCCCGCGGCGTGCGCGGACCGCGCCGGGGGCCGCGCTAGCGTGACCGGAGCGGACGAGCAGGAGCGGCAGTGGCCAAGCACATCTTCGTCACCGGCGGCGTTGCATCCAGCCTCGGCAAGGGGCTCACGGCCTCCTCGCTGGGGCGGCTGCTGAAGGCCCGGGGTCTCCGGGTCACGATGCAGAAGCTCGACCCCTACATCAACGTCGACCCGGGCACGATGAACCCGTTCGAGCACGGCGAGGTGTTCGTCACGGAGGACGGCGGCGAGACCGACCTCGACCTCGGGCACTACGAGCGCTTCATCGACGAGTTCCTCACGCGTGACTCCAACGCCACCACCGGCTCGATCTACCAGGCGGTGCTCGCCGCCGAGCGGCGGGGCGAGTACCTCGGCAAGACCGTGCAGGTGATCCCTCACATCACCGACGAGATCAAGCGCCGCATCTCCCGCCTCGCGATCGACGGCACCGACGTGGTGATCACCGAGATCGGCGGCACCGTCGGCGACATCGAGATCCTCCCGTTCCTCGAGGCGATCCGGCAGT
>JBMOJH010000081.1:0-15919 GCA_049316905.1 Microthrixaceae bacterium | reverse complement strand
GGCGGCCGCCCGGTCGGTGCGGACCGGACGGGCCCTTGCGGACCTGGATCCCGGCGATCTCCGGGCCGAGTTGCACCGCCAGGACGTGCGGACGCACTGAGGAGCCGGAGGCCTGGCGCGACCGGGGAGTGGTGCCCGGTCCCCTGTCGTCTGCGCTGTCACAGGCGGCGGCTAGAACGAACATGTGTTCGATTCCGTCCCGTTCGGGGATCTCGAGGAGGTCCGGGCCCTCGCCCAGAAGGCCGCCGGTGCCGACGTCACCCTGTGCGGTGGGGCGGCGCTGCTCGACGTGTTCGCCCACCTCGAGAGCGCGGAACGGGCGCTCGACGCCGCCCGCGCCCACGTCGCCGCCGAACTGCACCGCCGCGGGATCACCGAACAGGTCGACGGCCTGCGGGCCCCGGCCGCGCTCGCGTTCCGCCACGGCCTCCCCCGCCCCGACAGCGGCGCGCTCGTCGCCGCCGGCACGTTCCTCGACCGCCACCCCGTCCTCGACCAGGCCCTCACCGACGGCGCGCTGTCACTGGCCCACGTCCGCCTGCTCGCCCGGCTGTCCACACCCCGCACCGCGGCGACGATCGAGCTGATCCAGGAACAGCTCGTGGACCTCGCCAAGGGTGTCCGCTTCGAACCTTGGGCCCGCGACGTCCGCGGCCTGCTCGCCCTCGCGGACCCCGACGGGCCCGAACCGCCCGCCCCGGGCGACAACCATCTCACCGTCACACCGACGGGCGACGGCGCCGTCGTCCTCAGTGGCGAGCTCGTGGGCGAGTGGGCCGTGGAGTTCCGTGCCGCGCTCGATGCTGAGGCCGACCGCCTCTTCCGCCAACTCGCCGCCGACGCCGAGGCCACCGGTGAACCCCTGCTCCTGCGCCGTCCACAACTGCTCGCCCTCGCGCTCGTCGAACTCACCCGATCCGGCCGCGCCGCCAACCCCCCGGGCCCCGCCGCACCGGCCGACGTCACGATCGTCCTCACCGCCCCACCCGACCTCCCCGACGGTCTCCGCACCCCGGCACACGACGAGTCCCCGAGCGACTGGCTGAACCGCCTCACCGCCCACACCCTCGACCGCACCGGGTTGCACCCCAGCACCGCCGCACTGCTCGCCTGCGACGCCCGCTACCGGGTGCTCGTCGAGACCTTCGATGGAGCGACACTCGCCCTCGGCCGCACCCGCCGCCTCGCATCCGCCGCTCAGCGCCACGCCGCCGCGGTCCGCTGGGGCGGCTGCTGCTTCCCCGGCTGCGACGCCCCGCCGAACTGGTGCGAGCTCCACCACACGCCCGCCTGGGAGGACGGCGGCACGACCGATCTCGACCACCTGGCCCCACTGTGCCGTCATCATCACGGCACCGTGCACCGTGCCGGCTGGAGCATGAAACCCGACCCACAGCACGGGTTCACGATCACCACACCGTCCGGCCGTGTGCTGCCCGCCCAACGGGCCGGCCGACCGCCCCACCAGCAACCACCCGACCCACGACCACCCGATCCGGCCTGAGCGCCGGGCGTGGAGCAGGATCAGTGTCATGACCTCCGCCGTCCTCGACGCGCTCCGTGCCGCCCTGCCCGCGGACGCCCTGGTCACCGACCCCGACATCGTCGAGTCGTACCGACACGACCGCGCCATGACTGTCACCCCGGGGCGGCCGGTCGCGCTGGTGCGGGCCGGCTCCACCGAGGACGTGCAGGCCACGCTCCGGGTGGCGTCCGGGCACGGCGTCCCGGTGGTCGCCCGCGGCGCGGGTACCGGGCTCTCCGGCGGATCGAGCGCGGTCGACGGCGGCATCACGCTCTCCACCGAGCGCATGCGGGCGGTCCGCATCGACCGGGCCGGGCTGCTCGCCGTGGTCCAGCCCGGCCTGCTCAACGCTGAGCTCAAGGCCGCGGCCCGAGCCGAGGGGCTCTGGTACCCGCCGGACCCGTCCTCGTATGAGATCTGCTCGATCGGCGGCAACCTCGCCACCAATGCCGGCGGCCTCTGCTGCGTGAAGTACGGGGTCACCACTGACTACGTGCTGGGCCTGGAGGTGGTGCTCGCCGACGGCCGGGCCCTCCGACTCGGCGGCACCACCGTGAAGGACGTCGCCGGCTACGACCTCAAGCGCCTCTTCGTCGGTTCGGAGGGCACGCTCGGCGTGATCACCGAGGCCACGCTCGCGCTGCGGCCGATCCCACCGGTGCCCACCACCGTGGCGGCCACATTCCCCGACGCGGTGCGCGCGGGCCACGCGGTGGCCGCCATCACCGCCTCGATCCGCCCGAGCGCGCTCGAGCTCATGGACGCCGCGGCGATCGCCGCCGTGGAGGCGGTCACCCCGATGGGCTTCGGCCGCGACGTCGGCGCGCTCCTCATCGCGCAGACCGACGCCGACCCCGCGGAGGCCGAGCAGGTGGCCCGCCACTGCCGTGCCGCGGGCGCGGCCGAGGTGGTGGTCAGCGACGACGAGGTGGAGGGCGAGCTGCTCATGGGTGCCCGTCGCCGGGCGATCCCCGCGGTCGAGCGCCTCGGCGCGGTGCTGATCGAGGACGTCGGCGTGCCGGTGCCCCGCGTGCCCGAACTGCTCGCCGCGGTGGCCGACGTGGCCGCCCGTCGCCGCACGCTCGTGCCGGTCATCGGCCACGCGGGCGACGGCAACTTCCACCCGCTCGTGACCTTCGATCCCACCGATGACGACGCCCGCGCCCGGGCCGAGGTCGCCTTCGACGAGATCATGGACGCCGCCCTGGCGCTCGGTGGGACCGTCACCGGTGAGCACGGCATCGGATCGCTGAAGGCCCACCAACTCGGCAGTCAGCTCGGCGACGACGTGATGGACCTCACCCGCACCGTGAAGGCGGCGCTCGACCCGGCGGGCATCCTCAACCCGGGGAAGTGGGTCTGAACAGCTCCGCCCCGGTGCGGCGGGCCAGCAACCCGAACAGCACCCCCACCGCCCAGCCGGCCGCCACGTCCGAACCGTGGTGCACCCCCACGTGGACCCGGCTCACCCCGATGCCCACCGCCAGCAGCCCGTAGGCGGGAGCGAGCGGACTCCCCTCCGACAGCAGCACCGCCATCGTCGCGGCGGAGGCCGCGTGGCCGCTGGGGAAGCTGGTGTCGGTCGGGCGTCGCAGTTCATGTGTGTGCTCGCGACCGCCCGCCGGTCGGGGACGGCGGACCAGTCGCTTCATCCCCAGGTTCACCACGGCCGACTCGATCCCCAACCACGCCACGGAGTGCAGGAACCGGGCTCCCGGCCGGTCGCGTCGCAGCGCCTCGAACGCGGCCGCCCCGATCCAGATCCGCCCGTCGTCGCCGAGCCCCGACAGCAGATACATCAGCCGGTCCACCGACGGGTTCGCGCAGGTGCGGGCCACCAGCGCGTGCGCCCCACGGTCGACGGCCCGGAGGGCGCCGGTCGGGTGGAGGTCGTCCACGCGTCCAGTGTGCGCACAGGTCCCGCAGCAGGTCGCGGCACGCCGGCGAACTCCGGGCGACCCTCCGATGAACTCCTCCCCCGCCGCCCGGGCGACGGCGGAACGCCTACAGTGCGCCTCGACCGACGGCGGGAGGGGCGACATGGCCAGAGTCCGGATCTGGGGCCCGCTGGCCCTCGCGGCGTGCGCGGTCGTCGCGGCCTGCGCTGCGCCCACCCCTGCGCCCACCCGGCTCGACATCACCGCCCGCCAGACCATCTGCGGTGGCACCATCCCGCCCCCCGGCCAGCCGTTCTGCCGGACCGGGCCGTCGTCGCGGCCGCTCGAGGTCCGCGCCGGGCGCGACCTGGTGGCCACGGGCACCAGCGGCGCCGACGGACATCTCGTGCTCGAGGTGCCGACCGGACGGCTCACCGTGGCGGTGGCCGACGCCCAGCCCTACGAGCAGTGCGACGCGCCCACCGTCAGCGCGGCCGCGGGACTGAGCACGCCGGTCACCCAGACCTGCACGATCAACGCGCCGTGAAGCGCCCGGTGACCCGCACCCGGGCCCTCGCGCCCCTCCTCGCCGCACTGCTCGTCGCCGCCGCCTGCTCGAGCGGCACCGCCCGCACCTCGGCCGGCGAGGGCGGCAGCACCACCACCGGCACCTCGGTCCCGACCGCGTCGGCCACCGAGGTGGACCCGGCGGTGTTCGCTGACGTGGACGCGAAGCTGCGCGAGCAGGTGCAGGCAAAGGGCCTCAACGGCGCCGGGCTGGTGATCGTCGACCGTGAGCGGGGCCGCATCCACGAGTCGTACGTCGGCGACTTCGGTCCCGACCGCGTGAGCCTGATCGCGTCGTCGTCCAAGATGCTCACCGCCGGGGTGCTGCTGCGCCTCGCGGATCAGGGTGTGCTCGACCTCGACGCACCGGTGGCGAAGGTCGCGCCATGGGGGGCCGCCCATCCCGACATCACCCCGGCCCAGTTGATCTCCAACAGCTCCGGGCTCCCGGGACTCGAGGACGGGCTCGGGATCCCCGACTACCTGTGCCAGTACATCCCCTCGGGCACGCTGCAGGCCTGCGCCGAGAAGGTGTTCACCACCCCGCAGGACGACGCCCAGATGATCCCGCCCGACACCCAGTTCCGCTACGGCGGGGCCCAGTGGCAGGTGGCGGGCGCCGTGGCCGAGGCCGCGAGCGGGAAGTCGTGGGCCGAGCTCGTGCGCGGGACCTACGTGGAACCGTGCGGCACCGGGTCACTCGCCTACAACAACCACTTCGGGGTGATGAGCGGAGCGAAGGGCACGTTCAGCTACCCCGCCGCCTTCAACGCGGACCCCGCCACGCTCCGCCCCACCGAGAACCCCAACATGGAGGGCGGCGCCTACGTCACCCCCCGCGACTACGCGGAACTGCTGCTCATGCAGCTGCGCGGCGGCCGCTGCGGGGATACCCGGGTGCTGTCCTCCGACGCGGTGCAGCGCATGCAGGCCGACCGGATCGGCGAGGTGTACGAGGGCACCACCGGCAGCGAGGGCCTCGAGGGCTACGGCATGGGCTGGTGGGTCGACCGCGGGCAGCAGGGCCTCGTGGAGGACGCCGGCGCCTACGGCACGGTGCCCTGGATCGACCGGGGGCGGCGTTACGCCGCCTACCTGGTCGTCGAGGACACGTTCGAGACCGGTTCGGCCATGGCCCGCGAGCTCCGGCCGATGATCGACCGGGCCGTCAAGGCATCACGCTGATGCGCTGGACGGTCCACGGCGAGCGTGTCGTGTACGACAGCGACTGGCTACGTCTGGCGCTCGCGGACGTGGAGGTGCCGGGCTCCCGCCGCTTCGACCACCACGTCCTGCGGCTGCCCCGGCACGCCGCCGGGGTGGTGGTCCACGACCCGGACCGCGGCGTGCTCCTCCTGTGGCGCCACCGGTTCATCACCGACACCTGGGGATGGGAGGTGCCCGCCGGGGGCCTCGACGACGGCGAGACGCCGGAGCAGGGCGCGGCGCGCGAGACGCTCGAGGAGACCGGATGGCGCCCCGGCCCGCTCGAGCACCTCTGCAGCTACCACCCCTCCAACGGGCTCAGCGACCAGACCTTCCACCTGTTCCTCGCCCGCGGCGCCGAGTACGTGGGCGACCCGGAGGACCCGGGCGAGTCGGAACGCATCGAGTGGCTGCCGCTCGACCGGGTGCGCGAGGAGCTGACGGGCGGTGGGATCTCCGACGGCCTGACCCTCACCGCGCTGAGCTACGCGCTCGCCACCGGCACGATCGGCTGAACGCACCGGTACCGTCGGAGCCGTGCCCCCCACGACCCACGGCGCGGCCCCGGCGCACCGCCCCGCGGGCGAACGCGTCGAGCGATCCCGCGCGGAGTTGCGGGACCTCGTCCGCCGCCTGCACGTCACCCCGTGGACCGTCGCGGCCGGGGCGATCGCCATCCTGGTGGTGGAGCTCCTGGTGCTGTGGGCCAACCACCTCCCGAGCGACATCTCACGCGAGGGCACCCTCCACTGGTGGTGGGTCGCCGCTGCGGTGGCGATCATCCCGCTCATGTGGGTGGGCTACGCGATCTCCCTGGCCGCCGCCGCGGAGTGGACACCGCCGTTCGGCCGGACCGTGCAGCTCGAGGTCGCCGAGGCCCTGACCCTGGTGGTCACCCCCCTGGGCACCGGGAGCCTGACGCTCAGCCTGCGCTTCCTCACCCGGACCGGGATGGACTCCTCCGCAGCGGCGGGCGCCTGCGGGCTCAGCAGCTTCCTCACGACGGTCGTCTCCACCATCGCCCTGCCCGTGGCCGCCGCGTTCGCCGCGTCGTCGCTCGACACGGATGCGCTCCGCCAGGACGTTCCCAGCAGCTTCTGGATCGTCGTCCTGGGGGTGCTCGTGCTGGCCGTGGGCACGACGGTGGTGGTGCGGGCCCCCACGCTGCGCAAGGAAGTGGGTCACTGGCTCGGGCGCGCCGGGCACTTCGTGCGCCGCGCGGTGGCCCGCCCGACCACCGGCCTCGCCGTGGCGGGCGGGCAGCTGGTCACGATGGCCGCCCAGGTCGCGTGCGCCGCGTTCCTGCTCACGGCGGTGGGGGCGCCGGTGAACCTCGCCGCGCTGGTGGTGATCACCCAGCTCGCGGGCGCGGCGTCGAGCGTGGTCCCGGTGCCGGGCGGGCTCGGTGCCCCGGAGGCGGTGCTGATCGCCGGCATGGCGGCCGTGGGCGTGCCCCACGACGCAGCCATCGTCGCGTCGCTGCTCTACCGGATGCTCACCTACTGGCTGCCGATGATCCCGGGCGCCGGGGCGCTCTACGACCTCTTCCGCCGGAACTACGTCTGAGCGCTACGCCGCCGCGGCGAGCACCTGCTGGGCCAGCGCCACGAACTCGGCGCGCTCGTCCGCGTCGAGCACGGCGAGGTCCTTCCCGAATGCCTCCTCGGTCGCCGTCTCGGCCCGGTCCCACGCGGCGCGGTCGTCCTCGGTCGGCTCGGGCCGCGGCTCCGGCCAGCCGAAGATGTCGGCCATGTACGGCGTCTTGACCATGAACGCGAGCACCGGGTCGACGCCCTCGGCGCGCACCGCGGCCGCGTGGCGGGAGAACCGCAGCTCGCGCAGGCCGTTCATGCGGTGGACGGCCAGGGCGCGCGGGCCCTCGGGCTCGGGCAGGTCGCGCCATCCGGCGAAGAGCGGGGCACCGGTGGCGTCCGCCGCGGCCACCACCTTTCCGGCGAGCTCGGCGAGCCGGGCGTAGTCGGGTCCGTCGGCGGGCAGGTGCTCGTCGGACCAGGCCGCGGCGGCCTCGGCGAAGCGGGTGGCGGCGTCGGCCCGGGACTCCACCGACGCGGCCTGCTCCCAGCTGGCGCGCACCGTGTCCTCCGGGAAGAACACGAACTCCTCGATCACCTCGGCCACGCTCACGTCGCCGAGCACGCCGCCGCGCCCGCCGAAGTAGAACCCCAGGCCCTCGTAGCCCACGCCGGCCGCGGCCACGTAGGTGTTCATGTCGAGCATGAACCCGGCGGCGATGCCGCCGACGGCGGCGGCGGTGGCCCGGGCGGTCTCGGTCGGGGTGGGCTGCTCGGGCCGGCTGGTCTCGGGAGTGCTCATGCCCGGACGCTACCTACGCGACCGCGTCACCGCCCTCTTCCTCCTCGCGGAGGCGGACGGGGCCGAAGCCATCGGGGCGGATCCCCACCTTGCCGTCGTAGAAGGCACGGATCACGTCCATGTCGCCGCGCAGGTCGCCGGACGGGTGGATGACGGGCCCGAAGCCACCGGTGCGGGTGGCACGGTCCACGAAGCAGCAGAGGATCGGCACGTCCGCTGCCTCGGCGATCCGGTAGAAGCCCGACTTCCAGTACTCGGTGCGGCTGCGCGTGCCCTCGGCGGGCACCACCAGCACCAGTTGGTCGCGACGGGCGAACTCCGCCGCGAGGGCCGCCACCAGACCACCGGGTGCCGAGCGGTCCACCGGCACCCCACCCAGCGCCCGCATGATCGGTCCGGCCGGCCCCCGGAACATCTGGTGCTTGCCGAGCCACCGGATGGGCACGCCGCTCACCCGGGCCAGGGCGAGCGTGAGCGGGAAGTCCCAGTTGCTCGTGTGCGGCGCCGCGATCACCACGCAGCGGTCGGGCACCTCCCCGGTGGGCGGGACGGCCCGCCAGCGCCAGAGGAACAGCCAGCAGCGTGCGAGGAGGGTGAGCACCGGGGGACCCTACCGGCCGCGCCCTCAGGCGCGATGTCGGGCCACTTCGTAACAGGCCACCGCGCCGGCGCTCGCGACGTTCAGCGAGGCCAACCGGCCGTGCAGCGGGATCGAGGCGAGCAGGTCGCAGCGCTGGCGCACCAGTCGGCCCAGGCCGCGGCCCTCGGCCCCCAGCACCAGGCAGACGGCGTCGCCCGCGAGTTCCAGGGCGTGGATCGGGGTGGATCCCGCGGCGTCGAGCCCCACCACCCACACCTCCGCGGCGCGCAGCTGCTCGATCGCGGTCGGGAGGCCGCCCACCAGCGCCATCGGGAGGTACTCCACCGCGCCGGCCGCGGCCTTGGTGACCGTGGGGGTCACGTGCACCGCCCGGTGCTTGGGCAGCACCACGCCGGTGACGCCCGCGCACTCGGCGATCCGCAGCAGGGCTCCGAGGTTGCCCGGGTCGGTCACACCGTCCACCGCGAGGAGGAACGGGGGCCGGCCGTCGACCGGGCGGCACAGGTCCTCCAGGGTGGACTCCGGCAGCTCGGCGGCGCGGGCCACCACGCCCTGGGGTGCATCGGTGCGGCTCAGCGAGTCGAGGCGGCTGCGGCTCACCTCGGTGACGGGCACCCGGAGCTCATCGGCGAGCTCCACGATGTCGGCCACGATGTCGGCGCGGTCGACCTCCGTGGAGAGCAGGACCTCGTACACCTTGCGGGTCCCGGCGAGCAGCAGCTCGCGCACGGCCTGGCGACCCTCCACCTGGGTGCCGCCCAGCCCGCGCTCCTTCGGCGCGGTCGCGCGGCCGGTCGGGCGGGCCGTCGTTCGGGCGGGTGCGGGCCGACGGGAGGGGGCGCGGGACGGGGCACGGGACGGCGCGCGGGACGGGGCACGGGACGGCCGCTTGGGTCCCTTCTTCGGTGGGCGCCCGGCCATCAGTCGGTCCCCGTGATCAGCGCGGACGCGAAGCAGGCGATCCCCTCGGCACGACCCAGGCCGCCGATGCCCTCGGCCCGGCGGCCCTTCACCGTGACGGGCGCACCGACCACCCGCCCGAGGCCGGCCTCCATCGCCGCGCGGTGCGGCGCGAGCTTCGGCCGTTCGGCGATCACCGAGCAGTCCACGTTGGCCACCTCCCAGCCGTCGTCATGCACTCGGCGCACCACCTCGGCGAGCAGCTCCATGCTGTCGGCCCCGGCCCAACGCTCGTCGGTGTCGGGGAAGAGGCGGCCCAGGTCACCCAGGCCCGAGGCCCCGAGCAGCGCCTCGGCCACTGCGTGCGCGACCACGTCCGCGTCGGAATGGCCGTGCAGGGCGCGCTCACCCGCGATCGCCACCCCGCCGAGGACCAGCACGCGGTCGGGGTCGTCGGAGAAGCGATGGACGTCGAAGCCGTTGCCGACGCGGAGTCTCATGCGGGCCTGTCCTCCATCCGGGCCGCGAGCACCGCCGCGGCGGTGACGCGGTCGTCGGGGTCGGTGATCTTGCGGTTGGCGGCTTCTCCGTCCACGAGCGTGACCGTGGCGCCGGCGGCCTCCACCACCCCGGCGTCGTCGGTGGCCTCCGCGTCGCCGGCGTAGGCGGCGCGCAGCACCGCGGCGTCGAATCCCTGGGGGGTCTGGACGGCGCGGAGCCGGTCGCGGTCCACCACCCGGCTGCCGGCGGGAGCACCGGTCAGCTCACGGATCGTGTCGGCGACGGGCACCACCGGGATCACGGCCTCCGCCCCGGAGCGCACCGCGGCCACGACCCGGGCGAAGAGGTCGGTGCTGGCCAGCGGGCGGGCCGCGTCGTGCACCAGGACCACCTCGGCGTCGGCGGGCACCACGGCCAGACCGGCGCGCACCGAGCCGACGCGGTCGGCCCCACCGGCCACCACCGCCGCGGTGCCGGGCACGACGCCGTCGTCGGTGTCGAGCGAGTCGGCGGGCACCACGGCCACGACGCCGTCGCACACCGCCGCGGCGGCCGCGACCGAGTGGTCGATCACCCGGCGGCCGGCCAACCGTTCGAACTGCTTGGCGCCGCCGTAGCGACGGCCGCTGCCGCCGCCGACCACCACGCACCAGACCGGACCCATGGAGGGGCAACCTACCGGGCCCCTGCGAGGGAGCGGGTCCTGGCGGGGGGAGTGCGTGTGACCTTCGCTACGATGCGCCGAGTGAACGATCTCGACCTGCTCCGCGACGTCGATCTCTTCGACCAGTTCGACGAGGACGACCACCGCCGCATCGCCGATGCGGCGGAGACCCTCGAACTCGTGCGCGGCGACGTGGTCTTCGAGGAGGGCGCCGAGGCCGACGCCTGCTACGTGGTGATCGACGGCCGGATCGCGATCTCGAACAAGTCGATCGACGGGCGCGAGTCGATGGTGGCGCTGATGGAGCGCGGCGACCTGTTCGGCGAGATGGGCCTGTTCGACACGATGGGTCGCTCCGCCGAGGCCCGGGCGCTCGAGCCCTCCAGCGTGATCGCCATCCCGTACGAGGTCCTCACCACGGTGTGGGACGACCGTCCGGAGCTGCTGTGGTCGGTCGTGCGCCTGCTGAGCCAGCGCATCCGGGCCACCGACGAGGCCCTCGCCGATTCGTTCTTCCTCGACGTCACGGGCCGCACGGCCAAGCACCTGCTGGAGCTCGCGGGCGACACCGACGAGTTCGAGATCCCGATCACCCAGGAGGAGCTCGCCGGCCTCGTCGGCGCCTCCCGCGAGCGGGTCAACAAGGCGATCGCCAGCTTCCTGCGTCTCGGCTGGATCGAACAGAACGACCGGCAGTACCGGATCCTCAAGCGCCGCGAGCTCGAGATCCGCTCCCGCTGAGCCGGCCGGTCAGCTCGTCACGCCGTCGAGGAACGCGAGCACCCGGTCCCACGCGTCGGCCGCATCGTCGGGTCGGTGCACCGGCCGCGACGGGTCGTGCACGAAGCCGTGGTCGGCCCCCTCGTAGCGCACGACGGTGACCCCGGCGGCCTCGAGCTCCGCCAGGTGCTCCGGCGGCGTCCAGTGATCCGCCGTGCCCACCACCGCCATCACGCCGGTGTCCCCACGGCGGGCCAGCGCGTCGAGCGGTTCGCCCTGCCCGGCCCCCTGCCAGTCCTCCGGCACGTGGACCATCCCGTAGAAGCCCGCCACCCGGTCGAAGCGGCCCGTGGCCGAGGCCTTCAGGGCGTACATCCCGCCCATGCAGAACCCGATGAGGCCCACCGCCGGCGCGCCCGTGGCGTCCGCGGCGAGGGCCGCGTCGCCGAGGAGCCGCTCGTCGGTGAGGGCACCCATGGCGGCGAAGCGTTGGGCCGGCCCGTCGGGGTCGGCCGCGCCCGGCAGGTCCCGGCCGGGGAACGGCTCGAAGGTGGCCACCGACCACCCGGTCCGGGCCGACAGCGCGTGGCACAGGTCGGTGAACAGGGGCCGCAGTCCCCAGATGTCGGGGATGACCACGAGGCCGCGGTCGGCGCCGTCGACCCGGGCGACGTGGGCAGGGGTTCCGGAGGGCAGCTCGATGTCCATGTCCGCGACCCTAGGACGGCGGCCCGGCTCAGTACTCGAGTCGGCCCTCGCCCAGCATGGCCAGGATCTTGTCCAGCCGCTTGCGCCGCGTTGCGTCCGTCTTCGCGAGCGCGAGCTGGCTCAGCGCCACCTTGCGACGACCGGGGGTCTGCGCGTCCCACACCGCGGCCAGCTCCGCGTGGGCGGCCAGCCCTGCGGCGAGGTCCGGTGGCACCACCAGCGCCTCGGCGTCGTCGAGCAGGCTCCACGAGCCGTCGGCCTTCGCCGCCTCGATCACCGCGATGCCGGGCGGGGCGAGCAGCCCCGCGGCCTCCAGGCGGACCAGTCGCTCCTTGTTGACCCTCGACCACGTGCCGCCCTTCTTGCGGGGCGCCACCAGCACCACGCTGCGGTCCTCGTCGTAGGCGTTGACGGTGGAGTCGATCCAGCCGAAGCAGAGCGCCTCCTCCACCAGGTCGTCGTACTCCAGGTGCGGGCGGCCGGAGCCCTTCTTCCAGCGGGCCAACCAGATCGTGCCGCTGGTGGCGTGGTGCTCGGCCAGCCAGGCCCGCCACTCGGGCCGGCTCTCCACCAGCACGCACGGCCGGCCCTTGTGCTCGCCCAGGACCGTGCTCATCGGTGACGGGCGGCCACGGACGGCTCAGGCGTAGCGGTCGAGGATGCTCGACTCCGCGATGCGGCTCAGCGCGTCCTTCACCGTTCGGGCCCAGTGCTCGTCGACCCCGTCGATCGCGGCGAGGTCCTCCACGGAGGCCCGGCTGAGCTTGTCGAGCGAGCCGCAGTGGCCGACGAGGGCGTGCGCCACGTCCTCGGGCAGGCGCGGGATGCGGGCCAGCATGCGGTAACCGCGGGGTTCGATCGAGGAGTCGAGGTCATCCGCGTGGCCGCTGAGGTGCACCGCGTGGGCGATCTCCTCGGCGTCGAGCAGCGCGTCGAGGTCGAGGTCGCTGAGGGTGTCGATCGCCTGCTCGAGGTCCCAGGACGCGTCGGACTGCACGTAGTCGAGCACCACCAGGCGCCGCTCGTCCTCCACACCGGCCATGAGCTCCCGCAGCTGGAGGCGCACGAGTCGGCCGTCGGTGCCGAGCTCCACCAGGTGCCGCTCGATCTCGTCGGAGATGCGGGCGACCAGCTCGGCCCGCTGCAGCAGGGTGACCACGTCGCGCAGGGTGACGAGGTCCTCCACCTCCAGCGCCGTGAGGCTGGCCGACTCGTCGGTGAGGCGCTGCTTGTAGCGCTCCAGGGTCTGCAACGCCTGGTTGCAGCGGCTGAGGATGCTCGGGATGGGCTCCAGCTGGTAGCGGCGGGTGCGGGTGTAGACGGTCACCACCGCCATGTCCTCCGACACCGACAGGCACGGCACGCCGATCGAACGCGCCACCCGCTCGGCGGTGCGGTGGCGGGTGCCGGTCTCCTCGGTGGGGACGTTCGGGTTGGGCACCAGGTGCACGTTGGCCCGGGCGATGTAGCCGACGTCGGAGGTGAGCACGATCGCGCCGTCGGTCTTGGCGAGCTCCGAGAGCCGCTGCGGCGAGAACGCCGCATTCACCAGGAACCCGCCGGAGGAGATGTTGAGCACGTCGGGCCCGTCACCGATGACGATGAGCGCCCCCATGCCGGCCTTCAGGATGCGGTCGAGGCCCTCGCGCAGCGGTTGGCCGGGCGCCACCATGGCGAGGGCCTCCATGAGCTCTGGGTCTCGGCTGGCGGGCACGCTGCCAGTGTAGGGGGCGCGCCCGCTCACCCGACGGTGCGGGCGACCCCGGTGAGGCGGAGGGCCCCGAGCAGCGTGGGGACCCGGAGCAGCTCGATGGACGCGTCGACGTCGGGTGACGAGCGGGCGACCACCGCGGAGCGGAACCCGAGGCGGGCGGCCTCGGCCAGGCGGCGTTCGAGGCCCTGGACCTGGCGCAGCTCACCGCCGAGGCCCACCTCCGCCACCGCGACCGTGTCGGCCGGGAAGGCCTGGCGCGACACCGAGGAGGCCACCGCGAGGCACACCGCGAGGTCCGCCGCGGGCTCGGCCACCCGCGCGCCGCCGGCGGTCATGGCATACACGTCGTTCGCGGCGAGGGGCACCCCGGCCCGCTGCTGCAGCACGGCGAGGAGCAGGGCCACCCGGCCCGACTCGAGGCCCTGCACCGAACGGCGGGGCTGCGGCAGCGGCGAGGGCGACACCAGGGCCTGCACCTCCACGAGCAGGGGCCGGTGCCCCTCGAGCGACGGCATCACCACGGAGCCCTCGACCTCGTCACGCCGGTCGCCGAGGAACATCGACGACGGGTCCGCCACCACGGCGAGGCCGGAGGCCCCCACCGAGAACAGCCCGATCTCGCCGGTGGAGCCGAACCGGTGCTTGCTGGCCCGCAGGACCCGGAGGGCGTGGTGGCGGTCGCCGTCGAGCGACAGGACGGTGTCGACCACGTGCTCGAGGACCCGCGGGCCCGACAGCTGGCCGTCCTTCGTGACGTGGCCCACGAGCACCACGGTGGTGCCGGTGGACTTCGCTGCCTGCACCAGCCGGTGCGCGCACTCCCGGACCTGGGTGACCGAGCCGGGGGCGGAGGAGAACTGCGGGTCGTGCAGCGTCTGCACCGAGTCGACCACGCACAGCTCGGGCCGGATCGACTCGAGATGGGCGAGCACGGCGGGCAGCGACGTCTCCGCCGCGAGGAGCAGCTGCGGCTCCAGCGCCCCGAGGCGCTCGGCCCGCAGGCGCACCTGGCCGGTGGACTCCTCGCCGGTGACGTAGAGCACCGACGCTCCGGCGGCGGCCCGCTCGGCGAGCAGCTGCAGCACCAGCGTGGACTTGCCCACACCCGGCTCGCCGCCGAGGAGGGTGACGCTGCCGGGGACGAGCCCGCCGCCGAGGACGCGGTCGAACTCGGCCACGCCGGTGGCGACGGGACGGCCGTCGTCGGACGGGAGCTCGGTGATGGGCCGGGGAGGTGAGGCGGTGGTGAGCGGCAGTGCCGACGGGGCGGGCCCGGCGAGCTCCTCCTGGAGGGTGTTCCAGTCCCCGCAGCCGGCGCAGCGGCCCGACCACTTGGGCGCCTCCGCGCCGCAGGTGGCGCAGCGGTACAGGGTGCGGGTCCTCGACATGGGAGGAACCCTAGGGACCGGGTGTGACGTCCGCGTTCCGACGGCCGCGCCGGCGCCGGACGAGGCCGATCACCAGGGCCACCAGCGCGAGCACGAGCAGGCCGGCCGCGGCGAGGAGCTGCTGACGGGTCCCGGTGTTGGGCACGGAGCTCGACAGCGCGAACCGCTCGTCGGTGGGCGCGCCGCCGGTGACCGGGTACTCCCGGGCCTCCGTGCGGCCGGGCGGCAGGCGCACCTCGAGGCGCAGCCCGACGCCGCTCCCCGCCGGCGCGGCCAGGGCGGCGAGCTCCGCCGGGGTGCGGCCCAGCGGCAGGTCGCCCAGCACCTTGGTGAGGTCGGCGTCGGAGAACTGGGCCGGATCGCCGGAGAGGACCACCCGGGTGCGGAAGCGGTAGTCGGTGCCGAGCGGCCCGGCGTCGACCACGAGCGAGGTCGAGCGGAACACGCCGTTGCGACCACCGATCTGCTCGAGGAGCGCCGGCACCTCGTCGGGCGAGCGGAACGGGTGCACGGCCCGGAAGGTCACCGCACCGGTGCCGGGATCCGTGGCCGGGGGCGTCACGCGCCAGTCCCGGGCGCGCAGGTCGTCGAGCGGCACCGCCGCGGGATCGCCGAGCTCGACGGCCGCGGCGCGGTCGAGGACCACGGTGAGCGTGACGGTGCCCGAGCCGTTGCGGGCGACGTCGACCGCGACGGTGGCATCGGCCCGGCAGGCCGCACACGCGACGACCGCCGCCATGACGGCGGCGGTCGCGAGCAGGCGTGGCGCCCGGCAGCTCACTCGCCGGTGGTGGCGGCGAGCTCCTCGAGCGGCGGGGGGGTGAAGCCCTCGGTGGCCCGGAAGACCACGTGCGGACGGCCCTCGTCCTCCGGGTCGGGCTCCACGTCGACCGTGATGGTCTGACCGGCGCGGAACTCCTTCCAGAGCAGGCGTTCCGAGAGCGGGTCCTCCACCAGGCGCTGGATCGCCCGCCGCAGCGGACGGGCGCCGAGGGTGGGGTCGTAGCCCTTCTCGCCGAGGTGGACCTTGGCCGCGTCGGTGAGTTCCAGGCCGATGCCCTGGCCCGCGAGCTGGTCGGTGACCCGCTTGATCATCAGGTCGACGATCTGGGTGACCTCCGGCTGGCTGAGCTCGTGGAAGACGATGACCTCGTCGATGCGGTTCAGGAACTCGGGCCGGAAGTGCTGCTTGAGCGCGTCGTTGACCTTCTGCT
>JBMOJH010000080.1:0-16205 GCA_049316905.1 Microthrixaceae bacterium | reverse complement strand
AGGGGAGGATGCCGAGATCGGAGGGGCCGACGAGTCCCGTACCCAGCGCGTGGGCGACCAGCGCCTCGCGGCGGGTCTCCGCCAACTCGCCGAGCTGGCCCTTGAGGCCCGGCACGCCGGCCCGGGCCAGCTTGTCGCAGACGGCGTCGAGCTTGCGGTGGAACTTCTTCGGGGTCCACCTGAGCCGACGGGCGATGACGGAGTTCCCCTCGATGGTGCCGCAACGGAGGCTCGACTCGTACAGCGCCACGATGAGCAGGTGCTGCTCGGGTGAGAGCGGCACCTGGCCGAAGTCGACGGTGGCGGTTCCGACCATCTCGTCGGCGGCCGGCTCGTCGGGGGTGGGGCGGTGCGCGTCAGCTCCAGTTCGTAGGTGGTCTGGTCGGCTGTGAAGCGCACCACCATCCGCGCGCCCGTGACCGGCACCTGTTGACCGGCGCGGCCTCGAGCACGGTGAGGTGGTCGCCGTCGCGCACCTCGAGGTGGGCCTTCGAGCCGTGGCTCTGGAGCCAGCACCAACGGCGGCTGAGCTGCAGCAGCTGACCCAGCTGCCCGCCTGCGCTGCAGTGCCCCACCGCGCCTAGCCTCTGAGTGGGGAAACGCGGGGCGACGATGCGGGAACCGGTCGCAACAGAAGAACAGTTGGGGCTGGCGCCACACCTGCGCGTGCTCGAACTCGTCGGACGCGGTGGCTCCGCACTGGTCTACCGGTGTGTCGACGAACGCCTCGGGCGCGAGGTGGCGGTCAAGGTCCTGCACCCGCTCGACATCCGCCCCGGAGGTTCGGCGGCTCCGGCTGAGGCGCGCACGCAGGCCCACCTGAGCTGGCACCCGTTTGTCCTCAGCGTGTTGGACGTAGGTGTGGGCACGTCGGGCCACCCGTACATCGTGAGCGAGTTCGCCCCCGGTGGCGCACTGTCGGATCGTGTGGCCGTCAGCGGTCCGCTGGATCCCGCCGGCGCCGTGCGACTCACCGGTGAGCTCGCCGAGGCGCTGGCAGCGGCGCACGCCGCCGGGGTGAGCCATTGCGACGTGAAGCCGTCCAACGTGCTGTTCGCCGGTGACGGATCGCTCCGCCTCGCGGACTTCGGTATCGCGCGGTCGTCCACCGTCACCAGCAGGACCGTGGGTGACCTGCAGGCCAGCCTCGTCTACGCCTCGCCCGAACTGCTCGACGGAGGGCGGCCCGGCCCGGCGGGAGACCTCTGGGGCCTGGCGCTCTCGGTGTGGACGGCGCTCACCGGACTGGAACCATTCGGCGGGTCCGGCCAGCCGGTCGCCACCTTCGTGGCACGGCTCCGTGCCGAGCGCCCGGGCTTCGAGTCCCTCGGCCTGCCGCCCGAGGTGGCCGAGGTCCTCGGCTGCTGCCTGGACCATGATCCCGCCCGGCGCCCATCGGCTCCCGACGTGGTCGGCGTGGTGAGCGGCGCCGTGACCCCGGCGTCCCACGCCGCCGGAGCGCCCGACGTGGTGGCGGTCCACGAGGCGAGCGTGCGCGAACGTCGCCGACTGATGGAGGCGATCGTGGCCGACTTCGGGGACCCCGGCCTCAGCCCCTTCGAGCTCGTGGAGCTGGCCCTCGTCGAGTATCCGAGGTTGTTCCGCACGCCGATCCGCGCCATCCTCGAGTGCGCACAGCGGGGCGGCGGCCTGCCGCCGGGCGACCTCGTGACCGACGAGCAACTCCGGCGCCTCATGCTGGCCGACCAGTTGCGAAACCTGGCCGGTTCGCCACGATTCTTCTTCGATGGCGAGATGGGGGAGTACGACCCGTCGCGCCTTCCGGGCGAACTCCGCGAGCCGGGCCATCTGCTGTCGGAGGCACACCTCTGGGTGGCCGAGCGCAGCCCCGGTGTCGGGGTGGGGCTTGCCGGGCCGAAGGCCGAGGTGGGGCGGGCGGTGCTGGGTCGCTTCGCCGCGCCGGGGTTCGTCGAGGGGTTCTTCGCCGACGACCGCGCCTTCGACCTGCTGGACGTGCCCACGGTGCTGATCCTGCTCGAGGTCGCACGACCGTTCTTCGAGGTCCTGGTCCAGAGCCGTCACTCGTGGGTGGCGGAGCTCATGCGTCGCAAGCCCGACCTGCGGGCGGCCGTGGTGTTCGAGCACCCGGACTTCATGATGGGCGTGCTGCGGGCTGTGCCGGGGCTCGCCGAGGAAATCCGCGGGACCCGCTGGGGCACCGAGATCGAGCTCGGCCTCAGTCGCGTCAGCACCTCCGAGCGTGCGGGCCTCCGCATCACGTTCCCCGCAGAACTCGCGGCACTGGGGATCGACCTGTGAGCGCCTCGTGACCGACGGCGCCCTCACGGTGGGGTTCCTCGACGAACGTGTGGAGCTCGCCCCGGGCCACGAACTCACCTTCGGTCGCCGCGCCGACCTCGTGCTCGACGAGAACCCCTACATGCACCGGGTGTGCGGCCGTCTCGTCCACCGCCAGAGTGTCTGGTGGCTGCAGAACCACGGCCGCCACCTCCGGTTGGAGCTCGCGGATCTCGACGGTGCGGGTCTGGCTGAACTGATGCCCGGCCAGCAGTTGCCGGTCACCGCACGACGCAGCGCCGTGCGCCTCGCAGCGGGCCCGGCCCACTACGAAATCGAACTGGGTGTGGAGGTGGCGCTCGACCTCGGCGACACCGATGTACCGGTGGGGACCGCGACCGTGGACTTCGGGGCTGTCCCGCTCTCGCCCGAGCAGCACCTCCTCCTCGTGGCGCTGTTCGACTCGAGCCGACGCAACGGCGGTGCGGTTGAAGGGAACTCGGTCATCGCTGCTCGCCTCGGATGGACGGCCAAGAAGTTTCACCGGAAGCTCGACGCCGTCTGCGTCAAGCTGGACCGGGAGGGGGTGCCGGGCCTTCGAGCGGGGTCGGGATGCACCGCAGAGCTGCGCCGGGCGGTCCTCGTCCGCCATGCCGTGAACTGTGGACTGGTCGGACCCGGTGATCTCGGGTTGCTCAGGGGGCTGGCTTCTCCACCGACTGCCAGTCCCGCCCCTCGAAGTACGGCGTGAACGCCTCGGCGATGTGGACCATGTCCAGCTGCGACTTCGGCCGCTTGATCTCGTACAGGTGCGGGAACCGCTCCCATGCCCGGACCGCGTCCCACAACGCCACGGCGTCGTCACCGGTGGGGGCCGGCACCACGACCGGCCCGTAGAGCGACCGGCCGCTGGGAAAGACGAGGGTCGGCACGCCGAAACCGCCGAGGGCCAGCACGGCATCGTGGTCGGCGCGGATCTCGTCGGTGGTGGTGGGATCGGCGAGTGCCTCGTCCACGAGCGCGGGGTCCACTCCGATCTCGGTGAGCACCGCGCGTGCGGCGTCGGGGGAGTGCGGCTTGCGGCCCTCCTCGTGCAGCCATCGACCCGCCGTCGCGTAGAACTCGTCGACCAGGTCGTTGCCGGAGCGGGCCTCGCCGTGGATGCCGCGCCGCAGGCGCGCCGCCACCCGCAGCATCCCCCAGCCGTAGGACCACTCCCGCTCCCACGGGTGCTTCTTCCCGTCCTCGCGGTTGACCTCCTCGAGCGAGAAGAACCGCCACTCCACCTCGACCAGGTCGCGGTCGCGCACCTCCCGGACCCACTTCGAGGTCTGGTACGCCCATGGGCACATCACGTCGAAGTGGAAGCGGAGGGGCACGGGACTCATGGCCGGAGCCTAGGCCGGGAGTGCGACGCATCATGATGCGAACAGAATGATGTATCCTGCATCACTGTGCGCACCACCGTGACCCTCGACCCCGACGTGGCCGCGGGCGTCCGGCGCGTGATGGCCGAGCAGGGCCGGTCGTTCAAGGAGGCGCTGAACGAGGTGGCCCGCCGCGGTCTCCGGGCGGAGGCGACCCACGCCGAGCCGTACACGTCGCCGACCTTCCGCTCCCGGACCCACCCCGGGCTCGACCTCCACAAGGCACTCGCCCTCGCGGGTGACCTCGAGGATGACGAGGTGCTGCGCCGCGCCGAGCAGGGCAAGTAGTGCGGCGTACCCGCCACCGGCATGCGGATCTGCGACCTCAACCTCCTGCTGTACGCCACCAACGAGGCCTCCGCGCACCACGGGCGGGCGCGTGAGGTGCTCGACTCCCTGATGCTCGGCAACCGGCCCGTCGGGCTGCCGTGGATGGTGACCATCGGCTACGTGCGGCTGACCACGAACCCCCGGGTGATGGTCGACCCGCTCGCACCCGCGGACGCGGTCGCCATCGTCCGGGGCTGGCTCGGTCGCTCCAACGTGGTGGCCCCCGAACCCGGCGGCCGCCATCTCGAGCTCGTGGCCGAGTTGCTCGCCGCGACCGGCACCGGCGCCAACCTGGTCAACGACGCGCACCTCGGCGCGCTCGCCGTGGAGCACGGGGCGGAGCTGTGGTCGTTCGACCACGACTTCTCCCGGTTCCCGGGGGTCCACTGGCGCTCCGCCGCGGAGGACGACCCGGACTGAGCCGCAGCGGGTCCGAATCCTGCGGATGGGGGTCGCGTGGGGCCGTGTCGCCGTCGGTACGCTGGGCCGCGATGCAGCCCCCCACCACCGGTTCCCTGCCGGCTGTCGACCCCTACTGGTTCCGTCGGTCGGTGTTCTACGAGGTGCTCGTCCGCGGGTTCTTCGACGCGAGCGGCGACGGCAACGGCGACCTCCGCGGCCTCACCGAGAAGCTCGACTACCTCGAGTGGCTCGGCATCGACTGCCTCTGGCTCCTCCCGTTCCAGCAGTCACCGCTGCGCGACGGCGGCTACGACGTGTCGGACTTCTTCAGCGTGCATCCCGACTTCGGGTCGATGGACGACGCCGCGAACCTGATCCAGGAGGCGCACCGCCGCGGGATCCGGGTGGTGGCCGACATGGTGGTGAACCACACCTCCGACCAGCACCCGTGGTTCCAGGAGTCGCGCCAGGACACCACGAACCCGAAGGCCGACTGGTACGTCTGGGCCGACGACGACCAGCGCTGGTCCGAGGCGCGGATCATCTTCACCGACACCGAGAACTCGAACTGGACCCACGACCCGGTGCGCGGGCAGTACTACTGGCACCGCTTCTTCCACCACCAGCCGGACCTCAACTACGACAACCCCGAGGTCCAGGACGCCATGTTGGACGTGATGTTCCACTGGCTCGGCCTGGGCCTCGACGGGTTCCGCCTCGACGCCGTGCCGTACCTGTTCGAGCGCGACGGCACCAACGGCGAGAACCTCCCGGAGACCCACGACTTCCTCCGGCGCCTGCGCAAGCAGGTCGACGAGCGCTTCCCCGGCAAGGTGCTGCTGGCCGAGGCGAACCAGTGGCCCGAGGACGTGGTGCAGTACTTCGGCTCGGGCGACGAGTGCCACATGTGCTTCCACTTCCCGCTGATGCCGCGCATGTTCATGAGCCTGCGGCGCGAGGAGTCCACCCCGGTCTCGGAGATCCTGCAGCGCACGCCGCAGATCCCCGACGGTTGCCAGTGGGGGATCTTCCTGCGCAACCACGACGAGCTGACCCTGGAGATGGTCACCGACGAGGAACGGGACTACATGTGGGCCGAGTACGCCCGCGACCCCCGCATGCGCCGCAACGTGGGCATCAGCCGCCGGCTGTTCCCGCTGCTCGACAACGACCGGCGCCAGGCCGAACTGCTGCACGCGCTGCTGTTCAGCCTGCCCGGCACGCCCATCCTCTACTACGGCGACGAGATCGGGATGGGCGACAACATCTACCTCGGCGACCGCGACGCGGTCCGCACTCCGATGCAGTGGAGCCCCGACCGCAACGGCGGGTTCTCCACCTCCGACTTCGCGCAGCTCTACCTGCCGCCGCTCATGGACCCGGTCTACGGGTTCCAGTCGGTGAACGTGGAGGCCGAGCGCCGCGACCCGGGCTCGTTCCTGAACTGGCTGCGCCACATCCTCCACGTGCGCCAGCAGCACCCGATCTTCGGCCTCGGCGGCTTCGAGATCCTCGAGGTGTCCACCCCGTCGGTGTTCGCCTACCTGCGCACCCCGCCCGAGGGCCTGGACGGCCGCACGGTGCTCTGCGTCAACAACTTCTCGGGCAAGGCGCAGCCTGCGGAGCTGTTCCTGTCGCACCTCGCGGGGCGGGTACCGGTGGAGCTGCTCGGCGGCGTGGCGTTCCCGCCCGTGGGTGAGCTGCCCTACTTCGTGACCCTGCCGCCGTACGAGTTCCTGTGGTTCGAGTTGGTCGAACCCACCGGCTAGAACGACTCCCATCGACTCCCGGACCTTCGCCAACGAGCTCGGCGCGCTGCTGCCGCCGTTCCTGGCCGGCCAGCGCTGGTTCGCGGCCGTGGACCGGCCGCGGGTGACGGTCCGCCACGTCGACACCCTGCTCGACGGCTGGCCCACCCTGCTGTGGGTGCTCGCCGAGGTTCGCGGCGACGGCGGTCGCGGCGAGCCCGTCTGGTACCAGCTGCCCCTCGGCGCGGCCTCCGCCCATCCGGCGGCGCTGGCCGATTCGGCCCACGTCGGCCGGCTCACCACACCGCGCGGCGAGGCCCACCTGTTCGACGCCCTGGCCGACGAGGAGCTGGCGCTCGAGTTCTGCTCGCTGCTGGCGCCCGACCTGAACTTCGCCACGGTGCGCGCCCAGCCGGGTGAGCAGTCGAACACCTCCCTGGTGCTCGACGAGCGCTACATCGTGAAGGTGTTCCGGCGCGTGCAGCCCGGCGCGAACCCCGACGTGGAGGTCACCGAGGCGCTCGGCCGCATCGGCTTCGGCGGCGTGCCGGTGCCGCTCGCGGTGTGGCGGCGCAACGGCACGGACTTCGCGGTGGTGCGCCGCTTCGAGCGCAGCCGGGGCGACGGCGTGGAGCTGGCCACCGCGTCGTTGCGCGAGATGTTCAACCGGCGGCGCCCGCCGCGGGACTGCAAGCTCGACTTCGCGGCCGAGTCGCACCGGCTCGGGCGCGACGTGGCCAGCCTGCACGTGGCGCTCGCCGAGGCGTTCGGCGCGGCTCCCGCCGACGGCGCGGCCTGGGCCGCCGACATGGCCGCCCAGCTGCACCGGGTGGCCGACGGGCACCTCGACACCGACCGGATCGAGTCGGTGTACCGCCGGCTCGGCACCGCGGACGACCTCGGCATGGCGATCCGCATCCACGGCGACCTGCACCTCGGCCAGGTGCTGCGCGTGGCGCGGCACTGGATGGTGCTCGACTTCGAGGGCGAGCCGGCCCGGCCGCTGGAGGAGCGGCGGCGGCCGAGTTCGCCGCTGCGTGACGTGGCCGGGATGACCCGGTCCTTCCACTACGCCGCCGGCCTGGCCCTGCGCGAGACCGGCCTGCCCGACGACGAGCTGCGTCTGCTCGCAGATGCATGGGCCGAGCGCGCGGTGAACACGTTCCTCTCCGGCTACGCCGAGGTGGACGAGGTGCACCGGCTGCTGCCGCAGTCGCGGGCGTCGCGCGACGCGTTGCTCAGCGTGTTCGAGATGGACAAGGCCGTCTACGAGGTGGCCTACGAGCTCGCCCATCGGCCCGATCTGGTGGACCTGCCGGTGCGCGCGGTCGAGCGCCTGCTCGACGGCGAGGAGGAGCTGCCCGCCCACGATCCCGACGATCGGCGGTGACGGTGTCGGTCGCCCCGCCGGGGGAGCTCGACCGGTACCTGTTCGCCGAGGGCCGCCACCGCCGCCTCTGGGACGTCCTCGGCGGGCACCTGCTCGATCCGGCTCCGGGCGCGCGGTTCGCGGTGTGGGCCCCCAACGCCCGGCGGGTGCGCGTGGTGGGCGACTGGTCGCACTGGACCGCGGACGCGGCCACGCCGGAGCTCGAGCCGCAGGGCTCCACCGGGATCTGGTTCGGGGTGGAACCCCGGGCCGGCGAGGGCCATGCCTACAAGTTCGAGATCACCGGCGAGGACGGTCGGGTGACCCAGCGGGCCGATCCGATGGGCCGCGCCGCCGAGGTCCCGCCGGCCACCGCGTCGGTGCTCACCGTCGACCGGCACCGCTGGCAGGAACGTCCCGGCGGCCCCGATGCCTGGCGGACCGAGCGCGCGGGGCGCAACGCGGGGCGCATGTCGGTCTACGAGGTCCACCTCGGGTCGTGGCGTCGCCACCCCGACGGGCGGCCCCACACCGCTCGCGATCTGGCCGGGCCGCTCACGGAGTGGGCCGCGGGGTTGGGTTTCACCCACCTGGAGCTGCTGCCGGTGGCCACCCACCCGTTCGGCGGGTCGTGGGGCTACCAGGTTGGCGGCTACTACGCCCCCGACGCCCGCCTCGGCACGCCCGACGATCTCCGGCACCTCGTGGAGGTGGCCCACGACGCGGGCCTCGGCGTGCTGCTCGACTGGGTGCCCGCGCACTTCCCCCGCGACGAGCACGTGCTCGCGCGCTTCGACGGCACCGCCCTCTACGAGCACGCGGACCCGCGCCGCGGCGAGCACCCCGACTGGGGCACGCTCGTGTTCAACCACGGCCGCACCGAGGTGCGGAACTTCCTGGTGGCCAACGCCCTCTACTGGCTCGAGGAATTCCGGGTGGACGGCCTTCGGGTCGACGCGGTGGCCTCGATGCTCTACCGCGACTACTCCCGGGAGGCCGGCGAGTGGGTGCCCAACGAGCAGGGCGGCCGCGAGGACCTCGAGGCGATCGCGTTCGTGCGGGAGCTGAACGAGGTGGTGGCCGAGGAGCACCCGGGGGCCGTGGTGATCGCGGAGGAGTCCACCTCGTGGCCGGGGGTGACCGCGCCGGTGGAGCACGGCGGCCTCGGGTTCACCCGGAAGTGGAACCTCGGGTGGATGCACGACACGCTCAGCTACTTCGCGCACGACCCGGTGCATCGGCGGTTCCACCACCACGAGCTGACGTTCCCGATGGTGTACGCCGGCCACGAGCGCTGGGTGCTGCCCCTGAGCCACGACGAGGTGGTCCACGGCAAGGGGTCGCTCCTCGGGCGGATGCCGGGCGACGAGTGGCAGCGGCTCGCCAACCTCCGGTGCCTGCTCGCGTGGCAGTGGACCCAGCCGGGTCGCCAGCTGCTGTTCATGGGTGGCGAGCTCGCCCAGGAGCGCGAGTGGTCCCACGAGCGCGAGATCGACTGGTGGCTGCTCGAGCGGCCGGAGCACGACGGGGTGCGCCGTCTCGTGGGCGACCTCAACGCAGCGCAGGAGGCGGTGCCCGCGCTGTGGGCCGGCGACGACGACCCGGGCGCCACGTTCTGGTGGCTCGACCCGGACGACGGCGCGCACTCGGTGTTCGCGTTCTGCCGCAAGGCCGTGGGTGACGACGGCGGTCCGCTCGGCGGGCCGATCGAGTCGTGGCCCGACGGGTCGGTGGTCGCGGTGGTCGCCAACCTCACGCCGGTGCCCCGCTACGGGTACCGGCTCGGGGTGCCCCGGGCGGGCGCGTGGCGGGTGGTGCTGTGCACCGACGACCGCCGCTACGGCGGCAGCGGTCACGAGCTGGTGCCGTCGGCGGGGCCGACCGTGGAGGTCGATCTCGACACGCCGTGGCAGGGCCAGCCCGGCTCGCTGCTGCTGACGCTGCCGCCGCTGTCGGTCGTCATCCTCACCCCCGCCCCCGCGAACTAGGCGTCCGCAACGCCCGGATCGGGTGTGGAGGATCCGGAGATCCGGAACCCGGGGCCGTATCTCTAGAGCGCTTTCAGGCTGCGTCGGGCGGATCGGGCGCCGTCGGTAGCCTTCGGCCGTGGACCCGACCGTGACCACCACCTGCTACCGACACCCGGACCGGGTGGCCGGGGTGACCTGCCAGCGCTGCGACCGGCCGATCTGCCCGCAGTGCATGGTGCAGGCGTCGGTGGGCTTCCAGTGCCCCGAGTGCACCCGGTCCCGGCCCCAGCAGGTGATTACCGCCCGCACGGCCTGGGGTGGCGGCGGCAGTGACGTGGTGGTCGGCAAGATCCTGATCGGCCTCAACGTGGCGGCGTACGTGCTCATGACGCTGGTGGGCGGCAACGCGACCCGGCCGCAGGGCTCGCTCTACGAGAACGCCGTCACCTTCGGGCCCCTGGTCGCGCAGGGGGAGTGGTGGCGGCTGGTGACCGGCGGCTTCCTCCACGCCGGCCCGCTGCACCTGCTCATGAACATGTTCCTGCTCTGGCTGCTCGCGAAGGAGCTGGAACCGGCGCTCGGCCACGTGCGGTTCGCCGCGGTCTACGGCGTGTCGCTCCTCGGCGGTGCGCTCGGCGTGATGATCGTCTCGCCCGACTCGCCCACCCTCGGGGCCTCCGGCGCGGTGTTCGGGCTGATGGGCGCGCTCATCGTGCTGCAACTGCGGGGGAAGCAGAACCCGTGGAACACCGGCCTCGGCGGCCTGGTGCTGATCAACCTGCTCATCACGTTCACGATCCCCGGCATCTCCGTGGGCGGCCACGTGGGCGGGCTGATCGCCGGGGCGCTCGCCGGCGCGGCGATCCAGCCGTTGCGCTGGCCGCAGACCACCGCGGCGATCCGGACCGGCTTCGTGGTGGTGATGGGCGTGCTGATCGCCGTGCTCGGCGTGGTGGCGGCAGGAGCGCTCGCCACCGACATCGGCCGCTTCTAGATCCCGTCGACCACGGTGCGGAGGTTCCGCAGGTTCTTCCGCCAGATGTGGCGGAACACCGGCTTCGCCACGAACGACCCGATCGGCCCGCCCATCCACCACGGGAACACCAGCCGCTCGGTCCAGGTGAACTTCGTGCCGCGGCCCTTCCTCACGGGCTTCAGGCGGAACACCCCGGTGCCGGTCACGAGCCCCACGTGCCGGACGCCCATGGCCTTCCCCGGCGCCCACTCGGTGATCTCCATGTGGTCGACCAACCGGAACGGCCCGACCTTGGTGTCGCAGTCGAAGGTGGTGCCCACACCGGAGGTGCTGTCGGACGTGAACCGGATCGCGACCGCGTCCTCCATCCACGACGTGTGGCTCTCGATGTCCTCCACCGCGGCCCACACCTCGCGGGGCGGCGCGTCGAGGGTGGTGGACACGGTGATGCGGGACATGCCCTCAAGGTACGGCGTGCCGGGCGCCAGCTCCCACGTCGTGGCGCCCCGTTCCCCGCCGGCCGGGCGCGTGAAACCCGTCACGACAGTCGTCCGGCGTGGCCGGGCCGCGGCACCATGCCCCCCATGCCGTCCGCACCCCCGCCGCTCGACGTCCCCGTGGATGACCTCCCGCCGGGCGACGTCCGTCGCGACACCTTTCCCCACCCGGTCGACGGTCGGCCCGGTCGGTTCCACACGACGATCCCCGACGCGTGGCGGGTGCTGTACGCCTTCGGTGGCACCACGATGGCCACCGCGGTGCGCGCCGCGACCGCCGCGGTCGATCGGCCCGACCTCGACCTCGTCTCCGCGGACGCCACCTACTGCCAGGCCGTGCCGTGCGGGCCGGTGGCGGTGGAGGTCGAGGTGGTCCGCCAGGGCCGGGGCGGGGCGCAGGCCCAGGCCCGGTTGTGGTCGCTCGACCCCGCAGGTCCCGATGCCGCGGCCGCCCCGGTGCGCACCGACCTGCTCGTCACCTGCGTGTTCGGTCGCCGCGAGACCGACTCGCCCTACCGCTTCCTCGGGGCGGAGGCGCCCGTGGTGAAGGAGCCCGAGGAGTGCGCGCCCCGCGAGCGCGTCGAGGACTCGCCGTTCAACTCGATCCCGTACCACCGCCAGACCGACTGGCGCCTCGCGGACGGCGACATGGTGTGGGGCCGGCCCGACGTGCCGCCCGCCGAGCCCCGCGCCGCCAGCTGGTTCCGCTTCCTCGCCTCGCCGATGGACGGGCGCGGCGTGTGGGAGCCCGGTGTGGTGGCCGTGCCCGGCGACGTGCTCGGGCCGGCCGTGGGCGCCGGGGTCGGCACGCAGGGCGGGCACTTCCTGGTGATCTCGCTGCAGATCGGCATGCGGTTCGTGGCCGACGTGGGCACCGACTGGTTGCTGCAGCACACCCGGGCCCAGGTGGCCGCCGACGGGTTCGCGAGCGGCACCGCCGAGCTGTGGGACCAGGACCGGCGCCTCGTGGCGCTCGCGCACCAGATCGCGCGCCTGCAACGCTTCCCCGGCACCTGACCGCCAGCGGCACCAAAGCCGGGGGTGGGGACACGCGGGGTCAGTCGGCGCGGCGGTACACGCTGACGTGGCCCGCGCCGTGCGGGTCGAACGGCTCGCCGGCCCAGCCGCCCTCGCGTGACTCGAGCACCAGACCCGCGGCGGTGGCCCACCCGTCGAGCTCGTCGGGCGACACCATCCGCACCACCCAGGGCCGCAGCCGCACCGGCTCGCCGTCGCGCAGCTCCACGTGCTGGCCGGTGACCACGCCGCTCGACGGGTCGCGGTCGGTGGCGATCAGCACGACCGCGTCGGCCGCCACTGAGCGGACCTCCAGGCGTCGGTCCGGTCCCTCCACGGGACCGGGCAGCGCCAGCTCCACCACGAACCGACCGCCGTCGGCGAGATGCGCGGCCGCGAGCTCCACCGTGCGCCGTTGCGCCGCGGGATCGGGCAGGTTCATGAGCAGGTTGAACGCGGCCACCACCACGTCCGCCCGGTCCTCAGGCCACGCCGCGGGGTCCGCCACGTCGCCGTGCCGCGCCGTGACGATGTGCCCCGGATCCTTCGCAGCGAGTAGTTCGAGCATCTCCGCGGACGCGTCGAGGCCGGTCAGCCGGCAGCCCGCGGCGGCCAGCGGGAGCGCGAGGCGCCCGGTGCCCACGCCCAGCTCGACCACCGAACCGCCCGGCCCGGCGAGCCCGGCCAGGCGGGCCACGGCCGCGTCGGTGGCGTCGTCCGCGGGGTACCAGTCGTCGTAGACCTCCGCGAAGCTGCGCCCGTAGGTCCCCGGGTCCCGCTGCGGCGGCTCGGGCGGCGGCTGCGGCATGGGTGGCACCGCCCCAGTGTGGCGCGCCGGGCGTGCGAGACTGCCAGCGTGGCGAACGGCCGACCGGAGGGGACGACCGTGACGGCGCCGTTCGAGGCGGTGGCCCGCGGTGACGCCCGCTTCCCGCCGGCGTCGGGCCCGGACATGACGGGGAACCCGCTCGACCCGGTGGCCCGTGTGGGTCCGGGCGGAATGCTCGACGGCGCCTTCTCCCTCCTCCGCTTCCGCGCCGGGCGCCTCGTGGGGCTCACCGCCGTGCTCTTCCTGCCGGTGCAGCTCGTCGGGCTCGCCGTTGCGCTGGCCTCGCCCTCGATCGCCGCGTCCTCTGCCGGCGACCCGTTCGGTCTGGGCGCGGTGGGCGCGGCGTCCTCCGCCGACGGGCTGTGGGGATACCCGCTGATCTTCCTGCGGTCGCTGGCACTCGGCCTGCTCGGCGCCGGAGTGGGCCACCTCGTGGCCTGCTGGTGGGCGGGCCGCGACGCCCGGTTCGGGGAGGTGGCCGGCCAGTTGCTGCGCCGCTCGCCCGCGGTGCTCGTGGTGGTCGTCCTGTCGGCCGCCATGAAGGTGCCGCTGCTCTGCCTCGGTGGGATCGGCTGGTTCCTGGCCGACGGGGTGCTCTTCATCTCGAACGTGGTGGTGGGCGCCGAGCGCTGCGGGCCCCTCAGGGCGTTGCGCCGGTCCCTCGAGCTCGTCCGTCCTGCGTACGGCCCCGCGCTCGTGGTGGTGGTCGGTGGCCTCGTGATCACCCAGGTGCTGCAGATCGCCCTCGTGGCCGGACCGGTGTTGCTCGTGGCCAGCTTCCAGCCGCCGGAGGGCTGGCTGCTCGCGGTGGAGCAGGTGACCTCGCTCGTGCTGCTCATCGCGATGCCGCTCACCGCCTGCATCGCGGGGCGCGCGTACGTGGAGCTGCGGTGCCGGGTGGAGGGCATCGACCTGATCCGTTGGCAGGAGCGCCGTGGCCTGGTCTGAGACGGGGCGCCCGGTCCTGGCCGTCGTACGTCTCGCCGGAGGTGGCGACACGCCCGCCGACCCGGCGGTGGTGCGCGAACAGGTGCGGCGGGTCATGTCGTCGGGTGACTACTCCTACGAGCCGTCGATCGTCGAGCGCATCACCCGCTGGATCACCGACCGGCTCGACGACCTGTTCCGCGGCGCGGGCGGCACCGCACCGGGCACCTTCGGCGGCGGCATCGGCTCGGTGCTCGCGTGGCTGCTCATCCTCGCGGCGGTCGCCGCGATCATCGCGGTGGTCGTGGTGGCATGGCGGCGCCGCATCCCTCGTCGCCGCCGCGACGACGATGAGTCCTCGGTGGAGGTGGAGCACCGCCGGCCCGCGGACGACTGGGCGGCCGACGCCGCGCGCCAGGAAGCCGCTGGGGAGTGGAAGGCCGCGCTGCGCTCCCGCTACCGGGAGCTCGTGCGCACGCTCGTGGACAGGGGCCAGCTGCCCGACGTGGCCGGACGCACCACCGGCGAGCTGCGCGTCGACCTGGCCGACACCACCCCCGACGCGACCGGGCCGTTCGACGAGGCCAGCACCGTGTTCGAGATGGCCTGGTACGCCGAGCTGCCCACCGGCGAGGACGAGAACCGCCGGTTCCGGGCGGCGGCGGCGCAGGTGCTCGACGCGGCGCCGCTGCCGGGCCGCCGCGAGGGCGCCGTGGTGGAGGTGACGGGATGAGTTCCGGGGCCCCGGGCGGCGGTCGCGGCGCGGGGATCGTGGTCGGCACGGTGGTGCTGGTGCTCGTGGCGGTGGCCGTGGTGGTGCTCCCGTCGCTCGACGCGGATCCGCTGCCCTACGGGATCGACTCCACCTCGCCGTCGGGGTACGGCGCACTCGCCGGGGTCCTGCGGGCCCAGGGGGCGTCCGTGCGCTCGGACCGTGCCGCCGCGATCGCGCGGCGCCCTGGAGCGCCCGGTGACGTGGTGGTGGTGCCGGTGCCGGGTCTCGCGAACGCGGCGGAGCTGCGCGACCTCCGCGCCGCGGCGGCCGCCGGGTCGGTGGTGGTGTTCGGTTCCGAGCCGCCCGAACCCGGCGCGGCGGCCGAGGAGGGCGACCGGTCGGCGCTCGCCGGCGCGATCGGACCCGACGACCGGGTGCTGGCCGACACGCCGGCCGACCCGGTCCGGCCCGGGACCTGCGACATCGCGGAGCTCGCCGGTCTCGGCGAGATCGACGCGGCCTTCGCCGTGCCGCTCGACGCCGCGGGCCGACCCTCCTGCTACGGCGACGGGTCCACCACCCTGGTGACACGGGAGACGGTCGGGTCCGGCGCCGTGGTGACCCTCGGCGGGCCCGACCTGCTCGTCAACGCCCGCCTGTGGCCCGCGAAGGAGGACGGCGGCCGGCCGCTCGACAACGCGGCGCTGGCGGTGCGGCTCATGGGTCCGCCGCCCGGTGGTGCCGCCGCGGCCCGCTCGATCACCTTCGTGGACGCGATCGCGAGCCCCGACGCGGTGCAGGACGGTCGCCGCGGCGTGCTGTCGTTGCTGCCGCTCGGTGTGCGCCTCGCGCTGGCCATGGCCGTCGGCGCGTTCGTGCTCTACGCGTGGTCGCGGGCCCGCCGCCTCGGCGCGCCGGTCGCCGAACGGCTGCCGGTGGAGATCGCCGGCGCCGAGCTGGTGGTGGCCGTGGGTGACCTGCTCCGCCGGGGCGGCTCACCCGACCGCGCCGCGGCGGTGCTGCGTGACGACGTGCGGCGGCAGCTGGCTTCGCGCCTCGGCCTCGGTGCCGGGGCCGACCCGGCGGTCCTCGCCGCCGCGGTCGCGAACCGCACCGGCCGCCCACCCGAGGAGGTCGTCGCCCTCCTCCTCGACTCGCCCGCCGGCGGGCCCGACGACGTCGTGCGCCTCGCCGGTTCCCTCGATCGTCTCCGACAGGAGGTCCTCCATGACGTCGTTGCCACCTGACCCCGCCGGGGCCCCGTACCCGCCGCCCGTCCCGCCCCCCGCTCCGCCGACCGGCGGGCGGGATCCCCGCGCCGCGGTGCTGGCACTCCGCGAGGAGGTCGGCAAGGTGGTGGTGGGCCAGGAGGGCACGCTGTCGGGCCTGGTCGCCGCGCTGCTGGTGCGCGGCCACGTGCTGCTCGAGGGCGTGCCCGGCGTGGCCAAGACCCTGCTCGTGAAGACCCTCGCCCAGGCCCTCGATCTCGACTTCAAGCGGGTGCAGTTCACGCCCGACCTGATGCCGTCGGACGTGACCGGCCAGCTGGTGCTCGACCCGTCGAGCGCGGAGGGCATGCGCTTCCGTGAGGGTCCGGTGTTCACGAACCTCTTCCTCGCGGACGAGGTGAACCGCACGCCGCCGAAGACGCAGTCCGCGTTGCTGGAGGCGATGGAGGAGCGGCAGGTCACCGCGGAGGGGCTGTCGCGGCCGCTGCCGGATCCGTTCGTGGTGGTGGC
>JBMOJH010000079.1:0-16387 GCA_049316905.1 Microthrixaceae bacterium | reverse complement strand
GGCCCGCACGCCGGCGGGCCCGACCGACGGGTCGTCGGCCGGCGCGTTCGCGGACGTCGACGGCGACGGCGACCTCGACCTGGTCCGCACCTCGGCCGGGTCGGGCACGACCGAGCTGTGGGCGAACGACGGGACGGGACGGTTCACGGACGCCACCGGCGGCAGCGGCCTCGACGACCTCGGTCCGGTCGCACCGGGCCGTCTGGCCCACGCCCACGGGCTCACGTTCGCGGACGTGGACCGCGACGGGCGCCTCGACCTGCTGGTGACGCACTGGGACGAGGGTGTGGTGGCCGGGCTCGCGGATCCCGCGGCGAACTCGATCACCCCCGACACGAGCGGCAGCCTGGTGTGCGCCCGGGCAGCCTGGCTGCGGGACCGGGGGTGGCCACGGCCGCCGGGCACGCCGCCGAACCGGTCCCGCCTCTACCGCAACGAGGGGGGCGGACGGTTCCGCGACGTGACGGCGCAGGCGGGACTGCCCCTCGAGCAGGTCATGGGGTTCACGGGCACGTTCGCGGACATCGACCGCGACGGCTGGCCGGACCTCCTGCTCACCGGCGACTTCTGCACCAGCCGGCTGTTCCGCAACGAGGGTGGGACCCGGTTCGTCGACGTGACCCGCTCGGCGGGGGTCGGCACGGACGAGAACGGGATGGGCTCGGTGGTGAGCGACGTCGACCGTGACGGCGACCCGGACTGGTTCATCACCGGGATCGGCCCGGTGGGGGACACGAGTGATCCCGGGGACCTGCTCGGCGGCTACGGCTCATCCGGCAATCGTCTGTACCTCAACGACGGATCCGGCGCCTTCACCGACGGCACCGACACGGCCGGCGTCCGCAACGGCGGGTGGGGTTGGGGGGCGGCGGTCGCGGATCTCGCGAACACCGGCCGCCCGGCGGTGGTCATGACCAACGGGTACTCGACGGCACCGGTGGGGGAGCCCAGTGGCGGCACAGCGGCGAAGGACCCGCTCCGACTGTGGGTCCCCGACGCTGCAGGACCCCGGTTCACCGAGGCGTCCGCGGCGGCCGGCCTCGACGACACCGGCATGGGCCACGGACTGGTCACCGTCGACGTCGACGGCGACGGCGACCTCGACGTGGTCGTGGCCAATTTCGGCACGGCGCCGCGCCTGTACCGCAACGACACCCTCCGTCGTCACTGGATCAGGGTCCGCCTCGACGACCCGTCCACGCCCGGCAACCGGGAGGGCATCGGCGCTGTCGTGCGGGTGCTGACCGAGGACGGACCGGTGGCCACCCGCGAGGTCGCCACCGGCGGCTCCTACGAGTCACAGGGTCCGCCCGAGGTGCACGTGGGCCTGGGTGATCGGGGACGCGTGAGCCGGGTCGAGGTGGTCTGGCCCGGTTCCGGGACCCCTCAGGTCGTCGAGGCGCCGCCGGTCGACCGGGTGCTGACGGTGTCGCGGGCGCCCGGGACCTGAGCGGCCCCGCACGCTCACTGAACTCAGTTCGATGATTGATCGCGCACCGAGTTGGTGCTCGACTGTCGGTCTCGGTGCCGCGTGGCGATGCGGCCGGGGAGGGAGATGGCGATGCGGCGGACCGTGCGTTCGTGGTGGGCGATGGCCGGTGTGCTGGTGCTGCTGGCGGCGGCGTGTGCGGCACCGGCCGGCGGGAACACCCCGCCGATCGCGGTACTGAGCGCCACCCCCGACAGCGGGGACCCGCCGCTCCTGGTCAACTTCTCGGCGGCCTCCAGCTCCGACGTGGGCGGATCGATCGCGTCGTACGCATGGGACTTCGGCGACGGCGCCACCGCCACGGGCGTGACCGCCGGCCACACCTACGCCACCAAGGGCCTGTACACGGCCCGCCTCACCGTCACGGACAACCAGGGCGCCGCGGCGGTGGCCACCAAGACCATCCAGGTGGGCCCGCCGAACCAGGCGCCGCTCGCGGTGGCCGGTGCCGCTGCCGGCTCGGTCAAGGTGAACGCGCCGCTCGCCTTCGGCTCGACCGGCTCCACGGATCCCGACGGCTCGATCGTGGCGTACGCGTGGGACTTCGGTGACGGCACCACCGGGACCGGCCCCTCGCCGTCGCACACCTACACCGCGGTCGGCACCTACACCGCGACGCTGACGGTCGCCGACGACTCCGGAGCGGTGGGTTCCGACAGCGTGGTCGTGCGCGTCGACCCGAACCAGGCCCCGACCGCCGTGGCAGCGGCCACCTCGCCGACGGTCGGCAAGGAGCCCCTGACCGTCGGCCTGACCGGCGCCGGGTCGTCGGATCCCGACGGCTCGATCGTGAACTACTCGTGGGCCTTCAGCGACGGCACCGCCGCGTCCGGTGCGGTCGTGTCGACGACCTTCGTCGCCCCCGGACCGGCGACGGCGACCCTCACGGTGACCGATGACGACGGCGCCACGGCCACCTCGCAGGTGGCGGTGATCGTCAACGCGAACCGCGGCCCGACCGCGGTCGCGAACGCCACTCCCGCGGCCGGCCAGGCGCCGCTCATCGTGAACTTCTCCTCGGCGGCGTCGTCGGACCCCGACGGCTCGATCGTGGCCTGGAGCTGGAACTTCGGTGACGGGAACTCCTCGAACCAGCCCAACCCGACCTACACCTACGGCGCAGCCGGTGACTACCCGGTGAGCCTGACCGTGACCGACGACAACGGCGTGACCTCCACCGACACCAGCCTGACGGTGGCGGTGAGCCCGATCCCGAACGTGCCGCCGGTGCCCGTGCTCGGTGCCACCCCCACGAGCGGCAAGCAGAACCTGACGGTGAGCTTCACCTCGACCGGCTCCTCCGATGCCGACGGGACCATCGTGTCGCGGTCGTGGAACTTCGGGGACGGTACCGGTTCCACCGACCCGAACCCGACCAAGACCTACACGTCGGCCGGGACGTTCACGGCCACGCTGACCGTGACCGACAACGCCGGCGCGGTGGCCACCACCTCCACCACCATCACGGTCACGCCGAACCAGCCGCCGACCGCCGGGATCACCGGCGGCCCGCTCAGCGGCAAGGCGCCGCTGAGCGCCTCGTTCTCGGGCGCCTCCTCGAACGACCCCGACGGCCTGCCGCTCACCTACGCGTGGGACTTCGGCAACGGGCAGACCTCCTCCGCGGTCAGCCCGTCGGTGAACTACTCACAGCCGGGCACCTACACGGTCGTGCTCACCGTCACCGACGACGCCGGGGCGACCGCCCAGGCGACCCGCACGGTGGTGGTGGTGGCCAACGTGGCGCCCACCGCCGTGGCCAACGCCTCGGTGCAGAACGGCCCGCGGCCCCTGGCCGTCCAGTTCAGCTCGGCCGGTTCCGTCGACCCCGACGGCACGGTGCAGTCGTACGCCTGGAACTTCGGTGACGGTGCGACCTCCACGGCCGCGAGCCCGTTGAAGACCTACAACTCGGCCGGCACGTTCACGGCCTCCCTCGTCGTGACCGACGACAACGGCACCCCGAGCGCCGCGGCGTCGGTGGTCATCACCGTCGTGATCGACGACGACAACGACGGCGTCAGCCCGCCGGCGGACTGCAACGACGCCGACCCGCTGACCAAGCCGGGGGCGGCCGACGACCTCGACGCCCAGGGCAAGGACACGAACTGCGACGGCTACGACGGTGTGGTCGCCCAGACGGTGTTCGTCCGGGTGGCCGACGGCGTGGACAACGGCACGTGCGGAACGCCCGTGGCGCCCTGCGCCACGATCGCCCAGGGCGAGGCCCGTGCCGCAGCCCAGGGGCGCACCACGGTGCTGGTGGCCGGCGGCATCTACTCCCGGTTCAACCTCGTGGCCGGCGTCCGCGTGGCCGGGGGCTACGGGCAGAACTTCCAGCGCGGCGCCTCGGCCACGAGTCCCACGACCACCACCGTCAACGGTTCCTCCGACGGCGTGACCGGTCTCTGGTCGGCGATCGCCGCCTCCGGCGTGGGCACCTCCACCACGGTGCAGGACCTCACGGTGCAGGGCGGCAACGCCGGCGCCGCGGCGGCCCAGGGCGTGGTGGTGGCGGGCACCTCGACGGTCGTGCTGCAGAACGTGAACGTCAACGGCGGAACCGGAACGACGGCGACCGGCGTCCTCGTCCAGTCGAACTCGACCGTCACCGTGGCCGGTTCGACGGTGAACAGCGGGACGCCCACGGCCGCCGGGGCCAGCGCCTACGGCGTGCGCGCGGTCGGCGGATCGCGCGTGACGGTGTCGCTGTCGGACGTGACGGCGCAGGCCGGTGTGGCGGGGACCTCGGCGTCCGCCACCCCGCCGGGCCAGGCCGCCTCGGGCAACGGCGGCGGCAACGGTGCGAACGCCAGCGGTCCCAACAGCCCGGGCGGCGGTGGTGGCGGCGGTGGTGGCACCACCAACGCCGGCGGCCGCGGTGGCACCGGCGGCAACTACAGCGGTGCCGGTGAGAACGGCTCTGGGGGTGCCGGTCCGGCGGCCGGTGGCGGCGGCAACGGCGGCTGCGGGTCGCTGTTCGGCTGCGGCACCAACGCCGGTGGTGGTGGCGGCGGTGCGTCCGGTGCGGCCGGTGGTGCCGGTGCGGCCGGTGCGAACTCGCTCACCGCGAGTGATCTCTTCGCCCCGTCCGCCGGGGCGGCGGGCACCGCGGGTGCGGCCGGCAGCGGCGGCGGTGGTGGTGGAGGTGGCAAGTCCGCCAGCGCCTCGGGTGGCGGTGGTGGCGGCGGCGGGGCCGGCGGCAACGGCGGTTCGCCGGGCGCGACCGGTGGCACCTCGGGTGGCGGCTCCTTCGGCATCTACGCCAGCAACGCCACGGTGACCCTGTCGAGCTCGACCGTGGCCTCCTCGTCCGGTGGTGGCGGCGGTGCCGGCCAGCCCGGCGGTCGCGGTGGCAACGGCGGCGGCGGTGGCACCGGCGGCTCCGAGTCCTGCTGCCAGGCCGGCGGTGGCGGTGGCGGCGGCGGCGGTGGTGCCGGCGGCGGTGGCGGTGGTGCCGGTGGCGGCGCCGGTGGCCCGTCGATCGCCGTCGTGCATGTGGGCACCGGCACCCTGTCGGTGACCGCGAACACCCTGAACCGGGCGGCCTCGGCCGCCGCCGGTGGTGCCGGGGGTGCCGGTTCGGCAGCGGCGAGCACCGGGGCGGCCGGCGCGGCCAACTGCTGCTCGGCGGGCAATGGCTCGGCCGGCGGCACGGCCAACGCCGGCCCGTCCGGTGCCAACGGCCCGGCCGGCCCCCTGTTCCGGATCTGGGACAACGGCGTCACCACCGCCTGAGGCCTGACCACCGCCAGTCGCGTCAGGTCAGGTCAGGTCAGGTCAGGTCAGGTACCAGCTACGGGCGAAGCCCATGCTGAGCGCCACCATGAGGGTGCCCGAGGCGACGAGCGGTACCCAGCCCTGCCGCGTCCGGGAGAACCGCTCGCCGAGGAGGGCCCAGACCGGGAACGCCGCGATCAGGTAGCGGCCGGTGCCCATGAAGTCCTCGGTGCTGAAGGTCGGGATGGCCACCAGCGCCGCGCAGTAGACGCCGTAGCCGAAGCCGAACCGGCGGATCACGGCCGGGATGCACCACAGCACGACCAGCACCATCGCGAACTGCAGTGCGATGGTGAGCGCGTAGGTGGGGTTGTCGCCGAAGTCGCGCCATCGCACGAAGAACGCCCGCTTCAGGAGCGGGAGGTTCCCCGGGTGGTACACGCGCTGGTTCACCTGGAACGCGAGCGGCTCGTCGAAGCGGACCCAGAGGAAGAAGATGAACGCGCCGATGCCCGCGACCGACAGGAGTGGTGCGAACAGCATCGGCCGCACGGCCCGCAGGTCCACCCGGACCGGGAGCTGCCAGCGGGCCACGAGCCCGGTCGCCCCCTCCGGCACCTGCAGCACGCCGGCGCGCTCGAGGGACAGGACGATCAACGCGGGGATGACCGCCATTCCGGTGGGCCGGGTGGCCGTGGCCAGCGCACCGACGAGCCCGGCGGCCACGAGGTGGCGGCGCTCCACCATGAGGAAGGCCGTGACCACCAGCGCGAGGAACAGCGCGTCGCTGTGCACGACGCCGTAGAGGTACCAGGCATACGGGTAGAGCAGGCAGGCGCCGAACGCGAACCAGCGGGCCCGGCTGCGGTCGTCGTCGCCGACCCCCCGGTCGGCCACCCACGTCCACACCGCGGCGGCCGCGCACGCCCCGGCCACCAGCGCCACGAGGATCGCCGCGGCGAGCGGCTGGTCGAGCACCACGTTCACGGCCCGCACCAGCAGCGGGTAGAGCGGGAACCACACGATGTTCGACCGCACGCCCGGGGTGTACGAGTACCCGTTCGTGACGATCTTCAGGTACTCGGGACCGTCGAACTGGCTCCAACTGCTGAAGAACCAGTCGAAGCCCTGGAACGGCCAGAGCCGGTAGGGCCGGTCACGGGTGACGCGCGCGCTCACGTGCTGCAGCACGAGGAGCAGGGCCGCCATCGCGGCCCAGGCCCCCACGGGGCGTCGGTACCGGGAGAGCGTGGCGCGCACCGCGCAGGACGGTACCGAGGCTCCCGAGCCCTGTCGATCAGCGGTCGTTGCGAGCCCGCCGGCCGCCGCAGTGTCGTCGGCCGTCGTGTCGCCTCTGTCCCCGTGCCGGCGCGGTGCGTACCCTCTGGGCCGTGGGCGAACCGGGGGCGGGCCACACCACCGCGACGAGCGAGGGATCCGGCCGGGGCGACCTGGGTCCGGAGTGGCGCGCCCACTACGCCCGGGTCCGCAAGGACGCGTTGGCGCCCACCTCGTGGACGAACCGCCGCCGCCTCGAACTGCTGGGCGCGGGCGCGCTCGACCGCGGCGGCCTGGTGCTGGACCTCGGTGCCGGCGACGGCAACCTCACCGCCACGCTCGTCGAACTCGGCTTCCGGAGGGTCGTCGCCGTGGAGCTGCAACCGGAGCTCGCCGCCGCGCACACGCCCGGCGCGGTCGTGGCCGGCTGCGCCACGCGGGTGCCGCTCGCGACCGGATCGGTCGACACCGCCGTGGTCATGGACGTGCTCCATCACCTGCGCCCCGACGAGCTCGACGAGGCGCTCCGCGAGCTGCACCGCGTCGTGCGTCCCGGGGGAACCGCCCTCGTGTGCGAGCCCGCCGCCACCAGGCTGCGGGCCGTGCTCGAGCCGCTCCTGAGAGGTCCGCTGGGTGGCCTCACCTCGTTCAGCCGCGCGAAGCGGGAGATGGTGGAGCTGGAGTGGCCGACCCTCGGCCCGTGGCTGGCCGCTGAACCCCGGGCCGCGGACCGCTACCGCTCCGTCGGGTTCGACCTCACGTCGTTCCGTCGACGCGGGCTGCACCACCTGGCCCGGTTGCACCGTCCCACCTGACCGATGCCCCACCTGACCGACGCCCCACCTGACTGACGCCCGGCCTGACCGACGCCCGGCCTGAGGATCCGCCCCGGTCCGCAGCCCGGCAGGGCGCGGTCGCCGGTGGGAACGGGCAGACTCTCGGGATGGCCGGCAAGAAGCACGTGGACCGCGACCCCCAGGACCGACCGCAGTTGCACCTGGTCCCCGAGGACCCGACGCCCGTGGCGGCGGAGCCCGGTCCGGAGTCCGACGAGGGCCGGGACGGTGCACCGCCCTCGCGATCCGCGGTGGAGGACGCCCGGGCGCTGCTCGCCGCGACCGACCCGACCGCCTACCACAAGGCCCTGTCGTCGCTCGTCCGCGCCGGGCACAACTCGATCCTGCAGCCCCTGCCGTACACGCCGTCGCTCGAGTTCCACGACCCCTCCTGCGTGGTCGTGGAGCCCCGCCCGGGCGGTGTCGACACGATCGAGCTGTACGCGAACGCCGCCTACCCGCGGTTCGACGAGGACCTCCTGCCGGTGTTCCGCCGGCCCGATGTGGCGGCGCAGCTCGACGGCGTCTACCAACTGCTCACCGGCGAGGGTGCGAACGTCGCGGTGGTCACCAACCACGGCCAGATCATCGACATCGCCGTGGTGGGCGGCGCCCTCATCGCCTCCATGTGCGAGGAGGGGCGGACCTTCGGCGTGCTCGGCGAGCGCATCGACGTGCCCGACCTCGCGCCCCGCGTCAACGTCGTGGTCAGCCGGATGGTCACCACGCGCCAGGCCTTCAACATCCCGGCCCTGCAGGTGCTCCAGTGCGGCTCGCGGACCTTCCTCTCGGTGCCGCAGACGCACTCGCGCCGCCGGGCGAAGCTCGACCCTGCACTGGTGCGGGCGAACAACCTGCTCGTGCGCCACGAGCTCGACAACCGCCTGTCGGAGGGCGGCCAGATGCTGATGATGGCGGCCAGCGGCAGCCAGGACCTGTCGTTGACGGCCTCGATGGTCAAGAAGGTGGCGGCGCAGTGGAAGCAGCGGCGCGGGATCGACCCGGGCGACCGTCCCACCCTGCACCTCCAACCGCTCTACGACGGCACGATGAACCTCATGCTCGGGTGCCGTTACGTGCTGCCGGTGGCGGTGTCGCTCGAGCCGGCACACCCCGCGCTGGTGGTCGGTTCGATCACGCGGGTGCGGGCGAAGGACGACTGCCACCGGGTGATGGAGTGGATCGCGGAGGCCCACCAGGGCGCCACGAACGTGCCGACGATCTACCACCGTCAGGAGGACGACCTCCTCACGCAGGTGCGCGCGCTGGTCAAGGGGTGAACGTCCGCCGGTGCCGAACCGGTTCCGGCGCCCCGGCGTGGCTCCGGTACCGTGTCGGGCCGTGACCAGCCCCGACCGCCCCCAGTTCCGCAGCCTGACCGGCATGCGGGACGTGCTGTGGCCGGACTCCGCCCGGCGCCGGGCGTTGGTCGAGGTCTTCGCCGCCGTGGTGGAACCCGCGGGGTACCGCGAGGTGCGCCCACCGCTGCTCGAGGACCTCGGCGTGTTCCTCCGGGTGGGCGAGACCACCGACGTGGTCACCAAGGAGATGTACGACTTCGAGGACAAGGACGGCTCCCGTGTCGCCCTGCGTCCCGAGCTCACCGCCGGGGTCGTGCGGGCCTTCGTGCAGCACTCACCGCCGGTGCCGTGGAAGGTCTGGTACGAGGGCGCGAACTTTCGCCACGAGCGCCCGCAGAAGGGCCGGTACCGCAGCTTCGACCAGGTGGGCGTGGAGGTGCTCGGGGTGGACGACCCCGACCTCGACGTGGAGGTCATCGCCCTCGCCTGGCGCTTCTACGAGGCCATCGGGCTCCGTCGGGTCCGCCTGCTGCTGAACACCCTGGGCGAGCACGAGGACCGGGAGCGCTACACAGGTGCGGTCCGCGACCACCTCGAGGCCCATCGCGGCGACCTCTCCGAGCAGGCGCTCACGACCCTCGCCCGCAACCCCCTCCGGGTGCTCGACTCCAAGCGCCCGCAGGACCGGACCGTGGTGGACGGCGCCCCGGTGATCGCGGACGTGCTGAGCGACGCGGCCGCCGAGCACTACGCCCGCGTGCGCGAGGGGCTCGACGCCCTCGGCATCCCCTACACGGAGGCCCCGCGGCTCGTGCGCGGCCTCGACTACTACCGCCGCACCACCTTCGAGTTCGCCGCCGAGGCGCTCGACGCGGCGCAGAACGCAGTCGGTGGCGGCGGCCGGTACGACCGCCTCGCCGAGGACCTCGGCGGGCCGCCGACGGACGGCATCGGCTTCGCCCTCGGCGTCGACCGCATCCTCCTGGCCTGCGACGCGGAGGGTGTGTTCGACGCCCCCGAGCCCGGGCTCGACGTGTTCGTGGTGGACCTCGCGGGTGGCGCGTCCGCCCGCGACCTCACCCACGAGTTGCGCGGCGCCGGTTTGGCGGCCGACCGCCGCTTCGGGGGCGGGTCGATGAAGTCGCAGATGAAGTCCGCCGACCGCTCGGGGGCCCGCTGGGCGCTGCTGGTCGGTGAGGAGGAGCTCGCCGCCGGCGAGGTCACCCTGCGCGACCTGCGGGGTGATGCGGGCCAGCGCCGGGTGGCGCGGGACCGCGTGATCGACGAACTGAGGAACCAGACGTGACCAACATGCGCACGCATCTCTGCGGTGAGCTCCGCCCCGAGCACGTGGGGGAGCGCGTGACCGTCTGTGGGTGGGCCGCCCGCCGGCGCGAGCACGGCGAGCACCTCGCCTTCGTGGACCTGCGCGACCACACCGGCCTGATCCAGTGCGTGGTCGACGGCGCGGCGGACCTCCGGGGCGAGTACGTGCTGCGCATCACCGGCACCGTCCGCCCCCGCCCGGAGGGCACCACCAACCCGGCCCTCGCCACCGGCGAGGTGGAGGTCGGCGACTGCGAGGTCGAGGTGCTCGCCGAGGCCGAGCCGCCGCCGTTCCCGCTCGACGACCGGGCCGACGACGTGGACGAGACCGTCCGGCTGCGCCACCGCTACGTGGACCTGCGCCGTGAGGGGATGCAGAGGAACCTCCGCACCCGCGCCGCGGTGAACTCCGCGCTGCGCCGGGCGATGGACGACCAGGGTTTCGTCGAGGTGGAGACGCCCCTGCTGATCGCCTCCACGCCCGAGGGCGCCCGCGACTTCGTGGTGCCGTCGCGGCACCGGCCCGGCACCTTCTACGCGCTGCCGCAGAGCCCGCAGCTGTTCAAGCAGCTGTGCATGGTCGGTGGTGTGGACCGCTACTACCAGATCGCCCGCTGCCTCCGCGACGAGGATCTCCGCGCGGATCGGCAGTTCGAGTTCTCGCAGCTCGACGCGGAGATGAGCTTCGCCGGCCAGGAGGACGTGCTCGCCTGCATCGAGGCCGCGGTGTCGGCCGCGGTCGAGGCGGTCACCGGCGACCCGCTGGGCGACGTCCCCCGCATCACGTGGCGCGAGGCGATGGACCGTTACGGCTCCGACAAGCCCGACGTGCGCTTCGGGATGGAGCTCGTCGACCTCACCGACGTGTTCGCGGACACCGGCTTCAACGCGTTCGCCGGTGCGACCGTGAGGGGAATCCGCCACGCGGGCGCGTCGGAGGCCACCTCGCGCAACCGGCTCGACGACCTGACCGACCGGGCGAAGCGCTGGGGCGCCAAGGGCCTCGTGTGGATGCGCGTGGAGACGGCCGACGACGGCGGCGTGACACTGTCCTCGCCGATCGCGAAGTTCCTGTCCGCCGAGGAGCTCGAGGCGGTGGCCCGGCGCCTGGGGGCCGAGCCCGGCGACGTGCTGTACCTCGTGGCCGACGACTGGGCCCGTGCGGTGCACGTGCTCGGGCTGCTGCGCCTCGAACTCGGCCGGCCCCCGGTCACCGAGGGCGGGCTCCAGTTCCTGTGGGTGGTGGACTTCCCGCTGTTCGAGGCCGTCGACGAGGCGACCGGCCGGCCGGTGCCGGCGCACCACCCGTTCACGATGCCCCACGCGGAGGACGTCGCCCTGCTCGACGGCGGACCCGGGGACCTGCTGTCGGTGCGCTCCCAGGCCTACGACCTGGTGCTCAACGGATGGGAGCTCGGCTCGGGCAGCGTCCGGATCCACCGCCCGGACGTCCAGCAGCGGATCTTCGACCTCCTCGGCATCGGCGAGGAGGAGGCCCGCGCCAAGTTCGGGTTCCTGCTCGACGCCTTCCGCTTCGGTGCGCCGCCGCACGCAGGGTTCGCGTTCGGCATCGACCGGTTGGTGGCGCTGCTGCTCGGCGAGGAGAACATCCGCGAGGTGATCGCCTTCCCGAAGACCCAGTCGGGCACCGATCCGCTGACCTCCGCGCCCACGGCGATCGACCCGGCGCAGCTCGAGGAGCTCGGGCTGCGACTCCTGCCGCCGAGCACCTGAACCAGGGGGCCTCGGTGATTGACACCGCCGTGGTCGCATGGTCGGATGACCACGTCCGGCCACCCGGTCGGGCGCCCAGGAATGGGAGCAGGGGAAGTCCGGTGCGAATCCGGCGCTGACCCGCAACCGTGAGTGGCCCCCGTGCCACGAGTCGGAACACCTGCCCCACGACTGGCTCCATCCACCGCCGAGGACTGCGGTGAGGAGCCGTGGGACGCGGCCCATCGCGTCGTTGCGGCACCTCCTCGTCGGCCCCGGCCGACAGGAGATCACCATGACCACCCCACCCATCACGGGTGCGGGGACGCGACGGGGACGGGTCTTCCTCGCCGTGGCCGCCGCCGCCCTGCTCCTCGGTGCCACCGCGGCACCCGCGTTCGCGGCCGCCCCGCCGAGCGGTCCACCCACCGCCGACCCGGCCACCGCCGCCGGTCACGGTGCCGCCTGGCTCGCCGGCGCGATCGACGGCGGATTGCCGCTGCAGAACTTCGGCGGCCCCGACTGGGGTGCCACCGTCGACGCCGGACTCGCCCTCGCGTGGGCCGGCGTCGGGGGATCCCGGGCCGACGCCGTCGTCGCCGCCGTGACCGCGAACCGCGAGACCGTCGTGGCGCCCGGTGGCGACGACAACCCGGGCCGCCTGGCCAAGGTGGTGCTCCTGGAGGTGTTGCGCGGCGGTGACCCGCGGGCCGTGGGCGCCGCGCCCGGTGCCGACCTCGTGGCCCGCCTTGTCGCGACGGTCCGGACCGCCGGCACGGACGCCGGGCTCGTCGGGTCGGCCGATCCGACGTTCGACGGCGCCGTACGCCAGTCGCTCGCGATCCTCGCGCTGCGCGCCGCGGGCGAGGCGGTGCCCGACGGGATGACGGGGTGGCTGGCGGCGCAGCAGTGCGCGGACGGGTCCTGGATGTCGTACCGCCCCGACACGGGCGCACCGTGCGGGCGTGACGTGGACGCCTTCACCGGGCCCGACACCAACTCCACGGCCTTCGCCGCCGCGGCGTCGGGCGGAGAGCCGGCCGCGGCCGGCTTCACCTGGCTCGGCGAGGTGCGCAACGTGGACGGCGGCTGGGGGTACTTCGAGGGTGACCCGAGCGACCCCAACAGCACGGCCACCGTGCTCCAGGCCGCCGTCGACGTGGCGGGTTCCGGGCCCGTCGTCACCGGCGCCGCGGCGGCGCTGATGGCTCGGCAGCTGGGCTGTGACGCCGAGGCGGTCGACCGCGGCGGGATCACCGGGCCGTTCTCCAACGGCGCCGCCGATCTCCTCGCCACCGTGCAGGCCGTGCCGGCCCTCGCCGGATCGGGCTTCCTCGCGGTGGCCGACCCCACCGCCGGGCCCGCCGTCGCGCCGGACTGCACGCCGCCGCCGAGCAGCACGACGACCACCACCAGCACGACCACCAGCACGACTACCAGCACGACCACCAGCACGACGGTGCCGGGTCCGTCGAGCACCACGTCGACCGTGGCGGGGCCGACGACCACGGTCGAGGGACCGACCGTGACGGTCGCCGGCGCGGCCGTCACCGCCTCCGGCTCGACCGGACCGTCGGTCTCGTCGGGCACGACGGCGTCGGCGTCCGGTCTCGCGTTCACCGGCGGCCCGGTCGCCGGCCCGGTGCTGGTCGCGCTGCTCCTCGTCGGGCTCGGATCGGGCCTGCTGGCCCGGAGGCGCCGGTGGGCCTGACCCGACGGGCGCCGGGCCCGCGTGTCGCCGCGGTGGCCGCGCTGGTCCTGACCGGCGCGGTCGCGGTGGTCGTCCCGCTGGTCGGCGGGATCGCCACCGCGCCGGTGGCTGCCGCGGCGGGCGCGCCGTGCCCGGCCGCGCCCGCCGGGAGGATCTCGGTCACGGTCGTGATCGACGACGGGTCCGGGGTGCGCATCCGCTGTGTGGAGGTGGCCGACCGGGCCACCGGCGGTGAGGCGCTCCTCGCCGCGGCGACGGTCCGCCGTGACGACCCCACCAAGGGTCCGGCGTTCGTGTGCGGGATCGACGGCGTGCCGGCCACCGGCTGCGCGGCGGTGAACGAGCCGTACTGGAGCTACTGGACCGGGGGCACGGGCTGGAGCTACCAGAACGTCGGGGCCTTCGGCTACCGGCTCCCGGCGCGCTGCTCGGTCGAGGGGTGGCGGTTCGGGACCGGGAAGGTCCCTCCGGCGATCGCCGTTCCCCCCACGCCGTGCTCGGCGCCGCCACCCACGGCGCCGCCGGCCACCGCACCGCCCACCACGGCGCGGCCCGGCGCCGTCCCACCCCCGGCCGCGCCACCGGCCCCCCCGTCGGCGGGCGCGGGCGGGCCCGTCGCGACGACACCGGCGCCCCTGGTCGCAGGTGCCACGACCATCGTCCCCGGGCCCGCCGCTCCGGGTGGACCGGCCCCCGCTTCCGCGGGCACCGACCCGGGCGCCGACCCGGGCCCCGATCCGCCCGCGGCCGCTACGCCGACCTCCGCCGCGGCCCCCGCGCCCGGCGCGACCGGGACGTCATCGGGGGACCGCGGCGTCACCGCCGGGCCCGAGGAGGTCGCCGCGACCGCGTCGCGTCGCCGTCCGTCGGGTGCCCCCGGTCCGGGCTGGGCGATCGTCGTGGCCGTGGTCGCGATCGCGGGGCTGGGTGCCGCGGCCTGGGCCCGTTCGCGGCGGGACAGTCCCCCGTCGGCGGTGTGAGCCGGCCATGACGAGCGCAGGTCTCGCAGGAGCCGGCGCGGGGGCCGGGTTGCCCGCATCCGCCCGGGCGGGCCTCCGTCCGGCCGCCCGGGCTGCGGCGCGCGCCCGTACGGTGCATCCGGCCGCCTGGTGGATCTGGGGCATCGGCACCGCGGCTGCCGCGTCGCGCACCACGAACCCGGTGGTGCTCGGCCTGCTCGCGGTGGCGGTGCTCAACGTGGCCACGGCGCGCCGCCAGCCCGGTCCGGCCGGTCGGGCCGTCGGGGTCTTCGTGCGGATGGGTCTGTTCGTGATCCTGCTGCGGGTGGTGCTGACCGTGCTCATCGGCGTCCGAACCCCGGGCACCGTCCTGTTCCGTCTTCCGGCGGTCGATCTGCCGCAGTGGGCCGCGGGCATCAGCCTCGGCGGCCCGGTCACCGCGGAGGCGCTCCTCGCCGCCGTGTACGGGGGCCTGCAGCTCGCGGTGATCCTGGGGTGCTTCGGGGCGGTGAATGCCATGGCCAGCGCGTACCGGCTGCTCCGGGCCCTGCCGCCGGTGCTGCACGAGGCCGGCGTGGCGGTGGCGGTCGCGGTGACCCTCGCCCCGCAGCTCGTGGTGTCGGTCGGTCGGGTCCGCGCGGCGCGCCGCCTCCGGGGCCGTCCGGGTGGCTGGAGGGGCGTGGCGGGGTCGGTCATGCCGGTGCTGGAGGAGGCGCTCGAGCGGTCGGTGCGACTCGCCGCCTCCATGGACGTGCGTGGCTACGGGCGCACCGCGGCGGTCGCCCCGCAGCGCCGGGCCGTGGCCAGGTGGCTGCTCCTCATCGGCCTCGTCGGTCTGGTCGTGGGCTCCTACGCGCTGCTCGACGCCGCCACGCCCGACGTGCTGCGCCTTCCGCTCGTGGCGATCGGCGCGGCGGCGGTGGTCGCGGGCACGGTGCTGGCCGGTCGTCGCGCCCGTCGCACGGTGCACCGGCCCGACCCGTGGGGCGCGCCGGAGTGGGCCACCGCGTTGTCGGGCGTGGCGTCCGCCGCGCTCATGTCGGCGGCCGCCGCCGGAGGCGCGCTCGTCCCGCCGGTCGCGCCGCCCGGCTGGCCGCCGATGTCGCTGGTCGCGCTCGCCGCTGCGGCGATGGTGCTGGTGCCGTTGGTCGCGACGCCGCCCGTGCCGGGCCTCGTGCCCGAGCCCGCGGACCGCCCGGTGGGGAGCGCCCGGTGAGCGCGGCGGTGGAGTTCCGTCACGTCGGCTTCACGTACCCCGACGCGCCCGGACCGGCGCTCACCGGCGTCGACGCGGCGGTCGAGGAGGGCGAGTTCTGCCTGGTGGTCGGCCGCACCGGCAGCGGCAAGTCCACCCTCCTGCAGGCCGTGTCGGGCCTGGTCCCGCGGTTCACCGGCGGCCTGCTCACCGGAGAGGTGGTCGTGGGCGGCCGTTCCACGGCGGAGTTCGCGCCGCGCGACCTCGCCGACACCGTCGGCACCGTGGTGCAGGACCCCGCCGCGGGGTTCGTGGCCGACACGGTCGAGGACGAGATCGCCTACGTCATGGAGAACCTGGCGGTGCCGGTCGACGTGATGCGCCGGCGGCTCGAGGACACCCTCGACCTCCTCGACCTGGCACCGCTGCGCCAACGGCCGCTCGCCACGCTCTCCGGCGGTCAGCAGCAGCGGGTGGCGATCGCGTCGGTGCTGGCCGCGAGCCCCCGCGTCCTGGTGCTCGACGAGCCCACCTCCGCGCTGGACCCTGCCTCGGCCGACGAGGTGCTCTCCGCGCTGGCCCGCCTCGTCCACGACGTGGGCCTGACCGTGCTGGTCGCCGAGCACCGGCTGGAGCGCATCGTGCAGTTCGCCGACGTGGTGCTCCACCTGCCGGGGGGAGGGGCGGAGGTGCAGGTGGGCCCGCCGCGCGAGGTCCTCGGGGCCGACACCCCGGCCCCGCCGATCGTGCGGCTCGCGTCGTGGGCGGGATGGTCACCGCCGCCGCTGACCGTGCGCGAGGCCCGCCGTGCCGCGGGCGGGCTGCGGGAGCGCCTCGCGGAGCGCCCCGAACCACCATC
>JBMOJH010000078.1:0-16623 GCA_049316905.1 Microthrixaceae bacterium | reverse complement strand
CAGTGGTGGGCGGGACAGTGGTGGGCGGGACAGTGGTGGGCGGGACAGCCGGTGTGGACCCCGACGGGGTCGACGGGAAGCGGGAGCGGAGGTCGATGACCACGTCCGGGGCGGGTGGCGGCGGCGGACGGTCCGCGGGCGCCGGGGCCTCCGGCACGGCATGGGGGAACGTGGCGGCGGTCCCGGCGGGGACGCGCTCGTCCCCCTCCGGTTCCCGTTCGATCGCGGCCACCTGCCTCCTTCCCCAGCGGTACGAAGTTACCAACGATCGATCGCGGCCCCGAAAGGGGACCACTCCCCCGGCTCGCCCCCGCGGGCGGCGCTCAGCGGAGGCCGGGCAGGACCGAGGCCGCCACGCGACGGCACTCCTCGAGGTGCGGGTACCCGGAGAGGATGAAGGCGTCCACGCCCACCTCGGTGTACGCGCGGAGCGCGGCCACCACCTGGTCGGGGTCGCCCACGATCGCCGCGCCGGCGCCGCTGCGCGCCCGGCCGATGCCCGTCCAGAGGTGGTCCTCCACGAACCCGTCCTCGTCGGCCGCGTCGCGGAGCTCCACCTGCCGGGCCACCCCTGCGGATCCTGTGTCGAGCGAGCGGGCCCGGATCCGCTCGCCCTGCTCGGGATCGAGCCGGCTGATCAGCCGTGCGGCCGCGGCGCGTGCCTCCGCCTCGGTGTCGCGCACGATCACGTGACAGCGGAACCCGAAGCGCAACTCGCGACCATGGGCCGCGGCGCGGCGTCGCAGGTCGGCGATCACCTCGGCGGTCGCCGCGACCGTGTCGGGCCAGGTGAGGTAGACCTCGGCCGCCCGGGCCGCGACCTCACGGGCCGGCTCGGAGAGACCGCCGAAGTAGAAGGGCGGGCTCGCGCCACCGACCGGGCGGGCCCGCGGCGGGTCGAGCACCAGGTCGTAGAACTCGCCGTGGTGCTCGAGCGGCTCGCCGTCGAGCAGCGTCCGGAGGATCTGCATCACCTCGAGCGTCCGGGCGTAGCGGGCCTCGCTCGGCAGCGGCGCCCCCGGCAGGTCCGACGAGATGATGTTGACGCACAGGCGGCTCCGCCCCGGGCGATCGGGGTGCTCGCCGAGGATGCCGTCGATCGAGGCGAGCTGGCGGGCGAGCTGCGGCGGCCACATCTCCGCGCAGCGCACCGCCAGCAGCAGGTCGATGTTCCGGACCATCGGGGCCACGCCCGCGGCGAACGCGACGGCGTCGATGCCGAGCTCATAGCCGGAGGGCAGCAGGACGTTGTCGAAACCCTCCCGGTCGGCCGTGGTGACGATGTCGGCGCAGTGCCCGAAGCTCGATGCCAGGGCCGGGTTGGGCACGCCGAGGAACTCGTAGTCGTCGTCGCACAACGCGCCGAACCACGCCACCTCGGGGGTGTGCAACGGCCGGCGCCCCGACGGTGGGGTGGTGCCGACGTCGTTCACGGCAGCCGCTCCCCGCGCGAGGCCACGAGCACGTCGTAGAAGTCCGTGCGGTCGAGCCGCACCCGGAGTGCCGCAGCCGCGGCGCGGATCCGCTCGGGCCGCTGGCTGCCCACGATGGGCACCGCGCCCGACGGGTGGCGCATCACCCATGCCAGCGCCACCGCGCTGCGGTCCACCCCCTCGCGTCCGGCGAGGCGGTCGAGCACCTCCGTCACCCGCGCCGCGCGCTCGTCGGCCGGGTCGCCGGCGAGGCGACCGCCCGCGAGGGGCGACCAGGCCAACGGGGTGACGTCCACCTCGGAGCAGAGGTCCAGGGTGCCGTCCTCCAGGGGTTCGAGGTGCAGCGCCGAGAACTGCGGCTGGGAGGTGGCGAGCGGGCGGTCGAGGTACGCCATCACCGCGCGGGTGTGCGCGACGGTGAAGTTCGACAGACCCACCTCCCGCGTGAGTCCCCGCTCCACCAACGACGTGAGGGTCGCGGCGAGGTCGGCGGGGTGGGTGAGGACATCGGGCCGGTGCACCTGGTAGAGGTCGACGTGGTCCACACCGAGGCGGCGCAACGAGTCCTCGCACGCCTCCGCCAGGTAGGTCGCGGACTGGTCGTAGGGCACCGGCTTGCGGATGCCGCCCTTGGTGGCGAGCACCATCCGTTCCCGCAGCTCCGGTGCCTCGGCCAGCACCCGACCGAGGAGCACCTCCGCGTCACCGAAGCCCGAGCTGCCGTCGAAGCCGTAGATGTCCGCGGTGTCGATCAGCGTCATGCCGCACTCGAGGGCGGTCTCGATCTTCTCCCTCGCCGCGGTCACATCGGTGCCGCTGAATCGCCAGCAGCCGTAGGCGACGGGACCGACGCGCAGTTCGGTCCGGCCGAGTCGACGCGTCGGTTCGGTGTGGTCACTCACGACGGCGGACCGTAGCCCGCGGTGCGCACCCGACGAGCGGCCCCGGCCCCCGCCCGGTGCCGCGGTGCGGGCTCCGCTGGACCATCGTGCCCACGCGGAGTGGCGGACCGGGTACATGTGCCCGGTACCGCGCCCTAGCGCCGGGACGGGGGACCTGCCTACGATCACCCAGCGCTGGGCGGCTACCCGAGGGGGACTGATGGTCACGAAGATCGTAAAGAGCAGGGCGACGCGGGCGGTGGTGGCCGTGGCGATGGTGGCCGGCGTGTTCGCCGTGGCCTCCCAGTCGCCCACCGGCGCGGCGCCGCAGAGCAAGACGGTCTCGGCCAGTTGCGTCGGCGCGGATCCCGACTCGGTGAACCTGGTCAAGGTGCTGAGCCCCACGGGCTCCCTCGCGCTGCCGATCACGATCACGTCCGACGTGCCCGCCACGCTGCAGCCCGAGCAGTCCGGCTCCGACATCGCCTTCACCTGGGGCGTCACGCTCGACAAGGACACGGTCAACAAGGCGGTCGCGCTGCTCCCGTCGCTGAAGGTCACGAACGCCCAGTACGACATCGGGATCGCCGGGCCCACCTCCACCAAGCTGATCCCGTCCGGCCCGCTCCCCGAGCGCACCGTGAACCTGGTGAAGGACACGCCGGTGACGATCACCGAGGGTCCGTTCACCGGGAAGCTCGAGGGCGTCGGCAAGGGCGGCGTCATCAAGTACACGATCGGCACCGCCAAGCTCACGATCGTCGCCACCGTCGCCGGCAAGGTCAACAACGTGAACGTCACGTGCTCGGCCCCCGGCACCGTCGCCGCCACGCTGATCAAGATCCCCGGCTCGCCCGACATCGCGCAGCCGATCGAGATCAACGGCACCGCCAACCAGAAGCTCACCGTCGACGTCCTCGGTAAGTACGTGACCGACGGCAAGGACGAGAAGGGCGTCGTCCGCAAGGTCGATCCCTCCACGCTGAAGGTCCTCGACGGTCCGGCCACCGTGGTCAACAACCAGCTCGAGATCACCCCGGGTGCGACCGGCACCACCTCCACCACCTTCGAGGTGTGCTCCGGCTCGCTGCCGGGCGTCAACGAGGTCCGGACCCTGAAGGTGGACCTGTCCGGGTTCAACAACGAGGACGCGCTGAAGAAGGGCGTGGCGTTCACCCTGAAGTACGGCGACGCCGAGACCCCGATCATCAAGTTCCTCCCCGCCGAGGTGCCGTTCACCCGGCCCACGAACTGGGTGGACGTCGCCAACAGCTACATCTTCCCGGTCTTCCCCTTCGTGAACTCATGGCGCCAGCCGACCCCCGAGTCGATCCAGGCCGCCCTCGAGGCCACTCCGGGCATCGGTGCGGGCAACGTCAAGGTCACGCTGGATCCGGCGGTGAAGGGCCAGTACCTGATCGAGTTCGTCGGCAACCTCGGCCAGCAGGAGATCAAGCAGCCGCTGGTGCTGGGCACCTACTGGTCGATCTTCCCGCAGGAGATCAAGTCGCAGCTGCTGGCCCTGGCGGGCAACCTCTCGCCGAAGCCCGACGCGCCGACCACCACCCTGCCGGGTGGCCAGACCCCCGAGCAGTACAAGGCACAGCTCGAGGCCGAACTGCAGGCCGCGCTGAACGCCTTCAACTGGGACCTCGCCGGCGAGAAGTTCGGTGCCCTGGTCCAGCTGGCGCTGAACCAGGCACTGGCCAACATCAACGTCAACGAGGTCACGGCCTTCCTGAACAACCTGTTCACGCAGTCGCCCGACGTCGCCGTGAAGACCCAGGGTGAGTCGCCGCTGGGCATCTGCTCCCAGGGCGTGGTCGACGTGAAGGTCGCCGCCGTGGCCGGCACCACCACGACCGACACGGGCACCACCGCCAACGTGGCCGGGATCTCGGCCTCGAAGACCGGCGGCAGCAGCCTGGCCTTCACCGGCTGACCGGCCCGGGGCACCGCCCCGACCACATCCGAATCCTGCGGCGACGGGCCGGTCGGTGAAGCCCCCGACCGGCCCGTCGCCCGTAGGATGGCCGGGTGACCTCCCTGCTCGAGCCCTCGGCCCCGGCGCGTCCGCCGAGGCCGTCGCGGCGCCGCTACTGGGCGCGGCGGGCACTCGTGGTGGGAGTGGCCGCGCTGATCGTGGCCGCCGTGGTCATGGCCGTGGGCTGGTGGAACTCCTCGGACACCACCGACGTGGCGGCCCGGCGCGCCACCACCACCGTCCCCCGGGGGGACGCCGCAGGCACCACGGCGCCGAGCACCACCGCGTCGACCACCGCGCCGACCACGACGCCCACCACCGCCTCCACGACCGCGGCGCCGGGGCCCATGCCCGCCGGGTCCACCGAGGGCGCACCCGCCCCGGAGACCGTGCCGCCGAACGCGGCCGCCGCCACACCGGTGCTCACCCCCGGGCTGACCGTCGCCCCCCTCCAGGCCGCCGGCAAGCCCCTGCCGGTGGTGCACCGTGTGATCACCTTCGATCCCGTCGTGTTCATCACGATCGACGACGGGGTGACCCGCGACCCCGCCGTCGCCGAGTACCTGCGCGCCAACAACATCCCCGTCACCATGTTCCTCACGGAGCAGTACATGCGGGGCGGCTTCCCGTTCTTCAAGTCCCTCCAGGACGCCGGTGCCGGCGTGGCCGCCCACTCGATCAGCCACGTCAGCCTGCGCGGGAAGGACCCGGCCACCCAGATCCGCGAGGTGTGCGAGCCGGCCGCCACGTACGCCCGCGACTTCGCCACCCCGGTCCGCTACTTCCGGCCGCCCTACGGCAACTACGACGACACCACGCTGTCGGCCGCGGCCGGCTGCGGGATGAAGGCCGTCGTGCACTGGAGCGCCACCCTCGAGGACGCCAAGCTGCAGACCGCCTCCGGCGGGCCGCTGCGGGCCGGCGACATCGTGCTGCTGCACTTCAAGCCGTCGCTCCTCGGCGACCTGCAGTTCCTGATGGGTCAACTGCAGGCGCTCGGCCTGCGTCCGGCGCTGCTCGAGAACTACCTCGACGCCGCAAACGTCGCCCCCTGACCGCGGCCGTCCGACAACGGGTCGGAGGGACTGTCACACCCCTCGCGGAGGATGGCGCCATGACCACCGCCGCCCCGCCGTCGCCGCCCCGCACCCCGTCGTCGCCGCCCCGCCGCGCCCACTCGGTCGAGGCCCCGGCCGAACTCGTGGCCCGTCGCCGGGCGGTGGTGCGCTGGGCCCTGCGCCGCGGCACGCCGATGCAGCGCGACGCCCTCGCCGCGATCGTCGGCGCCCGCGCCCGCTCCGGGGCCACAGCCGACCCGGGCGACGGCCGGGAGTGCTGGACCACCGACGACGTCGGTGCCCTGTTGTGGCTCTGGATCGACGAGTGGTGCCAGGCGCACGGCGCCGCGGTGCCGGCCCGGGAGCACGTGCTCCGCACGCTGGAGTCCTACCTGCGGTACCTGTCGGCCCAGCGGCTGCTGGCCCCCGGCTCCGACGCGGGCACGGCCCTCCGCCGTGCGGTGCAGGACCTCGCCGGCCCGCCGCGCTCGGCGGCCCATCCGGCGGTGGGCGGCTCCGGCGGTGGCCAGGTCGTCCCGCTCAGCTGGTCCTGATCCCGAAGAACCGCAGCACCAGGTCGATGCCCTCCACGGGCTGCGTCGGCCAGTTGTGGCCGTTGCCGGGATACGTCACCAGCTCCACCCGGGCGCCGTCCGCGCAGCCGTTCCAGGTCCGGGTGGTCACCCCGGGCGGACCGGGGGTCACCGTCGGCTGCGCCGCGCACTTGTCGGCCGCGGCCCACGCGGCCACCGAGGTGGGCACGTCGGGGAACGGCGCCGAGCTGAGCACCCGGCTCGCCGTGAGGCTGCCGTCGTAGGGCACGGTCGGGTCGGGATCGCCGTGGGCGTGCAGCAGCGACACCGGCGTCGGTGGCGCGCACCCGCTCACGTTCGACCCCGCCATCGGCGCCACCGCGGCGAAGAGCGTCGGCCGGGCGCACGCCATCGTGTAGGTCATGATCCCGCCGTTGGAGAACCCGGTGAGGAAGCGACGGGACGGATCCACGTCGGTGCGGCGGCCCACCTCCTCCGCCACCGTGGTGAGGTACCCCACGTCGTCGGTGTTCGCCAGGTTCGAAGGCGGACAGCACGGCCCCGCGTTCCACGAGTCGAGCACCCCCTGCGGGAAGACGGCCACGAACCGGTCGCGGGCCACCGCCGAGCGCCAGTCGGCGACGGTCGACATGGAGTTCCGGTTGAACGTCAGGCCGTGCAGCACCATGACGGCGGGCAACCGCTCGGCCCCGGCGTCGGCCGGGGAGATCACGAGGTACGGCCGCTGCAGCACCCCCTGCTGCACGTAGCGCTCCTCCACCCGCACGGCGCCCTGCACCTGGCCACCGGGGCGGATGGCCCCGCCGCCCGCGGCGGTCGTGGTCGTGGATTCGGCGGCCGTCGTGGAGGCGGCGCCGGCCGACGCCCGTCCGCCGTCGCCACCGTCACGGAGGACCAGGACCGCCACCAGGGCGAGCACGGCCACGGCGAGGAGGCCGACGGTGCCGGCCAGCACCCAGAGCACGGTGCGGTTCGGGCGCCCGGGAGCGGGCGGCGGCGCCGGCGCGGGTTCCGGGCCCCCGAGACCGAACGGGGAGTCAGCCGGACCGCTCATGCACCCCCGAGCCTACGGGGCGCGCCCCGCCGGCCCGGCGCAGCCCGCGGGCCGCCGGACGGTTTCTGACGGGTCGTCAGTTCGCAGTACCCTGCCGCCGTGAGCGCCGGAGCAGTACCCGCCGCCGCCGACGAGGCGGCGTTCCGCGAGGAGATCCGCGACTGGATGGCCGAGCACCTCCGCGGCGAGTTCGCCCCCCTCCGCTTCCGTGGGGGACCGGGCGACGAGCACGCCTTCGTGGAGGAGCGCATGGCGTGGGAGCGCGAGCTGGCCTCGGGCGGGTGGACCTGCGTCGGCTGGCCGGTCGAGCAGGGCGGCCGCGGCCTGCCCCTCCACCTCGAGGTGGCGTTCCACGAGGAGTACGCCCGCGGCGGGGGTCCCGGCCGGGCCGGCCTCGTGGGCGAGGGGCTGCTGGGCCCGACCCTCATCCACTTCGCGTCGCCGGAGATCCAGCAGCGCTTCCTCCCCGGCATCGTGAACGGCACCGAGTTCTGGTGCCAGGGCTACTCCGAGCCGAACGCCGGCTCCGACCTGGCCAACGTGAAGACCCGGGCGCGACGCGAGGGCGACGAGTGGGTCATCGACGGCCAGAAGGTGTGGACGTCACTGGCGCAGTGGTCCGACTGGTGCTTCGTGGTCGCGCGCACCGAGGAGGGCTCCGAGCGGCACCGCGGGCTGAGCTACCTGCTGGTACCCATGGACCAGCCCGGCGTCGACATCCGCCCGATCCGCCAGATCACCGGCACCGCGGAGTTCAACGAGGTGTTCTTCGACGGCGCCCGCACCTCGGCCGACCTGGTGGTGGGCGCACCCGGTGAGGGCTGGAAGGTCGCCATGGGCACCCTGGCCTTCGAACGGGGCGTGCTCACCCTCGGCCAGCAGATGGCCTTCGAGCGCGAGCTCGGCCACATCCTCACCGCCGCCCGCGAGCGCGGCCGCACCGGCGAACCGGTGCTGCGCCAGCAGCTCGCCCAGCTGTGGATCCGGCTCTCCATCATGCGATGGAACGCGCTGCGGGCCCTCCGGGTGGACGAGAACGTGGAGCTCCCCCGCGAGGCGCTGATCAACAAGCTCTACTGGGCCAACCTGCACCGCGACATGGGCGAGGCCGCCCTGGACGTGCTCGGGCCCGACTCGCTGCTCACCCGCTACTCCGCCGCGGACGAGGGCGACGCCGGCGAGCTCGAGATGGGCGGCGAGCACAAGCTCTTCTTCTTCAGCCGTGCCGACACGATCTACGGCGGGTCCGACGAGATCCAGCGCAACATCATCGGCGAACGCGGCCTGGGCCTACCGAGGGAGCCACGATGACCGAGCACCGCAACGTCGCCCCGCCCGAACCGCCGGGGCGCGGCCTCCTCGAGGGCAAGGGCGTGGTGATCACCGCTGCGGCGGGCACCGGCATCGGCGGTGCGCTCGCCCGGCGCTGCCTCCTCGAGGGCGCCCGTGTGGTGGTCTCCGACGCGCACGAGCGTCGCCTGAACGAGACAGCGGACGCCCTGGCCGAGGAGTTCGGCGAACGGCCGGCCGTGCGCACCTGCAACGTCACCGACGACGCGGACGTCCGGGCCCTTGTCGCCACGGGTGAGGCGGAGCTCGGCGGGATCGACGTGTGGATGAACAACGCGGGGCTCGGCGGCAACGGCCTCGTCACCGAGCTCAGCGACGAGGAGTGGGACCGGGTCATCGCCGTCACCCTCACCGGCACGTTCAAGTGCCTGCGCGCCGTGCTGCCCGGCATGTACGAGCGGCGCTCGGGCGCCGTGGTGAACAACGCGTCCGTCCTCGGGTGGCGGGCCCAGGAGCGGCAGGGCCACTACGCCGCGGCGAAGGCCGGCGTCATGGCCCTCACCCGCTCCGCCGCGATCGAGGCCGCCGAGCACGGCGTCCGCGTGAACGCGGTGTCCCCGAGCCTCGCGATGCACGCGAACCTGGCCAAGGTGACCCCGCCCGGGCTCCTCGAGGAGCTCACCTCCCGTGAGGCGTTCGGCCGCGCGGCGGAGCCGTGGGAGGTGGCCAACGTGATGGTGTTCCTGGCCAGCGACCTGTCGAGCTACATGACCGGCGAGGTGCTCGCCGTGTCGTCCCAGCACCCCTGACCGGCACTCGCCGCAAACGAGGAGTTTCGCCCCGTGCCCACCGTCGTCGACTCCCCCGCCGCACTCCTCGACCTCGTGGGCGCGGACCTGGGCACCACCGACTGGGTGGAGGTCACCCAGGACCGCATCGGCCTGTTCGCGGACGCCACCGGCGACCACCAGTGGATCCATGTCGACGTGGAGCGGGCCCGGGCCGAGTCGCCCTTCGGCGGACCGATCGCCCACGGCTACCTCACGCTCTCGCTCGTGAACCTCTTCCTCCCGCAGCTGCTGGAGGTCCGCAACACGTCCATGGGCGTGAACGTCGGCCTCGAGCAGGTGCGCTTCCCCTCCCCCGTCCCCTCCGGCGCCCGCATCCGTGGCCGCGGCGAGGTGGCGGCGGCGTCGGAGGAGAAGGGCGGCGTGCAGGTCGTGGTGCGGGTGACGGTCGAGGTGGAGGGCCCCGACGGCCAGGTCACTGCGAAGCCGGCCTGCGTGGCCGACACGATCAGCCGCTTCTTCCCGTGACCCGTCGGCGGTCCTGAGCCTCAGCAGTCCTGACCTCAGCAGTACGGCGCGGCCAGCCGAGCGAGGTTCTGGACCGACTCGGCGGTGACCTGCCACCGCTCGGGTCCCCGCACGAGCTCGGCGCCGAGGGTGTTCCCCGCGGCCGCCTTCACCGTTGTCCCGTCCACCCGGAAGCTCGCCGTCGCGGTGCCGTCGGAGGTGAAGCCCACGGCGGTGACCACCGGGACGGCACCGGCGCACGACGGCTTCGAGAAGGCCTCGAGGAGCGGCGCGAAGAGGGCCCCCGGATTGGCGGAACCGGTCACCCAGGCCACCCGCTGCTCGACCGGTGGCCCCGCGGAGAACACGCTGCGCACCGCCTCGTCGATCGACCGGCGCGCGGCCTCCGCGTCGGCCGGCGTCACCTCCGGAGTCCCCGGAAGGGGCTGGACGGCCGGGAACTCCGGCGACAGCGAACGGACCTGCGACTCGAGGGCCGCGACCCGGTCGTCGAGGAGCGCGGTGCGGTCCCGGTCGGTTCTGACCTGGTCCGCGAGCAGCGCCACCGCCGCGATCAGGGCCACGGCCACCACCGCCACCAATGCGATCGCCCACCCCGGCACCCGGACCCCGCCGGGCGCTGCGGGCGCTCGCGCCGGCGGTGCCGGCTCGACACTCCGGATCCTGACCATCGCGCCTCCCCTCCGTCGGCGCCCGCGACCCTACGCGGACGAGAGGCGCCGACGTTGTGACGGACGGCCGGGAACTCGGATTGGTGGGCCCTTGTTACCCGTGGGTAACCTCGCCGTTCCGCCGGAACGGCACACCACCCAGGGGGGTTTCCCAATGACCGAGGCCGTGATCGTCGCCACCGCCCGTACGCCCATCGGGCGCATGGGCAAGGGCTCGCTGAAGGACCTTCGCCCCGACGACCTGTCGGCGCACATCATCACCGCAGTGCTCGACAAGGTGCCCGAGCTCGACCGCACCGAGATCGAGGACGTGCTGTGGGGCTGTGGCCAGCCCGGCGGTGAGTCCGGCCACAACATCGCCCGCGTCGCCGCGGTGCTCGCCGGCCTCGACGACGTCCCCGGCGCCACGGTGAACCGCTACTGCTCCTCGTCGCTGATGACGATCCGCATGGCCGCCCACGCGATCAAGGCCGGCGACGGCGACGTGTTCCTCGCCGGCGGCGTGGAGACCGCCAGCCGCTTCCCGTTCGGCATGGCCGACGGCCCGAAGAACCCGGTCTTCGCGGACGCCGAGGCCCGCTCCACCGAGCGCGCCCAGGGCGGCGCCGCCACCTGGTCGCCCGCCGCGGGCCTGCCCGACATGTACCTCGCCATGGGCCAGACCGCCGAGAACGTCGCCCAGCTCGAGAACGTGTCCCGCGCCGATCAGGACGAGTTCGGCGTCCGCAGCCAGAACCTCGCCGAAGAAAGCCTGAACAACGGCTTCTGGGAGGCCGAGATCACCCCGGTCGAGACCCCCGACGGCCTCGTCGCCAAGGACGACGGCATCCGTGCCGGCACCACCCTGGAGAAGGTCAGCCAGCTCCAGCCCGCGTTCCGCCCCGACGGCACCGTGACCGCCGGCAACGCCTGCCCGCTGAACGACGGCGCCGCCGCGGTGGTCGTGATGAGCGACACCAAGGCCGCCGCGCTGGGCCTCACCCCGCTGGCCCGCATCGTGTCCTCGGCGGCCACCGGCCTGAACCCGGAGATCATGGGCCTCGGCCCCGTGGAGGCCGTGAAGAAGGCCCTCGCCCGCGCCGGCATGAGCGTCGACGACATCGACCTGTTCGAGATCAACGAGGCGTTCGCGGCGCAGGTGCTGCCGTCGCAGCGGACCCTCGGCATCCCGATGGAGAAGCTCAACACCCGCGGCGGCTCGATCGCTCTGGGTCACCCCTTCGGCATGACCGGCGCCCGGATCATGACCACGCTCATCCACAACCTGCAGGAGTCCGACGCCACCTTCGGCGTCGAGACCATGTGCGTGGGCGGCGGTCAGGGCATGGCCATGGTGATCGAGCGCCTGAGCTGATCCCAGCGCATTTGGTGCGATAACCGACGTTCCGCGTCGGATCCGGCACCAATTGCCGCACCGGAACTCGACGGAGCCCGCCGGCCACCCGGCGGGCTCCGTCGCGTCCGGGCCCCGTCAGCGCAGTGAGATCGCCCCGGCCGTACCGGCCACCAGCTCCCCCACCACCGCGGCCGGGTGGCCGGCCCACCGCAACCGGTCGACCGCGTCGAGCGCCGCGGCCGGCTCACACGCGAACAGCAGCCCGCCGGAGGTCTGGGCGTCCGCGAGCAGCGCGGCGGTCGCGTCGTCGTGGCCGCCCGTGTCGAGGTGCGGGGTGACCCAGTCGAGGTTCCGGCGCGTCCCGCCCGACACGTACCCCTCCGCGACCAGGTTCCCCACGCCCGGCAGCACCGGCACCGCCGCGGTGTCGACCACGGCGGTGACCCCGCTCGCGAGCGCCAGCTTGTGGAGGTGGCCGAGCAGCCCGAAACCGGTCACGTCGGTCGCCGCGGCGGCGCCCGCGTCGAGCGCGGCCGCCGCGGCGTCCGCGTTCAGCGTGCACATCGACGCCACCGCCGCCTCGTAGGGAACGGCCAGCGGGCCACCCGGATCGGCAGCGCCGTCCTCGGACCGCTTCAGTGCCGTGGCCACCACGCCCGTGCCGAGGGCCTTGGTGAGCACCAGCGCCTGACCGGCTGCCGCACCGGCGTTGGTGAGCAGGCGCTCCGGGGCGACCTCGCCCACCACGGCCTGGCCGTACTGCGGCTCGGGCGAGTCGATCGTGTGGCCACCGGCGACCACCCACCCGCCGTCGGCCGCGGCGTCGAGCCCGCCCGCGAGGACCTCGCCGAGCAATTCGAGCGGAAGGTCCGCCGGCCAGCCCACGAGGTTCAGGGCGAACAGCGGGCGGCCGCCCATGGCGTACACGTCGGAGGCCGCGTTGGTGGCGGCGATCCGCCCCCACGTGCGGGCGTCGTCCACGATCGGCATGAAGAAGTCGCACGTGGCGACCAGCGCCGAGCCGTCGGGGCGGCGCCACACGAGCGCGTCGTCACCGGTCTCGGTGCCGACCACGAGGTCGGGGTGCGTGGGCATCGACAGCCCGGCGAGCACCGTGCCGAGCGCGTCCGGGCCGAGCTTGCAGGCGCAGCCGGCGCCGTGCGAGAGCGAGGTCATCCGCATCGCGGCAACCTACCGGCCCCCGCAGGACCGGCCCGTTCGGGGTGCGGGTCAGCCGGCGCCGTAGACGGGAGTGGGCTCGGCGGCCTCGCGGAGGAGGTCGGCCACCACCGGGCCGATCTCGGCCGGGTCCCAGCGGGCACCCTTGTCGAAGCGCGGACCGTGCCGGAACCCCTCGGCGATGCCGATGATGCCGCCCTCCACCTCGAACACCCGGCCCGTCACCTCGGCCGACTCGTCGGAACCGAGCCACACGACCAGCGGGGCGACGTTGGCCGGGTCCATGGCGTCGAAGGCGTCCTCACCGACCTCGGCCATCATGTCGGCGAAGGCCTCCTCGGTCATGCGGGTGCGAGCGGCAGGGGCGATGGCGTTGGAGGTCACGCCGATGCGGCCCAGCTCCGCAGCCTGCACCAGCGTGAGGCTCGCGATCGCACCCTTCGCCGCGGAGTAGGCGGCCTGCGCGATGGAACCCATCAGACCCGCACCGGAGGACGTGTTCACGATGCGCCCGGCCACCGGCTCGCCGGCCTTGGACCGCGCCCGCCAGTACGCGGCGGCATGGCGGGCCGGCGCGGCGTGGCCGAGCACGTGGACCCGGAGCACCGCCTCCCACTCGGCCTGCTCGGAGTTCACGAACATGCGGTCGCGCACGATGCCGGCGTTGCAGACCACGGTGTCGATCGAGCCGAACGTGTCGATGGCCGACTGCACCATCTCGCCCGCCGCGTCCCAGTCCGCCACGTCGTGGGTGGAGGTGATGGCCTCGCCCCCGGCGGCGACGATCTCATCGACCACCTGCTGAGCCGGGGTGGCCGAGGGGTCGGTGCCGTCCTGGGCGACCCCCAGGTCGTTCACCACGACCTTGGCCCCCTGGGCCGCGAACTCCAGCGCGTGGGCCCGGCCGATGCCGCGGCCCGCCCCGGTCACGATCACGACCCGTCCGTCGCAGATGCCCATGTTCCAGATCTCCTCGCCGCCCGTGGGTGGGTGTGGGCGTGCGGCGGCGAGCGTATCTGACGGGTCGTCAGGTCTCGAAGGCGGGGTGGGCGCGCCACCGGTACAGTCCGCCCCATGCGCTTCGGGGTCACGATGTTCGCCACCGACGTGGCCATGGACGTGGTGGCCCTCGCCCGGGAGACCGAGGCCCGCGGCTTCCATTCGCTGTGGATCCCCGAGCACACGCACATCCCCACGAGCCGCCGCACCCCGCCGCCCACCGGGGACGCCGAGCTGGCCGAGGAGTACAAGCGGTCGGTCGACCCGCTCGTTGCGCTCGCGGCCGTGGCGAGCGTGACCACCACCCTCCACCTCGGCACCGGCGTGCTGCTGCCGGCCCAACGCGACCCGATCGTGACCGCGAAGGCGGTGGCCACGCTGCAGAACCTCTCGGGCGGCCGATTCGAGCTCGGGATCGGGTTCGGCTGGAACGAGGACGAGATGGAGGACCACGGCGTGGCCTACCGCACGCGCCGCGAGCAGGCCCGCGAGCACGTGCTCGCGATGCAGGCCCTCTGGCGCGACGACGTGGCGTCCTTCGAGGGCGAGTACGTGACGATCCCGCCGAGCTGGTCCTGGCCCAAGCCGGAGGTTCCCGTTCCGGTACTGATCGGCGGTGGGCTCGGCCCGAAGATGCTGGCGCACCTCGTGGAGTACGCGGACGGCTGGATCCCGATCGGCGGGGCCGGACTCACCGAGGGCATCCCGAGGTACCGCGAGGCGCTGGCCGCGGCCGGTCGCGATCCCGACGCGGCGCGGGTCGTGCCGTTCGGCTCGCTGCCCACGGCCGAGAAGCTCGAGCACTTCGCGACGATCGGGGTGACCGAGTGCGTGTTCCGCATCCCGTCGGCACCCGCGGAAGTGGTGCTGCCGATGCTCGACGAGCAGGCCGCCCTGGTCGCGGAGTTCCTCGAGAACCCCTGAGTTCCCCGCTTTGTGATGCTGCTGACGACATATTCGTCGTCAGCAGCATCACAAAGCCGGGCGACACGAGAAGGAGATGTCATGGCCGACTGGGACGAGACCGAGCTGGCGGCGTTCTACGCGCGCCACCGGGCGCTGCACGAGGCCGGGGACTGGACCGGCCTCGGCGACCTGTTCACGGAGGACGCGAGCTACCTCGACTCCGTGTACGGGTGGTCGCACGGACTGCCGGCGATCCGGGCGTTCCTCGAGGAGTCGATGCGGGGCCTCGACGAGTGGACGTTCCCGATCCACGCCGTGGCCTACGACACCGACACGGGCACGATCCTCAACCACTGGCACAACCGCCTGCCCGGCACCCGACCCGACGGCACGTTCTACGAGGTGCCCGGCGCCTCGGTGCTCACCTACGCGGGCGACGGCCGGATCAGCCGCCAGATGGACCTCTTCGACACGAAGTGGATGATGCGGGTGGTCAAGGAGTGGATCGCCGACCATGACGGGGCGCTGCCCTACCCTGCCCCCGAGGGCTGAACCCGGCCGGTTGCGAGAAGGGGATCGCCATGATGTCGAACCACGCACGACCGGAGCCCGAGGGTTCGACCAGCGAGTCGTGGCGACCCAACGGCCGTCAGATCGTCGGCATCGTCGTCGCCGTGGTGCTGGTGGTGTTCATCGCGGCCAACACCACGGACGTGCCCATCAACTTCGTGTTCACCACCGTGACGCTCAGCCTGTGGGTCGTGCTGGCGGGCACGGCGCTGCTCGGCGTGCTCGTGGGCTTCGGCCTCGGCACCCGGCGCACGAAGAAGAAGTACCTCGGCCCGGGCGGCAAGGCCCGCAAGTAGCCGGTCCCGGTCCGGCCCGCCCGTCGGTCAGGCCGACGGCGGGAGCCAGTGGCCCGAGTTCACCGGCAACGCGGTGCCGGTGACGCACTTGGCCAACGGCGACGCGAAGAACACCACCGCCCCGGCGATCTCGGAGCTGTGGGGCAGGTACCCGAGGCAGGTCTCCGCGGCCCGCTCGTCGTACACGTCCTGCCAGGTGACGCCCTCGCCGCGCTCGGCGGCCTGCCACTCGAAGTAGATCTTCACGCTGTCGCCCCAGATGTAGCCGGGGTGCACCGAGTTGACCCTGATGCCGTAGCCGCCGAGCTCCCGGGCGAGGGTCTTGGTCACCGCGCCCAGCGCCGCCTTCGAGCCCGCGTAGCTCCCGGCCTCGGCCTCGATCATGTGCACCGACATCGTGTTGATCATCACGATCCGGGCGTCGCCCCGCTCCTCGCCCGCGGCCTTCAGCAGCGGCAGCATCGCCTGGGTGAGCTGGAGCGTGCCGAAGTAGTTGACGTCCATCGGGCGGTGCCACTTGGCGAGGTCCGCGCCCTCGAACCGCTCGTGGCGGCCGCCGTGGAACGCCGAGTTCACGAGGATGTCGAGGGATCCGCCGAACGCCTCCCCCACCTCGGCCGCCACGCGGGCGCAGTCCTCGGCCGACTCGACGCTGCCGTAGCAGCGCACGGTGCGGCGACCCAGCGCCTCCACCTCGTCGGCCACCGACGGCAGCACCTTGTCCGAACGGGCCATCAACGCGACGTCCGCGCCCTGCTCGGCGAGGCGCAGCGAGATGTCGCGACCCATGCCCGGACCGATGCCGGTCACCAACGCGGTCCTGCCCTCGAGCAACATGTGGTCCCCCTGTGGTCGTGCCGGTTCAGGACCGGCGGGTCTCGTTCCAGGGCACGTCGCGGTCCACCGCCGGCTCGCGGGGCAGGCCGAGGGCCTGCTCGCCGAGGTTGTTGCGGTGCACCTCCTCGGTGCCGCCCCCGATGCGCGAGGCGAACTGGTTGAGGAACTGGTACTGCCAGAACCCGTCGCCCTCGGCCTCGTGCCAGAGCATCCCCTCGGCCCCCTCGAGGTCCATCGCGAGGTCCACCCGGCGGGCGAA
>JBMOJH010000077.1:0-17054 GCA_049316905.1 Microthrixaceae bacterium | reverse complement strand
CGGTCGGCTCCGTCACGGTCGGCTCCGTCACGGTCGGCTCCGTCACGGTCGGCTCCGTCACGGTCGGCATCGTCCCGATCCGGGGCGTCCCGATCTGCACCGCCGCGTGCGCCGAGGGGACCGGGCCGGTCGGCCGCCGCCCGGGCCCGGGCCGAGCGCGGTGAGGCGCTCGGCAGCGCAGGGACCCGCAAGCGGCTCACCGGCGTGGCCGTCGTCCTCGGCGTCATGGCGCTCCTGCCGGTGGCCAAGTTGGGCGTGGTGCAGCTGCAGGACGCCTCCACCCTCTCGGAGAAGGGCGTCGGCCAGCGGCGCGTGCAGGAGACGGTGCCCGCCCTGCGCGGCGCGATCCTCGACCGCAACGGCGTGGACCTCGCGGTGTCGGTGCCCCGGGAGGACGTGGCGATCTCCCGGCTCGCACTCACCAGCGCCAAGGTCACCTCCGAGGAGCAGCTGACCGACCTCGCCCACGAGCTCGCCGGAGCGCTGGGCCTCGATCCCGACGACACCGCCCGCACCCTCGTCGCCGCGGGGGCGGACGACGACTACGTGGTGCTCGCCAAGGCCGTGGAGCCCGACCGCGCCGACCGCGCCCGCAAGCTCCTCGCGGCGCGGAACCTCGGTGGCGTGCTCGGCACCCATCCCACGTCCTCGCGTGAACACCCGGCGGGCAGCTCGGCCCGGGCGCTGCTCGGCACGCTGAACGCGGACGGCTCGGTCACCGACTGGGCCGGCCTCGAGGCCGCCCAGGACAAGGTGCTCCGGGGCCACGACGGCCTGCGGAGCGTGGAACGCGCCCGGGGCGGAGAGACGATCGTCGGCGGGGAGCGGCTCCTCACCGCGCCGCGCCCTGGCCGGGACGTGACGACCACGCTCGACCGCACGCTGCAGTACGAGACCGAGCGCTACCTCACCAAGGGCGCCCGCACCGCGTCGGCCGCGGGCGGCATCGCGATCGTCGGGCGGCCGAGCACCGGCGAGGTGCTCGCCGTGGCCGGGGTCGAGCGCGATCCCACCACCGGCGACATGGAGCTGTCCGGGACGCCGCTCGCGTTCACGAACGCCTACCAGGCGGGTTCGGTGTTCAAGCTCGTGACGGTCGCCGCGGCCTACGAGGCCGGGGTGGTGCACGACGACACGACCTTCACGGTGCCGTGGCGCATCCAGGTGAAGGACGCCGAGTTCGAGGACCACGACGAGCACGCGGTCCGCACGATGAACGTCGACCAGATCGTGGCCGATTCCTCCAACGTGGGGACGATCCAGATCGGCCTCCAGGTGGGCCCGCAGCGCCTCCACGACGCGCTGTCGGCCTTCGGCTTCGGACGCATCACCGGCGTCGGCCACCCGGCGGAGGAGCGCGGCCTGCTCCCCGACGGCGCCACCTGGACCCAGCCGGACCTGGCGGCGGCCTCGATCGGCACCTTCCAGTCGGGCACCGTGGTGCAGCTGTGGTCGGCGTACAACGTGATCGCCAACGGCGGCCTGTACGTGGCGCCCCGCCTGGTGTCGGGCACGGTCGGAGCGGACGGTGAGCGCAGCCCGACGCCCACCCCCGAGCCCCGACGGGTGATCTCCGCCGCCAGCGCGGCGCAGGTGGACCGGGCGCTGCGGATGGTGGTGTCCGAGGGCACCGCCCGCACCATCAACCTGCCGGGCTACCCCGTGGCCGCCAAGACCGGCACCAGTCGCATGCCGAGCCCCAAGCGGGTCGACCCCAAGGACAGCTACGTCTGGCCCGACGGCGGCTACCACTACACGACGACCTTCACCGGCTACCTCCCGGCCGACCGCCCGCAGGTGTCGATCACCGTGTTGCTGTTCGACACCCCGGCCGGTTCCTCGGGAGCGGCCACCGCCGGGCCGATCTTCTCGGACCTGGCCCGCCTCTCGATCCGGGAGCTCGCCATCGCCCCGCGGGCCACCGACGCGGTCGCTCCGGCGGCCCGGGCGACCGCCGCCCCCGCGGCTCCGGGTGCCGCACCCGTCCCGTCCGTGCCGCCGACCACGGCGCCGGCCCGGGTCCGGTCCGTGCCCGCCACGGCGAACACCCTGCCGCCGGCGACCGGGAACGGGTCCGCGCGCAGCTCGGGCGCGTCGGCAGCGGGGACCTCCGGCTCCACCCCTTCGGGCGGCGCATCGACCACCATGGCCCCCGACCGCGGCGGTGCTCCACCGGGCGGCGGGAACGGATGAGGGGCCGGACCGGGGAGGATCCCGGCGCGGCCCGCGACGACGACGGAGGACGGGTGCCGGAGCACGGGTGCACGGTGGCGGAGGTGGCCACGGCCACCTCCGGTCGCGTCCGGGGCGACGCCGCGCGGCGCCTGACGGCCGCCACCCACGACTCGCGCCGCGTGGGCCCGGGCACCCTGTTCGTGTGCGTGCCGGGGGCCGTCACCGACGGCCATGACTTCGCGGCCGCGGCGGTTGCTGCGGGCGCCGCGGCGCTGCTCGTCGAGCGGGAGCTGGCCCTCGACGTGCCCCAGGTGGTGGTCCCCGACGCCCGGGCCGCCATGGGCCCGGCCGCGGCCGCGGTCCACGGGAACCCCGGCGCGTCGCTGCGGCTCGCGGGGGTCACCGGCACCAACGGCAAGACCACCGTCGTGTCCCTGCTCGGTCACGTGCTCGCCGTGGCGGGCCGCGCCACCGACGTGATCGGCACGCTCACCGGCGAGCGCACCACCCCGGAGGCCACCGATCTGCAGGCCCACCTCGCCGAGGACGTGGCCCGCGGGGTGACCGACGTGGCGATGGAGGTGTCCTCTCACGCGCTCGTGCTGCACCGGGTGGAACCGCTCACGTTCGACGTGGCCGTCTTCACGAACCTCGGCCTGGACCACCTCGACTTCCACGGAACGCCGGAGGCGTACTTCGCCGCGAAGGCGATGCTCTTCGAGCCCGAGCGCTGCCGCACGGGCGTGGCGAACGTCGACGACGTGCACGGCCGGCTGCTCGTGGACTCCTCCGGCGGGCGCGTGCGACCGTCGTCGATCGCCGACGCGGGGGACCTCGTGGTCGAGCCGCCGGGCTGGCGCTTCCGCTGGCGGGGCCATCCGGTGCGGCTCCCCGTGCCGGGCCGTCACAACGTCACGAACGCCCTGCTGGCGCTCGAGGCCGCAGCACTCCTCGGGGTGGACCCGGCGGTGGCCGCCGCGGCGCTCGCCGACGCGCCGGGCGTGCCCGGTCGTTTCGAGGTGATCCGCTCCGACGCGCCGTTCGCCGTGGTCGTCGACTACGCGCACACGCCCGACGCGCTCGACACGGTGCTCGTGGCCGCGGACGACCTGCGCGGTCCCGGCGGTGCCACGCGGGTGGTGTTCGGCTGCGGCGGCGACCGCGACCGCACCAAGCGCCCGCTCATGGGGGAGGTGGCCGCGCGGCGTGCCGACCGGGTCGTGTTCACCGACGACAACCCCCGCTCGGAGGACCCCGCGGCCATCCGCGCCGAGATCCGCGTGGGTGCCGACCGGGTGCCGGAGGTCGAGCGACGTGCCACCGAGGTCACCGTGGTGCCGGACCGGGCCGGGGCGATCGCCGCGGCGCTCGGGGCGGCCGGCCCCGGCGACGTGGTGGTGCTGGCCGGCAAGGGTCACGAGCAGGGTCAGACCGCGGGCGGCGTGACCGTGCCGTTCGACGACCGCGAGGCCGCGCTCGCCGCGCTCGCCGCCCTGGGTCACGGGCCGCCGGGGAGCGCGTCGTGATCCGGCTGCTGCTCGCCACCGGGATCAGCACGCTCGTGTCCGTGGTGGGCACGAAGATCCTGATCACGTGGCTCACCCGCCGCCGCATCGGCCAGCCCATCCACGAGGACGTCCCGGAGGGCCACACCATCAAGGCCGGCACGCCCACCATGGGTGGTCTGGCCATCGTGGCGGGTGCCTTCGCCGGCTACGTCATCTCGGACTTCTACGACGGCGTCTTCACCTGGACCGGCATCCTCTGCATGCTCGCGATCGGCGGGGCCGGCTTCGTCGGCTTCCTCGACGACTGGATCAAGATCCGCAACGAGCGGAACCTCGGCCTCAACAAGCGGGCGAAGTCCCTCGGCCTCCTCGCCGTGGCGGTGGGCTTCGCGGTGGCGATGGTGTGGCGCACGAACGTGCACACCACGATCTCGTTCACCCGCTGGGACGACATCGGCTGGAGCCTCGGCAAGGTGGGTTGGGTGCTGTGGGCGGTGCTGCTCATCTCCGGAACGGCGAACGCCGTGAACCTCACCGACGGCCTCGACGGTCTGGCGGCCGGGTCGAGCGCCATCGTGTTCGCGGCCTACGTGTTCATCGGGTACTGGGTGTTCCGGCACCTCGGGGTCTACGAGATCTCCGTGGGCCTCGACCTCGCCGTCGTCGCCGCCGTGATGATGGGGGCGTGCGCGGGGTTCCTGTGGTGGAACGCCGCGCCCGCGCGGATCTTCATGGGCGACACCGGCTCGCTCGCGATCGGCACCGGCCTCGCGGTCCTGGCCCTCAGTTCGTCCACCGCGCTGCTGCTGCCCATCCTCGGTGCCCTCTTCGTGGTGGAGACCCTGTCGGTGATCATCCAGGTGGCGGCGTTCCGCGCCACGGGCCGGCGCGTGTTCCGGATGGCCCCGATCCACCACCACTTCGAGCTCGCCGGGTGGCCCGAGACCACGGTGATCATCCGGCTCTGGATGATCACCGCGGCGTGCACCGCGGTGGGCATCGGGCTCTTCTACCGCGACTTCGTGCGGGTGGGCCTGTGACCGCCGGGCCGCCCCCGGTGGAGCACCGGGTCCTGGTGTTCGGGCTGGGTGTCACCAACGTGGCCGCGGCCCGCGCCCTGGTCGCCCACGGCCACGAAGTGGTGCTCGCGGACGACCGCCGGCCCGCTGCGGCCGAGCCACTCGCGGCGGAACTCGGGGCGCCCCTCCTCGTGGCCCCCGACCACGGGGCGCTCGGCGCGGCCGTGGCCAATGCCGACGCGGTGCTGCCCGCACCGGGTCTGCCCTGGACGCACCCGCTGTTCGACCTCGCCGCCGCGGCCGGCCGGCCCGTGCTCAGCGAGTTCGACCTGGCCGCCGCCTGGGACCACCGCCCGCTCGTGGCGGTCACCGGTACCAACGGCAAGACCACCGTCACCCTCTCGATCGCCGCGATGCTCGACGCCTCGGGGCTCGCCACGGAGGCGGTCGGGAACCTCGAGGTACCGCTCGTCGCCGCCATCGAGGACCCCGGACCCGAGTGGTTCGTGGTGGAGGCGTCGTCGTTCCGGCTGGCGCACAGCCGGTGGTTCCGGCCGCGGGTCGCCGTGTGGCTGAACTTCGCGGAGGACCACCTCGACGTGCACCGCGACCTCGGGGACTACCGCGCTGCGAAGGCCCGTATCTTCGCCGACCAGGGTCCCGACGACACCGCCGTGGTCAACGCCGAGGATCCGGTGGTCGCCGCGGCGGAGCCCGCTCGGCCCGACGGGCCCCGGGTGCTGCGCTTCGGCCTGGCCGCCACCGACCCGATGGGCCGGGCGGTCGAGTACCACCAGGACGCCGACCGCCTCGTGGGCCCGTCGGGCGCGTTCGCGGAGGTCGGGGACCTCTGGCGCGACCTGCCCCACGACCGCGCCAACGCCCTCGCCGCGGCGGCAGCCGCGTCCGCCGCAGGGGCTTCGCTCGACGGGGTGCGCTCGGCGCTGCGGCGCGGCGCCGGGCTGCCGCACCGCGTGGAGCTGGTCGGCGAGCGCGACGGCGTTTCCTGGTACGACGACTCGAAGGCCACCGCCCCGCACGCCACGCTCGCCGCGATCGGCGGCTTCGACTCCGTGGTCCTGGTGGCCGGTGGCCGCAACAAGGGCCTCGACCTGGGCGCGCTGGCGGCGGCCGCGCCGCGGGTCCGCGCGGTGGTCGGCATCGGCGAGGCCGCCCCCGAGGTGCTCGCCGCGTTCCCCGACCGGCCGGGTCGGGCCGTCACGTCGATGGCCGAGGCGGTCGAAGTCGCCGCGGCGCTCGCCCGGCCGGGGGACACGGTCCTGCTGTCCCCGGGGTGCGCCAGCTTCGACTGGTACGGCTCGTACGCGGAGCGCGGCGACGACTTCGCGGCACAGGTCCGTCGGCTCGTGCTTCGGGTCCCGGCGTGACCGCGTCGCGGCGGGCCGCGCCCCGCAGCACCCGCACCGCGTCCCGCAGCGGTTCGCGCGGCACGACCCGAAGCGGTTCCCGCACCGCCTCACGCACTGCCTCCCGGGCCAGCTCGGGTACCACGGCCCGGAGCACCCGCACGCACCGCGACCCGGTCGTGGTCCGGCGCGGCCCGGCGCCGGAGACCGTCCTCATCGCCTCGGTGGCGCTCCTGTGCGGTATCGGACTCGTGATGGTGTACTCGGCGTCGTCGGTCCTCGCCGTGGAGCAGTCCGGTTCGAGCTGGAGCATCGTCGCCCGTCAGGCCGTGTGGATGGTGGCGGGCGTCGGCGCCCTCCTGCTCGCGGCGCGGATCCCGCTCGACGTGTACCGCGACAAGGTCGGCCCGGTTCTGATGGTCCTGGCCGTCGCGGGCCTCGGGTGGATCGCGCTCGACCTCATCGCCGGCCGGATGGGCGGCGGCCTGCCGCTCGTCGCCAGCGTCAACGGCGCCAGCCGGTGGCTCGCGGTGGGACCGGTGCAGTTCCAGCCGTCGGAGCTCGCGAAGCCGGCACTGATCCTGTGGCTCGCCCGTCTCCTCGCGGACCGCCGGCGGGACCTGTCCACCTGGGACGGTCTGCGTCCGGTGCTCCTCGCCGCGTTCGGCGTGATGGGGCTCGTCATCATCGGCGACGACCTCGGCACCACGATGCTCGTCGGCATCATCCTGCTCGTCATGCTGTGGATGGCCGGCGCCCCGGGGCGCACGGTCGGATCGCTGGTCGGCGTGTTCGGCGCCGGTGCGCTCGTGGTCATCACCATGTTCCAGGGGTTCCGGGCCCAGCGGATCACCGCGTTCCTCCACCCCGACGACCACACCAGCGCGGCCGGCTACCAGCTGCTGCAGTCCCAGATCGGGCTCGCGTCCGGAGGCCTCTTCGGCACCGGCCCCGGGTTCTCCCGGGCCAAGTGGGGGTTCCTGCCGGAGGCCCACACCGACTTCATCCTCGCCGTCATCGGCGAGGAGCTCGGTCTCATCGGCAGCCTCTTCGTCATCGTCCTGTTCATCGCGTTCATGTGGGCCGGCTGCACGGTCGCGGTGCGGTCGCGATCGTTGTTCGGGCGGCTCGTCGCGTTCGGCGTCACCACGTGGATCGGCCTGCAGGCGCTGATCAACATCGGTGTGACGGTCGGGACGCTGCCCACCAAGGGCATCACCCTCCCGTTCGTGTCCTACGGTGGCTCCTCGTTGCTGATGTCGTTGTTCGGCGTGGGGATCCTGCTGTCGGTCGCCCGGGCCCGGTGAGGGCCCGGTCATGAGCGACCGTGCCGGTGTACCGGCCACCTACGCGCTGATCGCCGGCGGGGGGACCGCCGGCCACGTGCTCCCCGCGGTGGCGGTCGCCCGCGAGCTGGTCGCGCGGGGCCACGAGCCGTCGTCGCTGCACTTCGTGGCCTCGTCCCGCGGCCGCGACGGCCGCACGATCGAGGACGCCGGCTTCACCTCCACGCTGCTGCCCGGTCGTGGTATCCAACGCCGCCTCACCGCCGAGAACCTGGCCGCCGCGTGGGGTCTGGTACGCGCCCTCGGCCAGGCGGTGGCCCTGGTGCGGCGCCGCCGGCCCCGCGTGGTGCTGGCGGTCGGCGGGTTCGCGAGCGCCGCGGCCGCGCTCGCGGCCGTGCTGTGGCGGGTGCCGCTGGTCGTGGCGGAGCAGAATGCCCGGGCCGGAGCGGCGAACCGTCTGGTCGCCCGCTTCGCCGCGGCCACCGCGGTGCCCTTCGCCGAGACCGACCTGCCCCGCGCCACCGTGACCGGCAACCCGGTGCGCGACGACGTGCTCGCCGCGGTCGACCTCGACCCCGTCGCGGCCCGCGACGCCCTCGACCTGCCGGCCGACCGCCGTGTGCTCGCCGCGTTCGCCGGCTCGCTCGGCTCCCGTCGCATCAACACCGCGGTGTGGGAGGCGGTGGCCGGACCGTGGCGTGACCGTGACGACCTCGCGGTCCACCACGTGGTCGGCGAGCGCGACTGGCCGGACCTGCCCGAGGCGCTGGCGGGTGGGCTCGACGGGCCGGGCTCGGTCACCTACCACCCGGTGCGCTACGAGGACCGGATGGCGACGCTGCTCGCGGCGGCCGACCTGGCCGTGTGCCGGGCGGGCGGCACCACCGTCGCGGAGCTCGCGGTGCTGGGCGTGCCCGCGGTGCTCGTCCCGCTCCCGATCGCGACCCGTGACCACCAGACGGCGAACGCCGGGCCCCTCGTGCGCGCGGGGGCCGCCGCGCTGGTGCCCGACGACCGGCTCGACGCCGTGCGCCTGGTGGCCGAGGTCGACCCGTTGCTCGCGGGCGACACCGCGGGCATGGCCGCCGCGGCCCGGGCGCTGGGCCACCCCGGGGCCGCCGCCGCGGTGGCGGACCTGGTGGAACGCGCGGCGGAGCGTGCCGCGTGAGCACCGACGTCGCCGATCTGGGTGTGCCCCGACGGGTGCACGTGGTCGCTGCGGGCGGCGCCGGGATGAGCGCGATCGCCACGGTGCTCGCGCAGGCCGGCCACCATGTGACCGGCAGCGACGCAGTGGCCTCGGCGGCCCTCGACCGGCTCCGCGACCAGGGGGTGGAGGTCCACGTCGGCCACGACGCCGCGCACGTGGCAGGGGCCGAGCTGGTGGTGGCCTCCACGGCCGTGGCCGAGGACAACGTGGAGCTTGTGGCCGCTCGTGCCGCGGGCGTCCCGGTGCTGCGCCGCATCGACCTGCTGCCCGCGCTGGCCGCCCGCCAGCCGTTCCTCTCGGTCGCGGGCACGCACGGCAAGACCACCACCACCTCGCTGCTCGCCGTGGCGCTTCGGGGTGCCGGGGAGGACCCGTCGTTCCTCGTCGGTGCACCCGTGCCGGCCCTGGGTGGAGCGGCCGCGTACCGGCCCGGGCGGTACTTCGTAATCGAGGCCGACGAGAGCGACGGGTCGTTCCTCTCGGGTCCGCGCGCCGGCGCGCTGGTGACCAACGTCGAGCCCGACCACCTCGAGTACTGGGGGGGCTGGGCCCAGCTGCAGGACGGGTTCCGCCGCTTCCTGTCCGGGACCGACGGACCCCGCGTGGTGTGCGCGGACGACCCCACGGCCGCGGCGCTCGGGGCCGAGGTCGGCGCCGCCACCTACGGCACCGCCGCGGATGCCACGCACCGGTTGGTCGACCTCGAGCTCGGGCCCCGCGGCTCGCAGTTCGCGCTGCACGGTCCCGGCGGACCCGTGACGGTGGACCTGCCGTTGCCGGGCCTGCACAACGCGCTCGACGCGGCGGGTGCGCTCGCGCTCGTCGCCGAGCTGGGTCTCGACCTCGCGGGCGCGGCGGCGGCGCTGTCGGGCTGGGACGGCGTGGCCCGTCGCTTCGAGCACCGGGGGAGCGCGGCGGGGGTGGAGGTCGTCGACGACTACGCCCACCTGCCCACGGAGGTCCGGGCCGCGCTCGCCGCGGGCCGCAGCGGGGGCTGGCCGAGGGTGGTCGCGGTGTTCCAGCCGCACCGCTACTCGCGGACCGAGGCCCTCTGGCGGGAGTTCGGCGCCGCCTTCGACGACGCGGATCTGCTCGTGCTCACCGACCTCTACCCGGCGGGCGAGGCGCCGCGGCCGGGCGTCACGGGCAAGCTCCTCGTCGACTCGGTGCTCGACCACGACCCGTGGCGGGCGCTCGCCTGGATGCCCTCGCTCGACGACGTGGTCGGCTACCTCGTGGGCGTGCTGCGCCCCGGGGACCTGCTGATGACCGTCGGCGCCGGCGACGTGACCACCGTGGGCGACCGGGTGCTGGAGGGCCTGCGGGCCCGCGAGGAGCCGGCGTGAGCGCCGCGCCCGAACGGCTCGACGCCGCGCTGGCGTTCCTTGGCGACCGCCTCGGACGCGACCGGCCGCTCGGGCCGTTCTGCACCTACCGCGTGGGCGGACGGGCCGCGCGCTTCGTCGAGGTGGCCGACGAGGGGGAGCTGGCCGCGATCGCCCGAGCGCTCACCGGGGTACCGGCACCCGAGGTCCTCGTGGTCGGCCGTGGCTCCAACCTGCTCGTGACCGACGCCGGGTTCCCCGGCCTCGTGCTCCGCCTCGGCGAGGCGTTCGAGACCGTGGAGCGCGTCGAGGGCCCGGCGCCCGAGGGCGGTGCCGTGGTGCGGGCCGGCGGGGCCGTGGCGCTGCCCGTGGTGGCCCGGCGGACCGTGGCGATGGGGCTCACCGGGTTCGAGTGGGCCGTCGGCGTGCCCGGGAGCATCGGTGGCGCGGTGCGGATGAACGCGGGCGGCCACGGCTCCGACATGGCGGCGTCGCTGCTCCGGGTCCGCGTCGTCGACCTCGCCCGGGGCCACGATGTGACCATGCCCGCCGCCGAACTCCAGCTCGGGTACCGCAGCTCCGCCGTGGGCGTCGCGCAGGTGGTGGCGTGGGCCGACCTCGCCCTGGGCCCCGGTTCGGTGGCCGCCGGGGAGGCCGAGCTGGCCGAGATCGTCCGCTGGCGCCGCGAGCACCAGCCCGGGGGTGCCAACGCCGGGTCGGTGTTCACCAATCCCGAGGGCGACTCCGCCGGCCGGCTGATCGACGCCGCGGGAGCGAAGGGCCTCCGCATCGGCACCGCCGAGGTGTCGACCAAGCACGCCAACTTCATCCAGGCCGACCCCGACGGGTCCGCGGACGACGTGTTCGCGCTGATGGTGGACGTGGCGCGCCGGGTGGTGGCGCGCTCCGGCGTGCGGCTCCACCCGGAGACCCGCCTCGTCGGGTTCCCGGCGTTCGACGAGGCGCTCGACCGCGCCCTCCGGGAGGGCGGGTCGTGACCGACACCCTCCCGCGACCGCCCGCCGCCGCACCGGACCCCGACGACGGCGAGCACCCGCGGCTGCTCCGGCGCCGCCACGAGGTGCACCGCGGCGTGCGCGCGGATCGGCGCCGTCGCTGGCACGTCCTCCTGTGGGTGCTGCTCGCGGCCGTCCTGCTCCTCGGCGCCGCCGTGGCGGTCGCCCTCTCGCCGCTGCTCTCGGTCGACGCCGTGACCGTCCGCGGCGCGCCGCCTGCGCTCGCCGCCGACGTGCAGCGGGCCGCCGGGGTGCGCACCGGCTCGCCGATGGTGCGGGTGGACGAGTCCGAGGTCCGGCGCCGCACCTCCGCGGTCGCGGGGGTGGCCTCCACCCGCGTCCGCCGCGACTGGCCCCGGACGGTGGTGGTCGACGTGGTGCCCGAACGCGTCGTCGCGGTGCTCGAGGTGGCCGGCGCCCGTCGGGTGGCCGGCGTGGGCGGGCGGATCGTGGACGTGGCCGCACCCCCGAACGTCCCGGCGTTGCAGGTCGACCCGGCGCTGTGGGACGGACGGCCCTCGGCCACGGGCACGGTCCCCGCACCGGTCGCGGAGGCGCTCGTGCTGGTGGAGCAGCTGCCCGCGGACCTCGTGCCCCTGCTCGGCTCCGGTCGCCTCGCGGCGGACGGCACGATCGAGTTCCGGCGCCCCGACGACGGTGGCGTGGTGCGGTTCGGTCCGCCCGAGGAGATCCCGGCCAAGGTGCTCGCCGCCGCCACGATGCTCACCGGACCGGTCGACCTCGACTGCCTCTCCGTGCTCGACCTGCGCGAGCCGAGCCGCCCGACGATCCTCCGCACCCGGAACTGCAACGTCGGGCCCCCCACCGTGGGCGGGCCCACCACCACGGTGCCGCGGTCGACCACCACGGTGCCGCGGTCGACCACCACCGTCCCCCGCGCCGGCGGAACGGGTGCGCGTCCCACCACGACGGCGCCCCGCACACCCACCACGGTGCCCCGCCCGACGACCACCTCGCCGCGCGCCGCGACCGCCCCGGGCGGCAACGGGGGAGTGCCGGGCGCGACCGGGGCGGCGACCGCGGCGGCGACCGGCGCGACCGCCGGAGGGGGTTGAGCGGTCCCGTGGCGCGCGGGTCGTTGCTTCCGCCTCTCAGGGAGCCGTAACCTCACGATTCACACGAGGTTCAGCCCTCGTCGACCTCCACCGCAGGTTCACCCGGAACACCCGGTCTGCGACGGTCGGCGGCGGCCGGACGGATGAACACCCGGGGGGCGCCGTCCACCGGGCACCTGGAGGTGGCTCGGAATGGCCCACAACCCGCAGAACTATCTCGCCGTCATCAAGGTGGTGGGCATCGGTGGCGGCGGCTGCAACGCCGTGAACCGGATGATCGACGCGGGGCTGAAGGGTGTGGAGTTCATCGCCATCAACACCGACGCGCAGGCGCTGTTGATGAGCGACGCGGACATCAAGCTCGACATCGGCCGTGAACTCACCCGCGGTCTCGGTGCGGGATCCGACCCCGACGTGGGCCGCCAGGCCGCGGAGGACCACCGCGCGGAGATCGAGGAGGTCCTGCGGGGCGCCGACATGGTCTTCGTCACCGCGGGCGAGGGCGGTGGCACCGGCACCGGCGCCGCCCCGGTCGTGGCGGAGATCTCCAAGACGCAGGGCGCGCTCACCATCGGCGTCGTCACCCGGCCGTTCAACTTCGAGGGCCGTCGTCGGGCCGTGCAGGCCGACACCGGCATCGGGAAGCTGAAGGAGAAGGTCGACACGCAGATCGTCATCCCGAACGACCGCCTCCTCACCGTCGCCAACGACAAGACCTCGGTGCTCAATGCCTTCAAGATGGCCGACGAGGTGCTGCTGCAGGGCGTCCAGGGCATCACCGACCTCATCACCACGCCGGGTCTCATCAACACCGACTTCGCGGACGTGCGGATGATCATGAGCGACGCCGGCAGCGCGCTCATGGGCGTGGGCTACGCCAGCGGCGAGGGTCGTGCGCTGCACGCCGCCCGTCAGGCCATCTCCTCCCCGCTGCTCGAGGCCGCCATCGACGGCGCCCGCGGCATCCTGCTCAACATCTCCGGCGGGTCCGATCTGGGCCTGTTCGAGGTCAACGAGGCCGCCCAGGTGATCCACGAGGTGGCCCACCCCGAGGCGAACATCATCTTCGGCGCCGTGATCGACGACGAGATGGGCGACGAGGTCCGCATCACCGTCATCGCCGCCGGCTTCGAACGCTGGGATGACGGCAAGCCCGCCGCGCCCGCCAAGCGTGCGAACCGCGGTGAGGGCGACGCCGCCCCGGCCGCGCCGGTGTCCGACGTGTTCGCCGGCTCCGACGACGACGACGAGCTCTTCGGCGGCGACGACGACTTCGACGTCCCGTCGTTCCTGAAGTAACCGCCGACGCACCCGGGCCCGTGCCCGTCGTCCTCGACGTCCCGCTGCCGGGAGGGTCCGTCGCGCAGCTGTCCTTCACCGGTGCCGCGGACGGCGACCTGCGCGTGGACGGTCCCACCGCCGGGCTCGAGGCCCGCCGCCGGGCCGTCGCACCGGGTCCGTGGACGTGGCTGCGCCAGGTGCACGGTGCCCGCGTCGTGACCGTCACCCGCCCCGGCGAGTGGGCGGGGGAGGAGGCCGACGCGGCCGTCACCGACGTGCCGGGCGCGGTGCTCGCGGCGCACACCGCCGACTGCGCGGGCGTGCTGCTCTGCTCCTCGGGTGACGGCGACGCCGCGGTGGTGGGCGCCGCCCACGCCGGCTGGCGGGGCCTGGCCGGTGGCGTGCTGCAATCGGCCGTCCGGGCCATGGAGGACCTCGGCGCCCGGCGGGTGTCGTGGTGGCTGGGGCCCTGCATCTCGGCGCCCGCCTACGAGTTCGGCGAGGACGACCTCGACGCGCTCTCCGACCGCTACGGGCCGGAGCTGCGGGCCCGCACCGGCGACGGCGGCCCGGCGCTCGACCTGCGGGCCGGTGTGGCCGCGGCACTCGCGGAGGTGGGCGCCGTCCCGGGCGACGCCGACGGCCCTCCGCCGTGCACCGCGCTCGACCCGGGCTGGTACTCGTGGCGGGCCCGTGCCGACCGCGGCCGGCAGGCCGCGGTGATCCGCATCCTCCCCGACCCGGGCGGCGAGGACCCGGCGTGACGGCGGAGATGGATCTGGCCGCGGCGGGCCGCCTCGCCGAGGGGATCGGCACGCGCGCCGCGGCGATCCGGGCGCGCATCGCCGAGCGGACCGACCGCGACGTCACCCTCGTGTGCGTCACCAAGGCCCACCCGCCGGAGGTGGCTGCGGCCGCGCTCCTCGCCGGGCTGGCCGACCTGGGTGAGAACTACGCGCAGGAGCTGCGCGACAAGGCCCGGCTCATCCCACCGCCCGACGGTGTGCGGTGGCACTTCATCGGCCGCCTCCAGACGAACAAGGTACGGATGGTGGCGCCCGTGGTGACCCTGTGGCAGAGCGTCGACCGGGCGTCGCTCGCCACGGAGGTGGCCCGCCGTGCGCCGGGCGCCCGCGTGCTGGTGCAGCTCGACCTCGCCGGACTGCCCGAGCGCGGCGGGTGCCCACCGGCGGAGGCCGCCGACCTCGTGGCGCACTGTCGCGGCGCCGGACTGCAGGTCGAGGGTCTCATGGGCGTCGGCCCGCCCGGTGACCCGGAGGACGCCCGGCCGGGGTTCCGCCTGCTGTCGTCGCTCGCGGACGACCTGGCCCTGCCGGTGCGGTCGATGGGCATGAGCCACGACCTCGACGTGGCCGTCGAGGAGGGCTCCACGATGGTGCGGATCGGCTCCGCGCTGGTGGGGGCCCGCCCGCCCCGATGAGCACTCGGGCGGCCCGTCGCCCGCCGTCTACACTCCCGGACCGAGGAGCAGCGCATGTCGAACTTCATGAGGAATGCCAGGGCGTGGCTGGGCCTGGGCAACGATCCCTACTACGACGACGATCTCGACGAGGGTGACGACCCGGGCTACGACGACGACCGAACCCGGTCGCGGAGCCGTGACCGCTACGACGAGTTCGAACCCGCGGACGACCACCGCGTGGACCCCCGCGACGATCACCGCGATGCGCTCGCGGACGAATCCCTGGTCACCCGGCCCACCGGGCCGGCCGCCGGCGGTTCGGTCACCTCCATCTCCTCTGCCCGCGACTGGGACGACGACGGCGGCGTCCGGGTCATCCCCGCCGGTGGCGAGGGGGAGGCCCGGGGCGTGGTCCGCCCCCTCCCGTCGGCCAGCCGGCCCGAGGTGGTCACGCCCACCTCGTTCAACGACGTGCAGCAGGTGGCCGACCACTTCAAGCGGGGCCGCCCGGTGCTGATGAGCCTCCAGCAGGTCGACCGCGACCTGTCCCGGCGCATCATCGACTTCGCCAGCGGCCTCTGTTACGGGCTCGAGGGCAACATGGAGCGGGCCGCGGACCAGGTGTTCCTGCTCACCCCGGTGGGCGTGTCGGTCTCCGACGACGAGAAGCGCCGCATCCGCGAGGGCGGGCTGCTCGACGGTGACTGATCGAACGGCCGCACCGCGGCACTCCGGCCGCCGCGGCGACCGGCGCCGGGCTCCCGGGAACCGGGCCTGCCCGTGATCCTCATCGACACCGCGCTCACGGTGCTGCTGGTCCTGGTCTTCGCCCGGATCGTCCTGTCGTGGTTCCCGCCCGGCGGCCAGTTCCTGGAGTCGGCCCAGCGATTCACCTTCGTGGCCACCGAGTGGCTGCTCGGGCCGATCCGGCGGATCCTGCCACCGCTGCGCCTCGGCGGCGCCGCCCTGGACCTCTCGCCGATGGTCGTGATCCTCGGGATCTACGTGATCCGCGCGGTCATCGCCTAGATCCCGCTCCGTGATCGCCCGGATCCCGGGCCGTTCCCGGCGTCGGGCGCCTGAACTCCCGGCGACCACCGGCTGAATCCGTATCGGCCGGTGGGTAGCTACTACGCTCTGGGTCCATGGAGCTGACTCCGGAACTGTTCGAGAAGATCGAGTTCACCGAGCGCCGCAAGGGCTACGACACCGACCAGGTGGAGACCTTCCTGGAGGAGGCCGGTACGGCCCTCGCCCAGCTGATGGCCCGGTACCGCCACATCGAGGAGCGGGCCGCCGCCGCGGAGGCCCGCCTGTCGGAGGCCGACGCCCGCATCGCCCACGCGGAGGACCGGGCGAACCGCGCCGAGGCGCACGCCCGGCAGGCCGCCGCGGCCGCGGTGCCCGACCCGTCGGCCGAGCAGGCCGAGGTGGAGCAGGCTGCCCGCACGCTGCTGATGGCCCGCCGCACCGCGGAGGCCATGGAGCAGGAGGCCCGTCAGCAGGCCCAGAACCTGCTCGGCGAGGCCAAGACCCGCGCCGACCGCCAGCTCGGCGAGGCCCAGGCCGAGGCCGAGGAGCTGATCCGTCGGGCCCGCGTGCAGGCCGAGCAGGAGTACGCCGAGCGCCGGGTGCGGGCCCAGGACGAGGTGACCAGCCTCGAGGACCGTCGCGCACAACTCGGTGACGTGATCACCCAGCTCGAGGCCCGTCTCGCCGGCTACCGCGAGGACCTCACCCGCACCGCGGAGGAGCTCACCCTGCTGGCCTCCGACCCCGACCGGCTCGGCGCCCGCCCGAACCTGTCCATCCCGCCCGACGAGGTGCTGCGCGACGCGATGCCGCAGGTCGACCTGTCCGCGCCCCCCGCGGAGGAGGTCGTCGACACCGCGGCCCACACCACGGAGCACCGCGCCGTCGACCCCGCCACCGCCTGGCCCGAGGCCGAGGGCGGCCAGGAGGCCGGTCCGGTCGCCGAGGCCGCCGACGTGCGGACGATCTCGCTGGAGGACCCGGAGCCCCTGGACGCCACCGGCGTGCACGACACCGCGGCCGAGGCCGGCGGTCGTGACCGGTACATGGAGGAGCTCGACAGCGCCGTCAACGAGGCCGTGCCCACCGATGACGACGCGATGACCGCCTTCTTCGAGGGGTCCGCCGACGCCAAGAACCGTCGGTTCGGCTGGCGCCGCTGATCCGATCCGGCGGCCGTCCATGGCCGTCGGGGGTCGCGGCTAGGGTGCTGCGACCTCGGATCGACCCCCCAGGGGATGGGAAGGAGGCGGCGCATGCCCACCAAGCGCGCTGCGACCACGAAGGCACCTGCGAAGAAGGCGCCCGCGAAGAAGGCGGCTCCTGCGAAGAAGGC
>JBMOJH010000076.1:0-17149 GCA_049316905.1 Microthrixaceae bacterium | reverse complement strand
GGTCCTCGCCCAGCTCCGCGAGGGCCGAGGCGAGCGCCAGGCGGAGCCGCCGGGCCCGCTCGGGGTCGAGGTGCGCCACCAGGCCGGTCCCCGCCGCGCCGACCTCCTCCACGAGGAGCTGCAACCGTGGCGCCGCGTCGTCGTAGTCGTCGCAGATCGACACGGCCCAGTTCACCGGGGTCAGGTCGGCCGCCTCGTCCTCGTCGAGCGGCGGCACGGGCACCTGGTCGTCGTCGATGGATCGGCGCATGCGGCCAGCCTCGCGCGGGCCGGGTCCGGCGGGCGGTCCGGGTCACCGCTGGGGTGGGGAGGCCCGGGCGGCGCATGGTTGACTGAGCCGGTGACCGCCCCGGCGAACCCCCCGCACCAGGACTCGCGGTTCGTCCGCGCGGCGCGCGGCGAGGCCGTGGACCGCGTGCCGGTCTGGTTCATGCGGCAGGCCGGCCGGTCGCTGCCGGAGTACCGATCGGTGCGCGGCACCGGCACGATCCTGCGGGCGATCGCGGACGCGGACCTGGCCACCGAGATCACCCTGCAGCCGGTGCGCCGCTACGGCGTGGACGCCGCGATCCTCTACTCCGACATCATGACCCCGGTGCACGCGATCGGCTTCGGCGTGGACATCGCCCCGGGTGTGGGGCCGGTGGTGGAGCACCCGTTCGAGCGGGCCGAGGACCTCGAGCGGCTGCGGCCCCTCGACCCCGAGGCCGACACGCCCTACGTGCTGGCGACGGTGCGCAACCTGGTCGCCGAGCTGCCGTGCCCGCTGATCGCGTTCGCCGGCGCGCCCTTCACCGTCGCCAGCTACCTGCTGGAGGGCCGTCCCACGCGCACCTGGGTCCGCACGAAGGCGCTCATGCACACCGACGAGCTGCTGTGGCACGAGCTGATGGGCCGCCTCGCCGACCTGGCGATCGCGTCGTTGCGCAGCCAGGTGCACGCCGGGGCTGCCGCGCTGCAGCTGTTCGACTCGTGGGCCGGCGCGCTCGGCCCGCAGGACTACGAGCGCTTCGTCCTCCCCCACAGCCGTCGGGTGCTCGAGGAAGTGGCCGACCTCGGCGTGCCGCGGATCCACTTCGGGGTGTCGACCGGCGAGCTGCTGGGCCTGATGGCGGAGGCCGGCGCCGAGATGGTCGGCGTGGACTGGCGCACCCCCCTCGACGTCGCCCGCACCCGCGTGCCGGCGGGGACCTCGTTGCAGGGCAACCTCGACCCGGCGCTGCCCGCCGCGGGCTGGGAGGCCACCGGCCCTGCGGCGCTCGACGTGCTGAGCCGGGGCGGCGGCCGGGCGCACGTGTTCAACCTGGGCCACGGCGTGCTGCCCGAGACCGATCCGTCGGTGCTCGAACGGCTCGTGGAGCTGGTCCACACCTGGGATCCCGACGGAGGCGACCAATGAGCACCCCGGACCGCGTGGGCGTGGTGGTCATGGCCTACGGCACCCCGGCCCGCCCGGAGGACGTGGAGGAGTACTACACCCACATCCGTCGCGGCCGGCCGCCCACCCCCGAGCTCCTCGCCGAGCTCAAGGGTCGCTACGACGCCATCGGGGGCATCTCGCCCCTCGCGGCGCGCACCCGGGCCCAGCTCGACGCGGTCCGCGGTGCGCTCGACGCCGCGGACCCGGGCCGCTTCACGGTCACGCTCGGCCAGAAGCACGCCGCGCCGTTCATCGAGGACGGCGTGGCCGAGCTCACCGCCGGCGGCGCCGAGCTGGTGGTGGGCCTGGTGCTGGCGCCGCACTGGAGCGGGTTCTCGGTGGGCCAGTACCACGAGCGCGCGGGAGCGGCCGCGGCCGAGGCCGGGGTGGAGTTCCGCGGCGTCGACTCGTGGCACCTCGAGCCGGCCTTCGTGGCGCACCAGGCCGCGTCGGTCACGGACCGGCTCGCCACCCTGCCGGAGCGCACGAAGGTGGTCTTCACCGCCCACTCCCTGCCGGAGCGGGTCCTGCAGGGTGACCCCTACCCCGACCAGCTGCGGGCGTCGGCCGAGGCGATCGCCGCGGCAGCCGGACTCGGCAGCTGGGCCGACTGGGGCCTCGGCTGGCAGTCGGCCGGGCGCACGCCCGAACCGTGGCGCGGGCCCGACATCCTCGAGATCGTGCGCGACCTCGCCGCCACCGGCCGGGCCGACGGGATCCTCGTGGTGCCCCAGGGGTTCACGGCCGACCACCTGGAGGTCCTCTACGACCTCGACATCGAGGCGGCCGCAGTGGCCGAGGAGGTGGGCCTCGCCTTCGCCCGCACCGACGTGGTGAACGACGATCCCGCGGTCATGGGTGCGCTCGCCGACCGGGTCAGGGCCCTCGCCGACCTCCCGGCATGAGGGCCCGGCGGTGACGACCGGGCCCGGCGGTGTGGTCGCCCGGCACGTGGTCGTGGTGGGCGGCGGGATCACGGGACTCGCCGCGGCGTGGGAGGCCGTGCACCACCCGGGGGTGACGGTCACCGTGCTGGAGGCCGGCGACCGCCTCGGCGGAAAGGTGCGCACCTCCGCGCTCGAGCTGCCGACCGGCCCGCTGGTGGTCGACGAGGGTGCCGACAACTTCCTGGCCCGGGTCCCCGACGCGGTCCGGCTCTGCGAGGAGCTGGGGCTCGCGGACGAACTCGTCACACCGCGGGTGGGCCGTGCGCTGGTGGCCCTCGACGGGCGCCTCCTGCCCTATCCCCTCCGGCACGTGCTCGGCGTCCCGCTGGACCTCGACGATCTCGCCGCCACCGGCATCCTGTCGGCCGACGGCCTGGCCGCGGTGGCCGCCGAACGCGACCGGCCCCGGCCCGCCCCCGGCGACGACGTGGCGATCGGCCCCTACCTGGCCGAGCGGTTCGGCGCGGAGCTGGTGGACCACGTGGTGGGCCCCCTGGTCGGCGGCATCAACGCGGGCGACGTGGAGGAGCTCAGCCTGCGGGCGGTCGTGCCGCAGCTGGCCGACGCCGCCGCGGCCGGCGGCGTGCTCTCCGAGGTGCTGCGCGAGCGGCTCGCGGCGGCGCCGCCCGCGGGACCCGTCTTCCTCGCGGTGCCGGGCGGGACCGGCCGGCTGGTGGCCACGCTCGCCGCTCGCCTCGCCGCCCGCGGCGCCGACGTCCGCACCGGCGCGCCGGTCGTGGCACTCGACGGGGGCGCGGCCGGCGACCCGGAGCGTGGCGCCACGAAGGTGCGGCTCGCGTCGGGCGAGGAGCTCACCGCCGATGCCGTGGTGCTCACCACGCCCACCTCCGCGGCCGCTCCGCTCGTGCGGGCCGTGAGCCCCGCGGCCGCGGCCCTGCTCGACGGGATCGACCACGTGCCCGTGGCCTTCGTCGCGTTCGCGTTCGACCGCGACGGGGCGCAGCTGCCCGAGGGGTTCTCGGGCGCGCTCGTGCCGCGCGACGCCGGGATGCTGCTGACCGCGGCCAGCTTCGGCTCGGCCAAGTGGGCCGCGTGGGACGACGGCCGGCACGTGGTGCTGCGCGCGGCGGCGGGTCACCGCCACGACCGCCGTCACACCGACCTCGACGACGACGAGCTCACCGCCGCACTCCTCGGTGAGCTGCGCACCGTGCTCGACCTCACCGGAGAACCCGTGGCCGCACGCGTCACCCGCTGGGACCCCGGGTTCGCCCAGTACACGGTCGGCCACCCGGACCGGGTCGAGCGGATCGGACGGCTCCTCGCCCACGACGCCCCGACCGTCGCCGTGGCCGGCGCTGACCTCGGGGGCCTGGGCCTGCCCGCCTGCATCCGCCAGGGCCGAGAGGCGGTGCAGGACCTGCTCAGGCGGACTTCACGTCGATGGTGAACACCCCGGAGGGGTGCACGTCGCACGCGCCGGTGAGGGTGCCGGGCTTCGTGAACTTCATCGTGACCGTCTCACCCGCACCCACGTGGAAGATGCCCACCTGGCTGCCGTAGGCGTCGTCGTTGCGGATCCGGATGGAGTCGCCCACCTTCACGTTCAGCGTCTGCGGGACGATGGTGATCTTCTCGCCGCCCTCGAGGCGCTGCGCCGTGCCGAACGGGATCACGTACTCGTGCGTGACGGCACCGTCGCCCTTGACCACCTCGATGCTGGCGCGGTCGTCACCGCAACCGACCGCCCCGAGGCCGAGGACACCGACGAGGAGGGCGACGACGACGGCCGACGGCCGGCGGGCGGGCAGGGGCGGCCGGGGCACCCGGGCTCAGGGCTCCCTCACCGTTGCGGTGACGTCGACGGTGCCGGAGTGCTCGAACGTCAGCGTCACGGGCACCTCGTCACCCACCTTCAGGTCCTTCTCCAGGTCGATCACCATGATGTGGTAGCCGCCGGGCTTGAGCTGCAACGTGGAGTTCGGCGCGATGGTGATCTCGTCCACCTGCTTCATCCCCATCATGCCATCGGCCATCGAGGTGGTCGTCTCGCTGCCCGAGTCCATGCCACCCATCGTGGTGCTGGAGCCCATCGGCATGGTGGTCGAGGAGTCGGAGCCGGCCATCGAGGTCTCGTGGAGCTCGACCGACTTGGAGTAGCCGGCCGGCAACGCCGCCTTCGTCAGGTGGTCCTCCTCGTCACCGGTGGTGATGCTCATGTAGATCGCGCTGGTGTCGCCCACCTTGCCCGGGCGGGCCCACACGTCGGTCACCTTGGGCGGGGCCTGCTTCGTGCTGCTGTCCTTCGCGGTGGTCGCGGTGGTGGACGAGGCAGCGGTGTCGGACGAATCGTTGCCGCAGGCCACCAGGCCGAGCGGCAGCACGACGGCGCCCAACGCCACGACGGCGAGATGGCGGAATCGGATCGTGGTCATGGAGATCTCCAATCGTGTCGGGTTCGAGAGACTGGGGGGCCGGCGTCAGGACGCCGGGGCGGTCGATGGGGTGCCCGTGGACGACGTCGCCGCGGGGTCACCGGGCGGGCGCTCACCGGCGAGGAGCCGGCGGATGTCCCGGGCGAGGTCCTCGCGGCTGGTGCCGAAGGGCCAGATCAGCACCACGAGACCCTGGTCGTCGACACCGTACAGCTCCGCGGTGTGGGCCACCTCGGGGGTGCCGTTCGCACCGGGGGTGACCTTGTAGTCGGCGCCGAAGGCCCGGGCCGCGGTGCGGAGGCGGGCGTCGTCGTCGGTGCGGACGGCCACGCCGCTGGGCACGAACGTGGTGACGTACCGGCTCAGCTTCTCGGCCGTGTCGCGCGCCGGGTCGATGGTGACCATGTCGACCGCCACCTTGGACCGGTCCGCCTCGGGCAGGGCGGCGATCGCCCGCTTCACGTCGCTGAGCGTGGTGGGGCACACGTCCGGGCATGACGTGTAGCCGAAGTACACGAGCCGGAGGCCGCCCGGCGCCGCGGCGAAACCCACCTCGGAGCCGTCGGAACCCGGGAGCCTGACGGCGGCGACCGACGGCGCCGGGGTGCGCGTGTAGCCCGAGAACTCCTTCGCCGTCGTGGACGGCGCGGCCGCATCGTCGGCGCCGCCGCAGGCCGTGGCGCCCACGGCGGTCGCGGCGACCGCGACCAGCGCCACCGCGAGGATCCGCACGTTCGCGGGCCTCACGGGCGCGCCTCCACCGAACGTCTCACACCCCCACCGTCGCACAACCACCGCCGACAGTTCCCGCAGCAAGCTGTGGCCTGCGTCACGACGCCCTTGTCACGACGCCCGCGCCACGACGCCCGCGACCAGCCGCGGCACCGAACGGGCGCCGGTCGCGCGCCCTCACTTCCCGTTCGAGCCGATCGCCTGGAGGTAGGCGATGAGGGCGTCCACGTCGGCCGCGGGCAGGTCGCGCTGGGGCATCACCGGACGGAAGCCCTTCACCGTCTCCGCGTCGGGCTTGGTGATCGACTCGCGCAGGTACGCCTCGTCCGCCGTGACCGTGGTGCCGTCCTCGAGCTCGACCTTCCCTCCCGCGAGGCCGTTCAGCGCCGGGCCCACGCCGTCCTTGCCGCTGACGCTGTGGCAGGCCGCGCACCCGCTGGTGCGGAACAGCTGCTGGCCCGTCGCCGCGGCGCCGGTGAGCTTCGGGGCGTCCGCTGCGGAGTCGTCGGACCCGCTGCACGCGGCGAGCACCGCGGGGAGCGCCGCCACGGCCACCAGCGCGACCACCGTGACCCGGAAGGTGCGGGGCCGGGGACGGGCTCGTGGGGAACTGACGGCAGCTCGGGGGGACGTCGGGGGCATCACATCCATGAGTATGTCCTCCCGGTGCGGCGCGGCACCCTCGGGCCGGTGCGATGATCATGCGTCGTGCGTCACCGGCTCCTCACCGCCGTGGCGGCCCTGGGGGCCGGCCTGTGCCTCTGCGCCGCGCTGCCGCCGTGGGGTTGGTGGCCGCTCGCCCCGGTCGGCATCGCCGCCTGGATCGCGCTGCTCGGCGGTCGGCGGATGCGGTCCCGCTTCGCGATCAGCTGGCTCGTGGGGGTCGCCTGGTTCGCCCCGTCCACCCTGTGGATGTTCGAGCTGACGCCGCCCGGCTACGTGGTGGGGGTCCTGCTCGCGTGGGGGCCGATGGTCGGCGTGCTCGGCCTGCTGTGCCCGCCCGACCGTCGCCGCGTGGCGCTCCTGCCCGCGCTCGTCGTGCTCTTCGAGTGGTTCCACTGGCACGCGCCGTTCGGCGGGGTGCCGCTGTCCACCCTCGCGCTGACGCAGGCCGCCGGGCCCCTGCTCCCGGTGGCGCGGGTGGGCGGCGCGCTGCTGCTCGGGGGCGCGGTGGCCGCGCTGGGCGCCGCGCTGTACCTGGCCGCGGTGCGGGCCTGGCGTCCCGCGGTCGCGGTGGCCGGGGTGGTGCTGGCCGTGGCGGTGATGGGCGCCCTGTGGCCGCTCGGCTCGCCGGTGCGCACCATCCGGGTCGCCGCGGTGCAGGGAGGTGGACCGCAGGGCACGCGCTACGACGCGTCGCAGGCCCCGCTGGTGTTCGGCCGCCACCTCGAGGCCACCCGGACCATCCGGCCGGGTTCGACGGACCTGGTGGTGTGGCCGGAGAACGTGGTGAACCTCGACCAGCCGTTCCGCACCCATCCGTGGGCGAACCAGGTGCGCGCCGAGGCGGCGCGGATCGGGGCGCCGATCCTGCTGGGCGTGGTGGAGAGCGTGGGCACCGACCGGTTCACGAACTACGTGATCGTGGTGAACCCGAACGGCGCGTTGACCGGCCGCTACGACAAGGAGCGGCGCGTCCCGTTCGGGGAGTACGTGCCGCTGCGGCCACTGTTCGAGCCGATCGCCGGGAACACGCTGCCACCCCGGGACCAGATCCCGGGGAGCGGGACGTCGATGGTGCGCACCACCGCGGGCCCGATGGCGGTGGTCATCTCCTGGGAGGTGTTCTTCGGGCGCCGGGTGCGCGAGGGCGTGCGGGCCGGGGGTGAGGTCGTGCTGAACCCGACGAACGGGTCGAGCTACTGGCTCACCCAGGTGCAGAGCCAGCAGGTGGCGACCTCCGCACTGCGGGCGGTGGAGTCCGGCCGGTGGCTCGTGCAGGTGGCACCCACCGGGTTCAGCGCGTTCGTCGACCCCGACGGCGGCGTGCACCAGCGCACCGACGTGTCCGAACAGGCCGTGATCGAACGACGGATCGCCCGCCTGGACGCCACGACGCCGGCGCAGGCCACCGGCGACCTCCTGCCCGTGCTCGTCGCCACCGCCGCGGTGGTGTGGGTGGCGGTGACCGGCCGGCGACGGCGGGATGCCGCGGGCGGGATCGACGGCTCCGACGGTCCGCCCGCCGAGGGACCCGAGCCGGTCACACCTCCAGCAGGAGCGTGACCGGTCCGTCGTTGACGAGCTCCACCGCCATGTCGGTGCGGAACCGCCCGGTGGCGACCGTGGCACCGAGGGCCGCGAGCTCCGCCACGACGGCGTCGACGAGGGGCTCGGCCGCCTCCGGGCGGGCCGCGGCCACGTACGAGGGGCGCCGGCCCTTCCGCGTGTCGCCGTAGAGGGTGAACTGGCTGACCACCAGCACCGAGCGGTCGTCGCCCGCCGCGGTGCAGTCGGCCGCGCTGCGGTTCATCGCGCCGTCGTCGTCGGGGAACACCCTCAGTTCCCACACCTTCCGGGCCAGGCGGCGGGCCGCCTCCTCGGTGTCGTCGTGGGTCACCCCGACGAGCACGCAGAGCCCCGGTCCGATCGCCCCCACGACCTCGGGATCGGCCCCCGGCGCGCGCACGGTGACCGACGCCCGGCTCACCCGCTGCACGAGACCACGCACGGTGTCATCTCCTTCCCGTCGATCGCCACGGAGCGTGTCCGCCACTTGACCGTCCGGCGAACGGACGGCGAAGCTAGCCCGTCATGCAGAGCGGCCCGACCCCACGCCCCGACGGTGCCCGCCCCGGCCCCGACGACCCCCTGCGGGTGGCGCTGCTCACCTACCGCGGCAAGCCGCACGTGGGCGGCCAGGGCGTGTACGTCCGGCATCTGGCCCGGGCGCTCGTGAAACTCGGCCACCACGTCGAGGTGCTCTCCGGCCAGCCCTACCCCGTGGTGGACGAGTCCACCCCGCTGATCGAGTTGCCGAGCCTCGACATCTACAACGACCACTTCCCCATGCGGATGCCGGGCCTCTGGGAACTCAAGGACCGCTGGGACTGGCTCGAGGTCACGGCCTTCTCCTCCGGCACGTTCCCGGAGCCGCTCGCGTTCTCCATGCGGGCGTGGGACCACCTCCGCCGTCGCCGCCACGAGTTCGACCTGGTGCAGGACAACCAGTGCCTCGGCTACGGGCTGCTGCTGATGGAGCGCGACGGCCTGCCGGTCCTCGGCACGATCCACCACCCCATCACGGTCGACCGCCGGCTCGAGATGGAGCACGCGGAGAGCCCGCGCCAGCGCTGGTCGAAGGCCCGCTGGTACGCCTTCACGAAGATGCAGACCCGGGTGGCCCGGCGCCTGCGGCGCGTGATCACCGTGTCGCAGTCGTCCTACGACGACATCTGCCGCGACCACCTCGTGTCGCCCTCCAAGCTGCACATCGTGCCGGTGGGCGTGGACCCGGACCTCTTCACCCCGCTGCCGGGCATCACGCGCGACCCCAACCGGATCATCTCCACCGCCTCCTCCGACGTGGCGATGAAGGGCCAGCGCTACCTCCTCGAGGCGCTCGCCAAGCTTCGCACCGAGTACCCGGAGCTCAAGCTCGTGCTCGTCGGTCGCCTCAAGGAGGGGTCCGCCGCCCAGCGCACGATCGAGACCCTCGGGCTCACCGACGCCGTGGAGTTCATCTCCGGCGTGCCCGACGAGACGATCGTGGAGCTCTACAACCGTTCCGCCTGTGCGGTGGTGCCGTCGCTCTACGAGGGGTTCTCGCTCCCCGCGATCGAGGCGATGAGCACGGGCTGCCCGCTCGTGGCCACCACCGGCGGCGCCATCCCCGAGGTGTCCGGGCCCGACGGCGAGACGTGCTTCGCGGTGGCCCCCGGCGACTCCGAGGCCCTCGCGGCGGGCATCCGCCGGGTGCTCGAGGACCCGGAGGGCGCGGCCCGGATCGGCCTCGCGGGCCGGGAGCGGGTCATCCGTCGCTGGAGCTGGCGCCACACCGCCGAGCGCACCGTGGAGCACTACCGGGCCCTGCTCGCCGAACCGGCACCGACCGACACGCCGTCCACCCCGGTCGGGGGGTCGTGAGCCGGTGCTGACCGTCGACTACTCCCGCCTCGGCCTCCGCGAGGGCGACCTGGTCCTCGACCTCGGCGCCGGCGCCGGCCGCCACTCGTTCGAGTGCTTCAAGCGCGGCGCCCGCGTGGTCGCCCTCGACTACGGCTTCGACGACCTGCCCCCGGTGCGCGACCTGTTCTGGGCCATGCGCGAGACCGGCGAGGCGCCCGAGGGGGCCTGGGCCGGCTGCGTGAACGGCGACGCGCTGCGCCTGCCGTTCGCCGACGGCACCTTCGACCGGGTGATCTGCTCCGAGGTCTTCGAGCACATCCCCGACGACGCCGGGGCCATGGCCGAGCTCACCCGCGTGCTGCGTCCGGGCGGCGTGCTGGCGGCCACGGTGCCCTCGTGGCTGCCGGAGAAGGTCTGCTGGACGCTGTCGGCGGAGTACCACGCCCCGCTCGCGCAGGGCGGCCACGTGCGCATCTACACCGAGGGGCTGCTGCGTGACCGCCTGAACGGCGCCGGTCTGCAGCCGGAGAGCTCGCACCGGGCCCACGCGCTGCACTCGCCCTACTGGTGGCTCAAGTGCCTGGTGGGCCCCACGAACGAGTCGCACCCGCTGGTGCGGGCCTACCACCGGCTGCTCGTGTGGGACATCGCCGAGTCGCCCGCCCTCACCCGCACCACGGAGCGCCTGCTCAACCCCGTGCTCGGCAAGAGCGTGGTGGTGTACGCCCGCAAGCCCGGCTCCCCGGGCATCCGGGACAAGGTCGAGCACGAGGAGGCCGCCCGTGTCGCGGTCTGAGCACCACCTCGCGGACGTCGAGGGCCTCGTCACGGCCGAGGAACTCCTCGCCACCGTCGACGCGGTGGCCGAGTGGCAGCTCGACTCCGGCATGGTGCCGTGGTTCCCCGGCGGTCACGCCGACACGTGGAACCACACCGAGGCGCTGATGGCGCTGATGCTGGGCGGCCGCCGGGCCGAGGCGGAGCGGGGCTTCGACTGGCTCCGCTCGATGCAGCGTCCCGACGGGTCGTGGCACCAGTACTACCTGGCCGACCGGGTGGAGCAGGACAAGCTCGACGCCAACTGCTGCGCCTATGTGGCGGCCGGCGCGTGGTTCCACTGGCTCCTCTACCGCGACCGAGGCGCCCTCGAGGAGATGTGGCCGATGGTGTCGGCCGCCGTGGACTTCGTGCTGGACCTCCAGACGCCCCGCGGGGAGATCCTCTGGGCCCGCCACGCGGATGGCACCCCGTGGAGCTTCGCCCTCCTCACCGGTTCCTCCAGCATCTGCCACAGCCTGCGCTGCGCCGTGGCGGTGGCCGGCGAGCTGGGCCACGAGCGTCCCGACTGGGAACTGTCGGTCAGCCGGCTGGCCCGCGTGATCGCCACGGAGCCCGACGCCTTCGCCCCCAAGCACCGGTGGGCGATGGACTGGTACTACCCCGTGCTGTGCGGCGCGATCGACGGCGACGCCGGACGGCAGCGGCTCAGCGGCAGGTTCGACGCCTTCGTCACCGAGGGATGGGGCGTGCGCTGCGTGAGCGACCGCCCGTGGATCACCGCGGCGGAGACGTGCGAGTGCGCCATGGCCCACCTCGCCGTCGGCGATGAGGAGACCGCCCGGACGCTCTTCTCGTGGTCGCAGCGCCTGCGCACCGCGGAGGACCGCTACTGGACCGGGGTCGTGCTGCCCGACGAGGTGCACTTCCCGGCCGGCGAGCAGTCCACCTACACCGCCTCGGCGATCATCCTGGCCGCCGACGCGCTCGCCGGTTCGTCGCCCGCGTCGGGCCTGTTCGTCCGCCACGACGAGCTGCCGCCGCTCCTGGAGACGCCCTCGCGCTCCGACGCGGTCGAGCCGTCCTGACGGGTGCCCGCCGCGCCGGCGTGCCACGCTGAACCCGTGACCGCTCCCCTCCGTCGTCGTCGCACCGCGCTGGTCGTCGCGCTCGGCCTGCTGCTCGGCACGACGCTGTTCGCAGGCGTCGCCGGTGCGTCGACCCGCCAGACCGACCCGTCGCCCACGACCCCCGCGACCACGGCCCCTGCCACTGCCCCTGCCCCGGGCGGCCCGACGGGCGGCACCCCGAGCACGCTCCCGCCGCTGCGGACACCGACCACGCTCGCCCAGGACCCGTTCGCCGAGAACTGCCCGCCGGGGCAGATCGTGCGTGGTCCGAACTGCGGCCGCGAGCCGCAGTCCAAGGACGACCCGGGCGGATGGCTCCAGGTGTCGCTGTTCTTCCTGGTCTGCGCCGTGATCATCGGGATCGGCGCCTTCGTCTGGTGGCGGGCGCGGGCCGCACGGGCCGAGCGGAAGGCCGCGGGGCTCGATCCCGTCGACGTGGCCCGCCGCCGCGGCGAGGGCGTCCGCCCCACCGAAAAGGTCCCGCCCTCCCGCGAATAGGGGTCGTCACTCGCCGCAGAGGCGAGTCAACCTCCGCAGACGTGCGGCGAGCACTCAGCCGATCCGGCGGAGGACCCGCAGCGAGCCCGTGGTCGCAACGTCCTCGAACCGCCCCGAGGCCAGCGCCGGCAGATAGATGCGCTCGTAGGGGGGCCGGCCACCGTCGGCGGGATCCGGGAACACGTCGTGGATCGCGAGGAAACCGCCGGGTGCCACGTGCGGTGTCCACACCCGGTAGTCGGTGTCGGCCGGCTCCTCGCCGTGACCCCCGTCGATGAACACCAGCGCGCACGGCGTGGTCCAGAACCGCCCGACCGTCGGTGAGTCGCCCACGAGTGCCACCACCCACGGCTCCACGCCTGCGCGGTGCACCGTTCGTCGGAATGTCGGCAGCGTGTCCATCACGCCGAGCTCGGGGTCGACCAGGTCGGGCTCGTGCCACTCCCAGCCCGGCTGGTTCTCCTCCGAACCGCGGTGGTGGTCCACCGCCACCAGCACCGTCCCGGCCTCACGCGCCGCGGCGCCCAGGTACACCGATGACTTGCCGCAGTACGACCCGACCTCCAGCAGCGGGGCCCCTTGCACGGCGGCGGCAGCGACGACGGCGGCATCGAAGAGGGCGAGGCCCTCGTCCGGCGGCATGAACCCGCGTGCGGCCTCGGCGGCGGCCCGCAGCTCCGCGGGCATCGGGGTGGTCACGTCGGGCTCAGATCGGCAGGTCGCCGTGCATCATCTCGAGCTCGTCGTCGTCGGGATCCTGACCGTGGTGGGTGACCTTGAACAGCCACTTGTCCAGGATGAGGTACCGACCGATCCAGACGATGCCGAAACCGACGAGCTGGGCGAAGAAGACGCACAGAGCCTCCACCCAGCCGGCCACCTTGTCGTGGACCTGACCCTCCACGAGGAACGTGAGGCCGGTGGCGAAGGTGACGCCGAGCATGGCGGCGACCCAGAACACCAGGACCTGCGTGCGGAGGTTGTCGCTCGAGGTCTGCTTCCACACCAGGTACTTGTTGGCGAAGAAGTTCGGCAGCGTCAGGATGGCCGCCGCCGTGATCGACGCCCAGGTGAAGTTGTTCTTGTTCCCGGCGAACGCCGTGGCGGCAAGCACCTGGATCAGCACCTGGCCGACGGGCACGAACACCAGGGAGACGCCGGCATAGCGGAGCTGCTTGCGGCCTTCGTCGCTCCGGGCGTGGTCGAGCAGGCCCGACGGGGAGATCTTCACGGCCGCAGAGGTTACCGGAGGCGGCCCCCGCGGCCCTCACCGGAGGGCCCGGGCACGCGCCAGACTGGCCGCATGGACCAGACCGCGGTGGACGCCCTGATCGACCTGCTCGACCTGGAGGCGATCGAGGTCAACATCTTCCGGGGACTGAGCCCCGACGAGGACCGCCAGCGGGTCTTCGGGGGCCAGGTCGCCGGTCAGGCGCTCGTGGCAGCGGCCCGCACCGTGGAGCCGGAGTACGGGGTGCACTCGCTGCACGCCTACTTCCTCCGCCCCGGCGACCCGATGGTGCCGATCATCTACGAGGTGGACCGCGTGCGCGACGGGCGCTCGTTCGCCACCCGACGGGTCAAGGCCGTCCAGCACGGCCGCTCGATCTTCACCCTCTCGGCCAGCTTCCAACGCACCGAGGAGGGCTTCGACCACGCCTTCGACATGCCGGCCGGGCTCCCCGGCCCGCTGGAGCTGCCCGACTTCCGCACCCGCATGGCCCCGTACAAGGACCTGATCGGCGACTGGTACGACCGGCCCCGCCCGATCGACACCCGCTACTGCGAGGAGGGCCCGTGGGAGCGGCGCGAGGACAAGGCCCCGTTCCAGAACGTGTGGCTGCGGGCGAATGGCGAACTGCCCGACGATCCGGTGCTGCACATCTGCGTGCTCACCTACGCGTCCGACATGACCCTGCTCGACACGTCGCTGCTCCCGCACGGCTCGTCATTCGCGAGCGGCGACGTGTTCATGGCCTCGCTCGACCACGCGATGTGGTTCCACCGACCCTTCCGCGCCGACCGCTGGCTCCTCTACGCGCAGGACACGCCGAGCGCGTCGGGTGGCCGCGGGCTCGGACGCGGGCTGGTGTTCACCGAGGACGGTGCGCTGGTCGCGTCGGTGGTGCAGGAGGGCGTGATCCGCACGGCCCGCTGAACGGGCCCCCGGGAACGCGGCGCGACGCCCGCCGGGGCACCGGCAGGGGCGACACTGGTGCCCGCCCACCGAGACCGGGAGTCCCGATGCCACGCCGCGCCCGCCGAACGGCCACCACCCTCGCCGGCACCCTCGCCGCCGCACTGCTGCTCGTGGCGTGCGGCGACGGTGGTGACGACGCGGCGCCCACGACCGACGCGCCCGGCACCACCGACACGCGGTCCGACGACGGAGCGGCAGGGACGGGCGCGGCAGGGACGGGCGCGGCCGGGACCGACGGGCCGCTGCCGAAGGTCCGGGTCGTGGACCTCGACCTGGGCCTCGAGTCCCCCATCGACCTGACCGCCCGGCCCGGGAGCACGTCGCTGCTCGTGGCCGAGCGCGGCGGCCGGATCGTGGAGGCCGTGCGCGACGGCGACCGGGTCCGGGTCGCGGACACCCCGGTGATCGACCTCACCGAACGGGTGGGGTCCACCGACGCCGAGAAGGGTCTGCTGGGCATCGCCGTGGCCCCCGACGGACAGCACCTCTACGCCTCCTACACCGAGGCGTCCCGGGGTGACTCCCGCATCGACGAGTACGAGCTGTCGGGGAAGGACGGGTCGCTGCGCGCCGACCCCTCCACCCGTCGGGAGCTCTTCGCTGCCGAGCAGCCCTACCCGAACCACAACGGCGGGAGCCTGGCCGTGGGGCCCGACGGCATGCTCTATGCCGGCTTCGGCGACGGCGGCTCGGCGAACGACCCGCAGGGCCGGGCCCAGGACCGTTCCACACCGCTGGGCAAGGTGCTGCGCCTCGATCCGACCGGCCGCAACGACGCAGATACCGACGGCGTGCCGGACGACAACCCGTTCGTGGCCGAGGCCGGGGCCGACCCGAGGATCTGGGCGACCGGCCTGCGCAACCCGTGGCGCCTGAGCTTCGACCGCACGACCGGCGACCTCTGGATCGGCGACGTGGGCCAGAACGAGGTGGAGGAGATCGACGTGCTGCGCGCCGCGGACGCCACGGGCCGCGGCGCGAACCTCGGCTGGGACCTCTTCGAGGGCGACCAGCGGTTCCCCGACGCGGATCCCGCCCCGGGCGCGGCCAGCGCGGGACCGTTCACCGAACCGCTGTACACCTACCGCCACGACGAGGGCGGCTGCTCGGTCACCGGCGGGTACGTCTACCGGGGTCAGGCCCTGCCCGCGCTCCGGGGGACCTACCTGTTCAGCGACTTCTGCCAGGGCGGCGTCCGGGCCCTGCGCGTGGGCGCCGACGGCCGGCCGCAGGTGACCGATCTCGGCGTCGACATCGGCAGCGTGGCCTCCTTCGGGCAGGACTCGGCGGGCGAGCTCTACGTCCTCGACCTCGACGGGCGCGTGGCGCGCATCAGCCCGGCCTGACCGTCGGGCGGACGAGACCGCTCTCCGCGTGCAGGGCGTCGAGCAGACGGTCGTGACGACCGGCCGCGAGGTCGCCGAACGGGTCCGGGGTGTACTCGAGGAGGTCCTCCATCGGCAGCGAGAACGCGGCCCGCATGGCGAGGAGCCGTTCCCGCTCGGGCGACCCGTCGTGGGCCAGCACCTGGCGGGCCCGGGCCATCTCCCGCACCTGCCGGATCCGGCCGGGCAGGGTGAGCCCGAGGAGCAGCGTGGCGGGGACCAGGAAGGTCAGGAACCCGACGAGCCGCGCCGTCCGACGGATCGCATCCTCCCCCTGGCGGCCCAGGTCGGCCACGTTCCCGCCGGTCGCCTCACCGGAGGTGCCCAGTGCATCGCTCAGCTTCGAACCGACGACCGGCACGCGGTCCACGGCGTCGCCGACCCGCTGGAAGCCGTCCTGCACGCTGGTCCCGGCATCGGTCACGCCACGCGCCACCACACTGACCGACTCCACGCGCTGGTACACGGCGACGCCGAACCACGCGAGCAGGACCAGCGCCACCGCCACGGCCACGTCGCGGGCGATCGTGGCGCGGCGGCGCTCGGGGACGGCGGGGTAGAGCTGCAGGGCCACGGGGCCTCCCGGGGACGTGGGGCGGACGCCCCACGTTCGCACGCCCCGGTCAGCCCGCAGCGGCCTTCATCAGATCGCGCTGTTCGAGGATCATCGCCCGCACCCGCTCCTTGAGCTCGGGCACGTCGTCGAGGGTGAGCCCCTCGGTGGGCACCGGCGCCAGCACGTGCACCTCCGCGGTGGCCCGGCCGAAGCGCCAGTCGTGCTTGCGGAGGGCCTCCTTGGTGCCGTTCACCGCCAGGGGCAGGATCGGCAGCTGGGTCTCCACCGCGAGGCGGAAGGCCCCGTCCTTGAACTGGCCGAGCTGGCCGTCGGCGGCGCGGGTGCCCTCCGGGAAGATCATCACGGAGACCCGACGGTCGAGCCACACCCGGCAGGCGTCCATGGCCTTCTGCGCGGAGGACCGGTCGCCGCGCTCGAGCTGCACGTCACCGGCGAGGTACATCGCCCACCCGGCGACCGGGATCTTGAACAGCTCCTTCTTGGACAGCCATTTCATCTCCCACGGGAGGTGGCTGATGAGGAGGATGTCGACGAACGACTCGTGGTTCGACACCACCACGTACGGGTTACGGGGATGTGCCGGCAGCTCGCCCGACACCCGGAAGTGCCACAACGGGTTGAGCTTCTCGTGCACCACCGGCAGGCGCCGGAACAGGTAGCCCACCGCGTACCGGCCGCGGTCGAACGGGTAGGTCACCACCAGCGTGATCGCCATCAGGGGCAGCCAGATGAGCGCGCAGACACCGAAGACGAACCAGGACCAGATGGAGATCAGCGTGATCGCCGGTCCCGCGGGCTGGCGCGGTGGCCGATCGTCGGGCGCCGCCGCCACCGCCGGCTCGTCGGGTTCGGGAGCGGGATCGGGGGCAGCCATGTCCGCAGGCTAGGACGCCATGCGGGCCAGCCGCGTCGTGGGCACCGCGGCGACCGCGGTACGCAGCCGCTCGTGGGCCGCGCCGAGGCGCACCAGGGTGGCCACGTCGACCGCCCCGGACGGATCCACCCCGGACGGATCCACC
>JBMOJH010000075.1:0-17183 GCA_049316905.1 Microthrixaceae bacterium | reverse complement strand
ACGTTCTCCGCAGGGATGCGCACGTCGGACAGGAACACCTCGTTGAAGTGCGCCACCCCCTGGGCCTGCACCAGCGGGCGCACCTCGATGCCCGGCGTGCGCATGTCGACCACGAAGTACGTGAGGCCGTGGTGCTTGGGAGCACCCGGGTCGGTGCGGGCGACGAGGATGCCGAAGTCCGCGTGCTGGGCGTTGGAGGTCCAGACCTTCTGGCCGTTGACGACCCACTCGCCCGTGGCCGAGTCCTGCTCGGCGCGGGTGGCCAGCGCGGCCAGGTCGGAGCCGGCGCCCGGCTCACTGAAGAGCTGGCACCACCACTCGTCGCCGCGCAGCAACGGCCCGAGGTAGCGGGACTGCTGCTCGGGGGTGCCGTGCTGCATGAGCGTGGGCCCCACCAGCGCCTGCGCGGCGGTGATGAATCCGGCCGTGGCGTCGTAGCGGCCAAGCTCCTGGTTGAACACCATCTGGTGCGCCGGGCTCAGGCCCCGACCACCGAAGCGCTCCGGCCACGTGAGCCCTCCCCAGCCGTGGTCGCACAGCAGCTGCTGCCACTCGCGGCAACGGCGCCGGTAGTCCTCGGCCACCTCGGGATCGGTGGCGGCGCCGTTGCGCGACCAGTCCCGCTCGTCGCCCCGCTTCAGCTCGGCGTGCTCGTCGAGGAACGCCACGACCTCCGCGCGGAAGGCGGCCAGTTCCGGGGTGTCCTCGAAGTCCACGGCCGGGATCGTAGGCCCCGGAACTGGAACGCGTTCCAGTCGAGCCCGACGCAGCCTGCCCGCGGTCGGGGCCCCTCAGGGCCGGGGCTGCACGTCGAGGACGGTGAGGTCCAACAGCGCGCACCGCTCGAGGAGCTCCGCCCCCGGGTCGAGGGCGAGGGCCAGATCGCCCAGGAGGAACCGGGCCACCCAGCGCCGCAGCACCACCACCGTGTCGGGCCCGCCGGCACGGAGGCCGAGGCCCGCGGCGACGCGTTCGAGTACGGGGCGCGTGTCGCCGCCGCCGTCGGCGATGAGCACATCCGCGCCCTCGGCCCAGAGATGACCGAGACCGGCGGGGACATCCGCGAGGTGGTCGGCGCGGCCGTGCACCGTGATCACGAACTCGCTGCTGCAGGCCTGCACCGCGGCGTCGAGCCCCTCGGCCCGCGACAGGATCGGCTGGGGCACCGAGGCCCACGGCCAGGCGAGGGCGTCGAGGTGGTCGGCCACGTCGTCGAGCGCGTCCCGGGCCACGGGATCGTCGGGACCCGGGTCCACGACCACCACCTCCACCCGGAACTCCGGTGGCGCCCAGGCGGTCACCGCCCGCACGAGTGCGGGGGTGTCCGCCCCGACCGACGGGACGAGCACGGCCAGGCTGGTCAGCAGACCGCGACGGCGACGGGCCAGTTCCACGGGGCGGGGCCCGTGGCCGGCCATCACGGCGACCACCTCCACGTGGGCGGCAGGCCCCGTCGACGCGGGATCGGTCAGGTCAGGTTCGGGCACGCGGTTCTGCTCCCCAGCGGATCGACATGCACCCCTATCGGCGGCAGGTCGCCGTTGCTGAACGAACCGCCCGGCCGCCCGAGCCCGCTTTCCTGAGCGCCTCCACCCCTGAGGGGTAGGTCCGCTCAGGAAAGCCAGCGGGCCGACCTACAGGCGCTCGATGATCGTGACGTTCGCCTGGCCGCCGCCCTCGCACATGGTCTGCAGGCCGTAGCGGCCACCCGTGCGCTCGAGCTCGTTGAGCAGCGTCGTCATCAACCGCACCCCGGTGGCGCCCAGCGGGTGACCGAGGGCGATCGCGCCGCCGTTGACGTTGACCTTGCCGAGGTCCGCGTCGAGCTCCTTGGCCCACGCGAGCACGACCGACGCAAACGCCTCGTTGATCTCCACCAGGTCGATCTCGTCGAGCGTCATGCCCGCCTTCTCGAGCGCCCGTCGCGTGGCCGGGATCGGGGCGGACAGCATCTTCACCGGGTCCTCGCCCAGCACCGAGAGGTGGTGGATGCGCGCCCGCGGCGTGAGGCCGTGGTCCTTCACCGCCTGCTCCGACGCGACGAGCATCGCGGCCGACGCGTCCGAGATCTGCGACGCCACCGCGGCGGTGATCCGGCCGCCCTCGCGGAGGGTGGCCAGCGAACGGATCTTCTCCGGGTTCGGCTCACGCGGACCCTCGTCCTGGGTGAGGCCGTTGCACTCCACGATCTCGCCCTCGAAGCGACCCTCGGCACGGGCGGTGATGGCCCGGCGGTGGGACTCCATCGCGAACTCCTCCATGTCCTCCCGCGTGATCCCCCACTGCTCGGCGATCATGTCGGCGCCGCGGAACTGGCTGATCTCCTGGTCGCCGTAGCGGGCCACCCAACCCTCGGAACCGGAGAACGGATCGAGGTCGCCGAACTGCTCGGCCACGAGCATCGCCGAGCTGATCGGGATGCGGCTCATGTTCTGCACGCCGCAGGCCACCACCAGGTCCTGCGTACCGCTCATCACGCCCTGGGCCGCGAAGTGCACGGCCTGCTGGGACGAGCCGCACTGGCGGTCGATCGTGGTGCCGGGGACGGTCTCGGGCAGGCCCGCGGCGAGCCACGCGGTGCGGGCTATGTCGCCGGCCTGTGAGCCGATGGTGTCGAGACAGCCCATCACCACGTCGTCCACCGCGGCGGGGTCGACGCCGGTGCGGGCCACGAGCTCCTTGAGCGTGTGGGCGCCGAGGTCCGCGGGGTGCACGGTGGAGAGGCTGCCGCCGCGGCGGCCCACCGGCGTGCGGACGGTGTCGATGATGTAGGCCTCGGCCATGGGTCCTCCCTGGGGCGCGATCAGTGGGTCCGGGAACGGTACGTCCCGGGCACCGCGGGCGCCGCATCGTGGGGGCGGCATCGGCCAGACTGCGGCCATGACGAGTTGGCGCGCCGAGCAGTTCGACCTCCTGAGCCCGTCGGTCCAGAAGCGGTGGGAGAACTTCGGTGAGTGGCCCGGCCAGACCTGGTTCCCCAAGCTCCTCGGCATCGAGGTGGAGGAACTGCGGCGGGACTACGCACGGATGAGCCTGGCGTGGCGCCCGGAACTCAACCAGCCGCAGGGCCTCATGCACGGCGGTGCGATCGCCACGCTGATCGACACCACGGTCGTGCCCGCCATCGGCACCGCGTACGAGGACGAGCGGGCGTTCTCCACCATCGAGCTGAGCGTCCGGTACCTCCAGCCGGTCCGCCAGGAGGACCTGGTGGCCGAGGGGTGGGTCACCCGGCGGGGCAAGCGCGTGGTGTTCTGCGAGGTGGAGGTGCGGACCGCGTCGGCCGTGAAGGTCGCCACGGGCAATCTGATCTACGTGGTCGCCTCCCCCCGCCCGCCCGGCGAATAGGGGTCGTCAGTCGCCCCGGAGGCGAGTCAACCTCCGCGGACGCCGCCAGGGGGAGGCCGGCCACCCACGTGTTCACCGTTGGTTCACCTCTCTGTCGCCCGCTGCGGGGTGAGCGGCAACGCAGCGTCGCTACGTTCCCGAGCCCATGAGCGACTCTCGACTCGACCGCCGCCGGTTCCTCGGGCTCGGCGCCGGTACCGCCGGCCTGGCCTTCCTCACCGCGGCGTGCGGAGCGCCGGCACCGGCGGGCCCGCAGGCCCAGCCGATCGAGCTGCTGGCCCCCGATGCGAACGGGGTGATGCTGCCGCGCAACTTCCGCAGCCGGGTGCTCGCCCGGTCGCTGCGACCCATGGAGGCCAACGGCCACGTCTGGCACATCTTCCCGGACGGCGCCGCGGTGTTCCCCCGCGCCGGGGGCGGTTGGACCTACGTGTCCAACAGCGAGTTCCCCTCCGGTGGCGTGGGTGCGCTCGACTTCGCGGCCGACGGGCGACTGCTCGGCGGACGGCCCCTCGTGTTCGGCCAGACGTCCCAGAACTGCGCGGGCGGCGCCACGCCCTGGGGCACCTGGCTCACGTGCGAGGAGTACGACGGCGGCCGGGTGTGGGAGGTCGACCCGGCCACGGGTGCCTACCGCGCGCACGACGCCATGGGCGTGTTCTCGCACGAGGCTGCGGCCTGCGACCCGGACCGCAAGGTCGTGTACCTCACCGAGGACAAGCCCGACGGCCGCTTCTACCGGTTCGAGCCGGCCACCTGGGGCGACCTCTCCCGCGGCCGGCTCACCGCCGCCTCGGTCGACGCGCAGGGCGCCGTCACGTGGCTGCCCGTCCCGAACCCCAACCCGGGGCTGTTCGACACGCCGACCCGCAAGCAGGTCCCGGCGACCACGGCGTTCAAGGGTGGGGAGGGCGCCGTCTACAAGGACGACCACGTGTTCTTCACGACCAAGGGCGACAACCGGGTCTGGGACCTCGACCTCAGCGCCGAGAAGATCCGGATCCTCTACGACGCCGCCACCACGCCGGACGCCGACCTGACCGGCGTGGACAACATCATCGCCGCCGGCGACGCGCTCTACGTCGACGAGGACGGCGGGAACATGGAGTTGGTGCTGGTGGGCAAGGACGGCCGCACCCAGCCCTGCCTGCGAATCGTCGGCCAGGACGGCTCCGAGATCACGGGCCCCGCGTTCGACCCGACCGGTACCCGCCTCTACTTCAGCTCGCAGCGCGGCGGCACGTTCGGGATCACCTACGAGGTGACGGGACCGTTCGCCGCGTTCCGCGACGCGGTGCTGTCGGCCTGAGTCGACCGGCTCGACCGGCCCCGGGCCGCCTCAGGGCGCCGGGAGCGGCGCGTCGGCGCGGTCCGGCGCCGCGGCCGACACCGCGGTGAGGTGGCTCGCGCCCCGGGGGCTGACCCAGCCGGTGAGCCACTCGTGGCCGTTCGCCCGCTGCAACAACTTCGCGGTGTCGGGGAAGCCCCAGAAGTCCGCCTGCACACGCTCCGGGGTGAGGTCGAGCAGGAGGTAGGTGCGGTACGAGCCGATGTTCCAACGCTCCTGCAACGACGAGATCGGCGAGTCGCTGCCCGAGGAGGTGATCGAGCCGCACTCGAGCTCCACCCCGGCGGAGCCCGCGCCGGTGACGGGGTCGTACACCCCCGGCACCCGCGGCAGGTCCATCGCGTTGGCCTGGTGGATGTCGCCGCCGATGACCACGAGGTCCGGTCGGCCACCCGGTCCGGTGGCCCCGTCGAGGGCGCCGTGGACCCGGTTCCGTGACGCCACGCCCCATCCGCCGCCGGCCATGTCACGCGAGCGCGACCCGAACACCGAACCCTGACCGAGCACGCACCAGCGGGAGCTGGTCGAACGCAGGCGGCCGTCGAGCCACGAGAACTGCGGCTCGTCGAGGTAGCCGTCGCCGTCGGCCGGGCCGGGGAACAGGTACTTCCGCTGGCGGTCCACCAGCACCAGCCGGGCGAGGTCGCCGAAGTCGACGCTGCGGTGGATCTCGTTGCCGCGCAGCCGGGACGGCATCCACTCCGAGTAGGCCTGCAGGGCGGCGGCCTTGCGGGCCTCCCAGTCACCGTCCTCGGGCTGGTGGTTGGCCGCGCCGCCCACGAACGGGTCGTCCGCGAACTCGTGATCGTCCCAGCAGTGGATCACCGGGTGCTGGCGGTGCAACTCCTGCAGGTCCGGGTCGAGCCGGTAGTGCGAGTACCGGGTGCGGTAGTCCGCGAGCGTCCGCGTCTCATTCGGCGGCTCGAGCGTGCGGTACTCGCCGTAGGTCTCGCCGGCGCCCGCCGTTGCGTACTCGTAGGTGTAGTCACCGAGGTGCACGATCGCGTCGAGGTCCGCCCGTTCGGCGAGATAGCCGTACAGGTGGAAGTTCCCGAACGCATAGTTCGAGCACGACACGACCCCGAGGCGCAGCCGGGCCGTGGGTCCCGACGGGGTGGTGCGGGTGCGGCCCACCGGCGACACCGAGCCGCCGGTGGAGAACCGGTAGTAGTAGGTCGTCGACGGGCCGAGGCCGGCCGCGGTCACGGTGACGCAGCCGTCACGGTCGGCCGAGGCCACCGTCCGCCCGGTCGCGACCGTGGTGGCGAGATCGGGCCGGGTCGACACCTCCCACGTCACCTCCGCCGCGGCACCCGGCGCCAACCCGTCCACGCGGGTCCACAGCAGGACCGAGCCCGCGTCGGGGTCGCCCGAGGCCACGCCGTGGCGGAAGGGCCCCTCCCGGTCCACCGGCGGCCGCGCCCCGCAACCGGCCAGCGACGGCGCGGCGAGCGCGAGACCCACGGCACCGGTGCCCCACAGGAAGGTGCGGCGGTCGAACTGCATGGTCGGTCTCCTCGTTCAGGGGCGGGCGGGTCTCAGAAGACCCGGTCGATGCGCTGGGTGCCCGCCGCCACGCGGAACCGGGCGAAGGAATCGGCGGGGCACTCCGGCACGCGGATGTTCGGCGGCGAGCGCAGTTCGGCGCGCAGCTCTCCGGGTTCGAGGTCGAGCACCACGTAGCCGTGGCGTTCCGACTCGAAGAACCGCAGCGAGTTGCTGTTGGCCCCCGCCAGCAGCGGCCCGGTGATGTCGTCGGTCGGGTAGTTGTTCTCGTCCGCGTTGTTGGAGGTCACCGACCCGGTGGAGAACTCCACCACGCGGGGCACGGCGTACGGGTCGTCCACGTCGGGCGACACCTCCGACACCGCGAAGAAGTGGCTGTCGCCGGAGAGCACGACGGTGTCCGTCGTGCCGTTCGCGGCCAGCGCGTCGAGCAGCGCGAGCCGCTCGCCGACGTAGCCGTCCCACTGGGTCATGTTGAGGTACACGCCGGCGCCGCGCGGCTGGCCCGGCAGGCGCCCGACGGAGCGGAACGGGGCGAACATCAGCTGGCTCCCGAGGACCTTCCACCGAGCGGAGGAGCCGGTGAGCCCGTCCACGAGCCACTGCCGCTGATCTGCACCGAGCATCGTGCGGCCCGGGTCGAGGATGTCGGGCCGCTGCTCGCTCGAGGTGCCCAGCACGCCGGCCTCCTCACCGGTGGGGTCGCGGAAGCTGCGCTGGTCGGTGACGAACACCTCCGCGAGGTCGCCCCACCGGAGGGACCGGTCGATGCGCCCGGGGAGGCGGGTACGCACCGGCAGGTGCTCGAAGAACGCCGCGATCGCACCGGCGGCCTGGGGGTCACCGGGTCCGCTGAGGCCGTCGTGGTTGTCGAAGATGTTCACCATCGGGAACGCGGCGTGGACCGCCTGGAGATTCGGGTCGGAGCGGTACAGCCGGTACTTCGAGCGGAACTGCTCCTGCGTGACGGCGTTCTGGATCGGGTCGTCACGGCCTGGCACGTACACCTGGTCCGCGTAGCCGGTCTCGTAGACGTAGTCGCCGAGGCAGAGGACGAGGTCGACGTCGGTGTCCGGGTCCTCGGCCATCGCCGCGAGGTCGGCATGCGCGCTGAAGTACCCGTGGGTCCAGCGCTGGCAGCTGAACGCCGCCACGCGGAGGTGGTCGAGCGGACCGATCGGCGCGGTGCGCGTGCGACCGGTGGGGCTCGTGACGCCGTCCGCGGTGAACCGGTACCAGTAGGTCCGGCCCGGCTCCAGGCCGGTGGCGTCGACGGTCACGCAGTGGTCCCGGGCGGCGGTCGCCGTCACCGTGGCATCGAACAGGACGGACGCGAACGAGGGGGTGGTCGCGAGCTGGACCCGCACCGGGACCCCGTCGCCGCGGTCCCGCTCGGGGTGCACCCGGGTCCACAGCAGCACCGAGTTCGGCGTCGGATCACCGGAGCCCACGCCCGCCGGGTACGGCCCCGTGCCCTCGAAGGCCAGGCCCGACTGCGCCGGGTAGTCGGGCCGGGGCCGTGGGGCGCAGCCCGCCGCCGCGGCAGCCGCGCCGGCGGCCGCCAGCGAGGCGAGGAACGTCCGCCGTTGCATCCCGACGACGGTACCCGTGCGAGGTGAACCCCCGCTTGCCGGGGACTGAACCCCGTTCGATCTCAGGCGGGGGCGACCCGGGCCGTGCCCTCCGGACAGATCTCGAGCTGCGGGCAGTCCCGGCACCACTGGCCCGGCACCGTGGGTGCCGCGGCGGGCACGGCCCGGTAGGCCGCCAGCTCGGCCACCCGAACGACCGCCGCCTCGAGGAGCTGCTCGGTGACCGGGTACGCCCGGGTGCCGGCCGCGGCGGCGGACCCCATCCGCACCCGGTCGACCATCTGGCGCCGCGACACGCCGTCGACGAGGGCCTCGAACCCGGCGCGGACCTCGAGCGACGGATCTGCCAGCGCGCGGTTGGTGATCGCGACGAGCACCTCGGGGCGGGCCACCCGGTCGAGCGCGTCGCACCCGCCGCGCAGGCGCATCGCACGCCCCGGCACGTTCCAGCTGCGGCGCACGGGCTGCCACCTCAGCGAGCGGCCCCGCACGGCGGCGAGTGCGCCGACCGCCCAGGTGGTGGCCGCGGCCTGCACCGCCGCACGACCCGAACGGTCGAGGCCTTCGTACCAGTCGAGGTAGAACGCGTCGGGCTCGACGGCGAACAGGTCACCCGCCACCCGGTCGACCGCCACGCCGGGCGGTTCCCCCTCACGCCGCTCCCGCAACGCCAGGCGCCCCAGCGCGCCGGCCACGGTGCGCGCGGTCATCACGAAGTCGTCACCACCCACGGACCAGCGGGCCGGACACGGCGTGGTGAGGTCGTGGCCCGACACGTCGAACCAGCCCGAGCCGTCACGGGGACGCGAACCCGTGGCGCGGCCGGCATCGCCCATGGTGAGCTCGAGCGCCTCGTCGAGGCGGACCGTGGCCCACCGCGCAAGCTCCCGGCGGGCCTCGTCGTCGGCAGGGGCACCGGTCATGTGACCCCCTCCCCCATCGGGTCGACCTCGAACGGGTCGGGCGGCGGCCGGAACGACCCGCAGCGGTCGGCGTCGGGACACCAACCGCATCCCGGGCCGGGCCGCTCCGCCGCTGGGCGCCCCGCCTGCAGCTGCGCCCACGTCACGATCATGTCGGCGAGGCGACGGGCCGCGGAGTCGAGCGTGTCGAACGTGACCACCTGGTGGGCGAGCGAGCTGCCCGGATACCAGCGGCCGAGCAGCGCCGGGGCGACGCCGTCGCGCAGCGCGACCAGGAGCGAGTAGTGGGTGGCCTCCGCCAGGTGCGATGAGTGCGGCCGGCCGACCTTCACCTCCACCACCACCGACGGCCGCCCGGTGAGCGGACCGCCGAGCTCCACGTCGATGCGACCCTCGCAGCGGACGAGCCCGTCGGCCAGGTGGACCGCGGCGGCCGACTGGGTGCGCGGCCACCAGGCCGGGTCGGTGCCGGCCCAGTCGCGCGCCGCGGTGGCCAGCGGCCCCAGCTGCAGCGCGTCGCCCGCCGCGGACAGCTCGTGGTGGAGGTCGAGATCGCCCTCGGCCTCCACCATCGCCAGAAGGTCCTCGAGCGGGTCGGCCACCGGCCCGCCGTGCAGTTCGTGCTGCACGAAGCGGTCCATCGCCTGGCCCCGCAGCAGGGCGACCGGCGCAGCCTCCGTGTGGTCGCCCCCTGCGTGGCGCGCGACCGCCAGCCGCTCGCAGGTGAGGAGATCGAGCACCCGACCCTTGGGCAGGCGCAGCGGGAGTGCGCCCTCGGCCGAGTGCCCCTCGAGCAGTGCGACCGCCCGCTCGGCCGCCGAGTCGAGCCGGTCGCGCAGGGGCTGCAGCTCCGCGCCCCGGACCGGGTCGGGGAACGTGGCCGCGAGCTCCTCGATCTGGTGCGCGACGGTCACCTCCGCAGGATCCCACGCGGGACCGACGGTCCCGCTGAACCGACGGCCGGGACCCGTTACCGTGCGGGCCGTGAGCGACGAGATCCTGCCCTTCCGCGTCGAGGTGTCCCAGGAGGCCCTCGACGACCTCACCGCCCGGCTGCGCCACACGCGCTGGCCCGAGCAGGAGACCGTCGCCGGGACCGACGAACCGTGGCAGCAGGGCATCCCGCTGCACGTCGCCCAGGAGCTCACGCGCCACTGGATCGAGTCCTACGACTGGCGGGCCACCGAGGCGTTGCTCAACGCGTACCCCCAGTTCCGCACGGTGATCGACGGCCTGGGCATCCACTTCCTCCACGTGCGGTCCCCCGAGGAGGGCGCCCTCCCGCTGGTGCTCACCCACGGCTGGCCCGGTTCGGTGGTGGAGTTCCTCGACGTGATCGGACCGCTCACCCGGCCCCGCGAGCACGGCGGTGACCCCGCCGACGCCTTCCACCTGGTGATCCCGTCGCTGCCCGGGTACGCCTGGTCCGACAAGCCGGCGCACACCGGATGGGGCATCCCCCGGATCGCCGCGGCGTGGGAGCAGCTGATGCTGCGTCTCGGCTACGACCGGTTCGGCGCCCAGGGCGGCGACTGGGGCTCGATGGTCACCGCCCACCTCGGCATGGACCACCCCGCGCACCTCGCCGGGATCCACCTCAACATGCCGATCGTGCTGCCCGACCCCGAGACGCTCGGGACGATGACCGAGGCCGAGGCGAACGCGCTCGCCTCCTTCGACCACTACCAGCAGTGGGACAACGGGTACTCCACCCAGCAGTCCACGCGGCCGCAGACCCTGGGCTACGGCCTGGCCGACTCGCCGGCGGGGCAGATGGCGTGGATCGTCGAGAAGTTCTGGGCCTGGACCGACCACCAGGGCCTGCCGTGGGACGCGATCCCCAAGGACCGGCTGCTCGACAACGTCATGCTCTACTGGCTCACGAACTCGGGCGCGTCGTCGGCCCGGCTCTACTGGGAGTCGTTCAAGAACCTCGACGTCCGCGAGGTGACCGTGCCGGTCGGGTGCTCGATCTTCCCGCGGGAGATCTTCCGGACCTCGCGGCGGTGGGCCGAGAAGCGGTTCCCCGACCTGCGCCACTTCAACGAGCTCGACCGCGGCGGGCACTTCGCCGCCTTCGAGCAGCCGGAGCTGTTCATCGGGGAGATCCGGGACGCGTTCCGCACCATGCGGGGGTGACGCCTCGTTGACCGTTCGGTGAACGAGGTTCGACAAATGGTGACTTCGGTCGCAGTCGTGTTGTACCTTCCACTGGTCGCCCGCGTGAGCGGGTGGCGCTGTGTTGTCGGCGAGGCCCCTGGCTGGGGGCGATGACCCAGGGCCCAGGGGCTCGGAGGGGGAAACATGAGCAAGCGTTCGTTCCGACTGGGCCTGGTCGGCCTGGTCGCCACCCTGGGGATCGTGGCCGCGGCCTGCGCCCCGATGGCCCCCGGCGGCGGTCCCGCTCCGGTGAACTGGTCCTTCAAGGCCACCCAGATCACGTCCAACGACTCCCAGGACGAGGTCCGCGAGCCGTTCTTCGGCAACTGCATCGCCATCCCGAACTGCAACGACGAGGCCTACCTGATCCAGGTCGCCTTCCGCGTGAAGATCGGTCAGCCCGGCTCCGCCCAGGCCTTCGTGGTCACCGGCGACAAGATCAACGGTCTGTCCGAGGGTGAAACCCGTGCCCTCTCCGGCGGCCAGCAGGCCACCGTCAACTTCCCGGGCGTCGCACCCCTCGACGTGCTCGACGCGCTGAACCCGTCGAACAAGCTCGAGATCGTCGGCACCTACACCTGGGCCGCCGAGGAGGACACGATCAACTCGCTGTCCGGCGGCGCCAACAGTGTGGCGAGCATCTTCACCACCGCGCTCAACGGCACGCTGGCCAACGCCACGGTCCCGAGCGACGCCAACGCCGTGGTCAACCTCGTGCTCGACGCACTGTTCGACAACTTCAACACGCCGTTCAATCTGATCGTGTCGAACATCCCGTGCCTCGGCCTGTGCGACGACGTGCTCGGCGGTTCGCTCCACGTGGGCATCGGCGCCACCGGCACCCTCGCCTCGGCCATCGACAGCGTGCTCGCCAGCACCACCATCCCGACCATCAACATCCCGGTGGTGGACATCCCGCCGGACATCCAGGGCGGTGGGATCTACACGCTCGGCGGTGTGCGCAACTTCACCCAGCAGTACTCCGGTGCCGACGGGCGCCACACCTACACGCTGCAGTCCGGCCCGGCGGCCTGAGCCGACCGGACACGACCTCGAGTCGACGGAGGGCCCGGGCCGCACGGCCCGGGCCCCTCCGCGTCCGGGGGCTGCTGCGGGCGGGTCAGCCCCGGTACTCGCAGCCGGACGTGCAGGTCTCGTGCACGACCACCCGGCTCAGGCCCGGCAGCTGCGGCGCCAGCCGGTCCCACACCCAGCGGGCGAGCTGCTCGCTCGTGGGGTTCTCGAGGCCCGGCACGTCGTTGAGGTACCGGTGGTCGAGCTCGTCGAAGAGCGGTGCGAACGCCGCGGACATGTCCGCGAAGTCCATCACCCAGCCCGAGCGCTCCCCCACCTCGCCGGCCACGTGCACGCCGATCACGAACGAGTGGCCGTGCAGGCGACGGCACTTGTGACCCTCCGGCACGTTCGGCAGCAGGTGCGCCGCCTCGATGCGGAACTCCTTGAAGATCTCGGTGCTGGACATGCGGCGCGCTCCCGTCCCCCGACGCGGCGCGCGCCGGCCCGGGCGCGACCGTCAGGGGATGCCGAGATACTTGTGCGTCTGCAGGCCGAGGCGCCACCGCGGGTGACGTCGGCACCAGTCGAGCGCCCACCGCGTGTTCGCCGCGGCCCGGGCGGGGACCGGGTCGTCCATCGGCTGGGCGAGGAGTGCGGCGCCGCGGGCCCGGCCCTCGATCGCCAGCAGGTCGGCCTCAGCGAAGCCCTCCTGGGGCACGACGACCTTCCACTCGTCGGCCCGTTCCAGCACCACCTCGGCGCCGGCCTTCGGACTGACGCACACCCAGTCGAGACCCGGGGGTGCGGGTCGGGTGCCGTTGGTCTCCACCGCCACCTCGAGGCCGGCGTCGTGGAACGCCGCGACGAGCGGCTCGTCGAGCTGCAGGAGCGGCTCGCCCCCGGTGCACACGACGTACGGGCGACCGCCGCCGCCGAAGCCCTCGTTCCAGCGGTCGATCGCGGCCCGGGCCAGGTCGGCCGCCGTGGCGAACGTGCCGCCACCGGGCCCGTCGGTCCCCACGAAGTCGGTGTCGCAGAAGCGGCAGACCGCTGTGGCCCGATGCTCCTCGTGACCGTTCCAGAGGTTGCAGCCGGTGAACCGGCAGAACACCGCGGCACGGCCGGTGTGCACCCCCTCGCCCTGCAGCGTCGCGAAGAGCTCCTTGACCCGGTAGCTCACGCGCCGTACCGGGTGGGATCGGTGACGCCGGCGGCGGAGAAGCCGGCCCGGCGCAGCAGGCAGCTGTCGCAGCGGCCGCAGGCCGCGCCGTCGGGCGCGGGGTCGTAGCAGCTGAGCGTCACCGACAGGTCCACGCCCAGCTCGCCGGCCAGCTCGATGATCCCGGCCTTGGTCAGCTCGAGGAGCGGCGCCCGCACCGTGAAGCGCGCCCCGTCCTGCGCCCCGGCCTTCGTGGCCACGTCGGCCAGCCGCTCGAAGGCGGCGAGGAACTCGGGCCGGCAGTCCGGATAGCCCGAGTAGTCGAGGGCGTTCACCCCGACGAACAGGTCGGTGGCGCCGAGCACCTCGGCCCAGCCCAGCGCCACGGACAGGAACACCGTGTTGCGCGCCGGCACGTAGGTGACCGGGATTCCCGCGGCGGCCTCCGCCAGGACCTCGGTGGCGGTGTCGTGCTTCGGTACGTCGATGTCGTCGGTGAGCGCGGAGCCGCCGAAGCGCGACAGGTCGAGGTCGATGACCACGTGTTCGATCCCCACCCCGGAACGGCGGGAGGCGTCCGAGACCACCCGGGCCGCCGCGTCGAGCTCGGCCGCGTGGCGCTGGCCGTAGCGGAAGCTCAGCGCGTACGGCCGGAACCCGTCGCGCAGCGCCACACCGAGGACCGTGGCGGAGTCGAGCCCGCCGGAGACGAGCACCACCGCAGGAGGTCGACCGGTCACCCCCGCACGCTATTCGCCCCGGCTCTGTGTCGCGTTCGACGACACATGTGTCGTCAGCAGCATCACAGAGCCGGGGATGTGGGGTCCGTCAGCGTTGGGCGGTGCGGTCGGCGACGCCCGCCAGCTTCTGCACCCGGGCGGCGAGGCCCGGGGCCAGGCCGGCGAAGGACGCCATCGCCCGGAGTTCGGGCGGGGCCACGTACACCTCGCGGTCGCCCTGCTCGATCCCGCGCACCACGCCGTCGGCGACGTCCTGGGGCGACTTCGTGCGGACCCCCGGCGGGAGGTCCATGTCGTTGTCGTGGAACATGCCGGCGTCGCGGATGAAGCCGGGGGCCACGAGCGTGAGGCCCACCGCGGTGCCGTCGAGGTCCTGGCCCAACGAGTGGGCGAAGCCCCGCAGGCCGAACTTCGTGGCGTTGTACATGAACGTGTTGGGGGTGGGCGCCACCCCCGACAGCGAGCCCACCAGCACGATGTGGCCGGGCCGACGCTCGGCGAGCTTGTGCTGGGCGAACGCCACTGCGGTCTGGATCGGGGCCCGCAGGTTCACGTCGAGCACCCGGTCGATGCCCTCGGGCGTGGCCTCGTCGATCAGTCCGTCGCCGCCGATGCCCGCGTTGAGCACGATCACGTCGCAGCCGAGGGCGTCCTCGGTGACCCGGTCCACGTCCGCGGCGACGGACAGGTCGGCCACGACCACCTCACCCCCGGTGCGCCGCGCCAGGTCCTCGAGCAGCTCGGCCCGGCGGGCGGTGAGCACCAGTTCGGCCTGGCGCCGGGCGAGCTCCAGGGCGATCGCCTCGCCGAGGCCCCCGGAGGCGCCGGTCAGGAGGATGCGGGAACCACGGATCTGCATGGGCCGGACCGTACACAGTCCCGGTCCACCGGGACACCGCCGTTCAGCCGCCCAGCAGGCGCAGTGCGTCCGGGAGGCCCGTTCCGGTCACGTTGTTGTACCGGGGGTCACCCGGGTCCAACCCGCAGGAGTCGTCGGGCACCGGCGTGGCGGACGAGTCGATCCTCCGCTCCACCTCCGGGAAGTCGCCGCGCAACGACGGGGAGGCCTGCAGGAGCAGGGCGGCCAGCCCGGCCACCTGCGGCGCGGCCTGCGAGGTGCCGGTCATCGTCCCCCACGACCGGTCGGGCAGCGCGCCGGGTACCTCCTGGCCGACGGCGGCCACGTTGGGCTGGCTGTCGGTGGGTCCGGGCCCCCGGCCGGACATCGGCAACGGCCGCCGGTCACGACCCAGTGCCCCGACCGTGAGGGTGGTGCGGTGCGAGCCCGGCGTGGTGACCGACCCGCAGGCCGGACCGTGGTTGCCCGCCGCGGCCACGGGGATGATGCCCGAGGCCTCCACGGCCCGCTGCGCCCGCTCGAGCGCCGGGTTGGGCGAGGTCAGTCCCCACGAGTTCACGAGGACGTCGGGCCGCAGGTCCGGGTCGGGATCGGCGCCGTCGCGGTCGGTGGGGGCGACCATGAACTGCAGGGCGGCGAGGAGCTCATCGAGGTCGCACACCGCGCCGGTGCAGCCCCTCGCCGCGATCCAGGTGGCGCCCGGCGCCACGCCCACCGCCGGCACGGCGGGCGCCGGCGGCCGATACCCACCAGCGGCCGAACCGGCGCTCCCGGGGTCGGCGGGCACGGCCCGGCCGACCGCCACCGAGGTGACGTGGGTGCCATGGCCCTGCGGGTCGCAGGGGGTGCGACACCGGCTGTAGGGGTCGAACCAGTTCCGGTCGTGCGTGGGGGCCCGGCCGGCCACGGTCGGCGCACCCCGGTAGCCCGCGGCCAGGGCGGGGTGGGCGCCGTCGACGCCGGTGTCGATCACGCCGACCGTCACGCCGGATCCGTCGGGTGCGCCGGGTCGGGCCCGCAGGGCGCTCACACCGAGCGCGTCGAGCGCGGGCGACGCGCTCGGGGCGGCACCGGGGAACACGGGCTCGTCGTCGGCCGCGTCCACGCGGGCATCCGCGCCGCCGATCACCGCCCGAACGCCGTCGAGACCACGGAGACGATCGACCACGTCGCGGTCGCACGTGCAGAGGGCGATCGCGTTGGCCAGCCACAGCTCGCGGAACTCCACGCCCTGCTCCCGCAGCACCCGGCGCGCCTCGGCCTGGCTGGTGGTCGCAGTGGTGCGCAGTTCCTCCACCAGCGCGCGGCCCCGCGTCGTCCGGTCCGCGATGGCGGCGATGCGGTCCAGGTCGGGGTAGGCGTCGAAGACCACCACGTAGAAGCTCTGGCCCTCCGTGTCGGAGCGGCCGGGGGTGCCGTCGGACGCGGACGCGACCGGAGCCCCGTTGCCGTCCTCCCGGCCGGACGAGCCGCCGGTGCCGCCGCACCCGGCGACGAGCACGACGAGCGCGACCAGAGCCACCGACGCCCCGGCCGGGCGCGGCAACGGTCGAGTTCGCACGTCGCGGGACCCCGCCACCGGCCCTCAGCCCCTGGCCTTGAGCTGGTCGAGCTCGGCCTGCATCTGCGCCATCTGGGCCTGCATCGCGGTGATCTCACGCCCCCGCTGGTCGCGGAGCCGACGGATCTCGTCGATCTGTGCCTGGACCTCGGCCCGGAGGCGGGCCTTGGCCGCGCGCAGGTCGTCGATGGCGCGCTGCACGTCCGCCCGGACCCGGGCCTCGAGCTTCGCCGCGTCGTTGCGCACCATGTCCTCGAGACGGGCGAGCGAACCGTCGAGACGGCGGGTCGCCCGGTCGACCTGGGCATCGGTGACGCGTTCGAGCTGGTCCACGTTCTCGTCCACGGACGCCGTGGCCTTCTCCACGTTGCGGTCCACGGACTTCGTGGCCTTCGACACCGAGTCGCCGATGCCGTCGGTCACCTGGTCGACCGACTCGTCCACCTGACCGGTCACCTTGTCCACCGATCGGTCGACCTGGCCACTGACCTGGTCCACCGACTCGTCCACCTGACCGGTGACCTGCTCCACGGACTGGTCCACCTGCCCGGTCACCTTGTCCACGTTGACGTTGAGGGAGGTGGTGATCTCGTCCACGTTCTGGTTGAACATGCGACGCACCAGCGTGAGCTGTTCCTCCACCTGCGCGTTGGCCTCCACCACCTGGTGGTGGACCATCCGCGCCGCGACCACGGCGCCGCCGGCCACCGGGAGGGCGAGCACCCCCAGTGTGAGCCCCACGGTGGCCAGGGTGCCCGCCCGACGGCCCAGTGGACGGGCCGTGCGGGCCCGGTCCGCGAGTGCGCAGCCCACGGCCGCCAGTCCGAGGGGCACCGCGAGGAAGAACCACACCATGCTCAGGCCCATCAGGACCGCGACCGCACCGAGGACCACGGCCACGATGGCGAGCGCGGTCGTCGGGGCCCGGGGCGTGAGCGCGGGGTGTGGGACCTCGGCGGGCGCGTCGACG
>JBMOJH010000074.1:0-17245 GCA_049316905.1 Microthrixaceae bacterium | reverse complement strand
CGTGGTGGGCGCCTCGGTGGTGACCGGGGCCACGGTGGTGGGAGGCGCCAGCGTGGTGGTCGTCTCGATCGGGGACACCGTGTTGCCGTTGCCGCCCGCCTGGTCGATCAGCGGCTGCAGGATCGGCATCACCAGCGAGTCGGTGCAGGTGACCGTGGCGGCCTGGCGCCAGTTCACGAGCCCGGCGCCGGAGCGACCGAAGAACAGCCCGCCGTACTCGGCCTGGGCCACACCGGTCTGACCGAACTGCACCGAGGTGCCCTTCACCACGCCGAGGGTGATCATCTCCTCGTCGATGGCGTTGTCCGGGTCGGGATTGGTGACCCGGAGGAGGCCGATGTGGATCGGCACCACGAACGGGGTGACGGTGGCGTGGCGGACGGACATCCCGGCGCCGTTGTTGGCGTCGAGGTAGAGCTCGGCACCGAGGCCGTTGGGGTTGTTGCAGTAGGAGAAGGCGCCGCTGACGTTGGTGTCGATCGACAGCATGGTGCCGGCCTGCGCGTCCTTGACGCCGGCGAGCACGAAGTTGTTGCCGGAGGGCGCCGGGTCGGTGGTCTGCGCCTGGGACGGCGCGGTGATCCCGATCACCGCCGCACCTGCAACACCCAGACCGAGGAGCGCACGACGTACCCGTCGCGTCCGCCTGCTCGTCGGCTTGTCCATGGTCAGCCCCCAGTCAGTGCCATCGGTCGACGGCAGAGATCACAGCTGTCGCTCAGGCTACACCGCGTGCCCCGGCCCACAAGCGGGAGCGGGCGATTTCACCCAGTCGACACCGCCGTCCACGCGACGGTCACGACGGAACCCCGTCAGCGCGCTCCTTGCGAGCTCGTGCGCGCGCTCCGTGGGTTCGCGGCCCGGGTCCGGAGGGCGGCGGCGTCCATCGGCGCCCCCTTGCCGGCGGCCACCTTCTCCCGGATGTCGGCCGGCACGACCGGTGCCAGCATGCCGTAGGGCGCGGCGTTGAACCGGTGGTGCAGCGCGTGGGCCTCGGCGAGGCGCTCCAGCGGCGCCATCCGGGGCAGGTGACGGCCCCCGAGGCGGCCGTGGATGTACACGTCGTGGACCAGGAAGTAGACGGCGCCGTAGGCGGTGATCCCGGCTGCCATCGGAACGAGGAAACGCAGGGCGTCGACGTTCGTGCCGGCCAGGAACATGGCGATCGCCAGGCCGGCGAACACGAAGGGGAACCGGTCGTTCTTGTCCACGCGGCCCGTGGGGGGCAGGTGGTGGCTGCGGTGCCAGCCCCAGGCGAAGCCGTGCATGGCCCAGCGGTGCTCGGCGGCGGCGACGCCCTCCATGGCCACGAAGGTGACCAGGAAGATGACAATGTCAGCTGCGGTGACGGATGACAGGACGCTCACGACCGGTGGTTCGTCGGAGGGGCCCCCGGCGGATGCACCCGGGCCCCGGATCTGCCCTGCGGGGGCGCCGGGAGGACGGGCCGGGCGCTCAGAGCGGGGCCTCGGCCCGCTGCAGGGCGGCGCCGGCCTCGGCCACGAAGGCCCGGACCAGGTCGCCAGCGGGGACCAGTTCGTCGATGGCCCCCACGCCCTGGCCCGCCGGCATGAACTCCCGGTCCGGATCCACGTCGGGAGTGGCCTCGTCGCCGCCGAGGTGGTTGGCGCCGTCGGTCATCGACCGCACCACCTGGCCCGGGAAGGGCTCCGGTCGGGCGCCGGAGGACTCGAACTCCTCCACGTAGGAGGTCCGCAGCACCCGGCAGGTCTTCCCGGTGTAGGCGCGGGTGATGACCGTGCCGGCCTCGTCGGAGGCGAGCAGCCGGTCCTTGTAGCCGGGCACCGCCCGGGCTTCCGGCGTGGCGATGAAGCGGGTACCGACCCAGACGCCGTCCGCGCCCAGGGTGAGCGCCGCGGCCAGGCCCCGTCCGTCGACGATGCCGCCGGCCGCCACCACCGGCACGGCGCCGCCCACGGCGTCCACCACCTGCGGCACGAGGGCCATCGTGGCGACCTGGCCCGTGTGGCCGCCGGCCTCGGTCCCCTGGGCCACCACCAGGTCGCACCCGGCCTCGACCGCGGCGACCGCGTGGTGGACCTTGCCGCACATGTTGACCACGAGCACGCCCTGCTCGTGGCACTGGTCGATCACCTCGCGGGGCACGCCGAGGCCGGCCACGAACACGCTGGCCCCGCCGTCGATGATCGCCTGCACCTTCGCCGGCATGTCCTGGGGCGCCGCGGTGAGGAGGTCGACGCCGAACGGGCGATCGGTCAGCTCCCGGACCGCCGCGATCTCGGCGACCATCTGGTCGTCACCCATGGTGGAGGCACCGAGGCAGCCGAACCCGCCGGCCTCGGACACCGCCGCGACGAGCCGGGAGTAGCTCACCCCGCCCATCCCGGCGAGCATCACCGGGTGTTCCACCTTGAGGGCCTCGGTCAGTCGCGTGCGCATGGCGGGCGATCGTAGGCCCGTCGGGTGCCGCGCGGGCGCGTCAGCCGTCCCAGGCCCCCGGTGACGTGAACAGACGGCGGTGCCAGCGCCGCGGGGTGACGACCACCGCCCGGGGGTAGTCCTCGAACAGCCAGCGGGCGAAGTTCCGTCGGGTCCACGGGGTCGCACCGGCCACCCGGATCGCGGCACGGGCCCCCTTACGGTGCCGCAGCGCCCGCACGAGCAGGGCCGACATCCGGTCGTCCGCCACGAGGTCGTCGTGCAACTGGGCCGCGTACGTGGCGGCCGCGTCGCCCAGCGCCCCCCGGTCGCGGACCGCCTCGGCGGCGCGCATGCCGGTGAGCAGGGCCTGGCCGATGCCCTCGCCGGTCATCACGTCGCACGCGGCCACCGCGTCGCCCACGAACAGCGTGCGGCGGGTGGTGGGCACCAGCCGGCCGACCCGGGCCGGGATCGGCCACGCCCGGTGCGGCCCCTCGGGCCGGGCATCGGGCCCGAGCAGGTCCCTCATCGCGGGCCGGTCCAGCAGGTCGCGCCACAGCGGGCCCATGTCGCCCACGGCCACCTTGCCGCCCCGCTCGATGCCGAAGCCCACGTTGGCCCGGCCGCCGGCCAGCGGGAACGCCCAGAAGTAGCCGGGCAGGAGGTCGGCCTCGAAGCGCACGTAGAGGTCGCGGGAGGCCGGGCCGGTGACGTCGCGGAAGTACTGCCGGAAGGCGTGCCAGTCGCCCCGGTAGCCCGGATCGGCCACGCCGAGGTGCTTCCGCATCGGCGACCACATGCCGTCCGCGGCCACCACCCACCGGGCCCGCAGGTGTTCGGGGCCGTCGCCGCCCTCCACGGTGAGCCGGACGCCGGTGCTGTCCTCGTCGGCCCCGGTGACGGTGCAGCCCTCCCGGATGCCGGCACCCTCCTTGCGGGCGAGGTCCACGAGCGCGGCGTCGAGATCCAGGCGGGTGGCCACCGCGGCGAAGCGTCCGGCCCCCCGCGGGAGGGGGAACCGGCGGGTGAACCCGTTCGGCCCGCTCACGAAGCAGTCGGAGACGTCGTTCCACGACGCCACGTCGGCCGGGTCCAGCCCGAGTTGCTCGAGCAGCCGCAGCGCTCCCGTGGTGAGCCCGTCACCGCAGATCTTGTCGCGGGGGAACGTCGCCCGGTCGAGGACCGTCACGTCCAGGCCGGCCCGGGCCAGGGTGATCGCGGCCGCGCTGCCCGCCGGGCCCGCGCCCACGACCACCACGTCGGCGGTGCGGTCCTCGCTCGTCGCGGTCACGGCGTCAGGCTACGGGGCGTCGGCCCGCGGCTCCCATCCGTCCGGGTTTCTCCGGCGGTAGGACGACCGTTCCGGGCGTTGCGGAACCCCTGTTGCGCGGGGAGGGGGTCAGACGAGGCCGAGGATCTCGTCGTAGCCCTGGCGGACACACGCCGCGAACCGCTCCGTGTCGGGCACCGCGGCCGGGTCGACGTTCACGCCGATGTTCAGGTCGTTCTGGTAGCTGAGCAGGGTGATGTTCGCCGCTGCGCCCGCCAGCGGTCCGAACGGCACCAGGGCGTGCACGGGTACCCCGAGCAGGTACACGGGCACCGGGCATCCCGGCACGTTGGAGGCCTGGAAGTCGAGACCCTTCATCATCGTCCCGAAGATCTGGGTGACCACCGAGGTGGGCAGCCGGTTGAGGATGTTCGACAGCGGCTCGACCAGCTGGTTGGCGGGCTCGTCACGCGCGGCGATCATGCGGGCCCGGATCGCCCGCATCATGTCCTGCGGGTCCGCGTCGTCCACCGGGATCTCGAAGCGGGCGGGCACGAAGGCGTTGCCGGCCACCTCCACCGAGCCGGTGCGCACGTTGATCGGCATGCCCATGCGAAGCGCCGGGAGGTCCACGCCGTGCTCGCGGTGGTACCTCGCCATGCCCAGGGCCAGCCCCGAGACGAAGGTGTCGTTGAGCGTGCCGCCGATCGACTTGCCGGCCTTCTTCGCGAGGTCGAGCGGCAGGGTCACCACCTCGAAGTGGTTCGACAGCGACCGCCCCGTCATCACCGGCGACAGCGGGTGGCTCACGGGCCGCATGATCCGGGCGACCGACGCCGCCAGCTCGCTCGCGGAGCCGAGGAGACCGACCGGGTCGCCCACCGCGTCACCGAGGTTGGCCGTGCCGTCGGCGACGATGCGGCGGGCCATGCCCAGCTGGCGCCGCGTGGTGTGCTGGAACGCGTCGACGAAGCGCTCGGCCTGGCCCATCACGTGGACCGGCGGCGCCGGCGGCATCGGCCGCTCCGGGGCGTCGGGCTCCAGGTCGAACAGCTCGAGCATCAGACGCACGCCGCCCACCCCGTCGGTGATGGCGTGGTGGACCTTCATGACCATCGCGGACCGGCCGCCCTCCAGGCCGTCGGCCAGCGTGCACTCCCACAGCGGCCGCGCCCGGTCGAAGCCCTGCATCGCGAGGGGCTCGGCCATCGCGAGGAGGTCCTCCATCGTCCCGGCGCCGGGCACCCGGGCGAAGCGCAGGTGGTAGCCGAGGTCGAAGTTGGGGTCCACCTCCCAGCGGGGCGGGGCGAGCGAGAGCGGGTTGGACCGCACCCGCTGGCGGAGCCGGGGCACGGCGCGGCTCGTGCGTTCGAAGGCGGTTCGGTAGGCGACCCGGTCGACCGTCCCGTCGAGCACCACCACCATGGTGATGGTCGAGCGCAGCATCGGGTCCTTCTCGATGGTCCACATGAGCGCGTCGGCGTCGCTCATCCGGTGCTCGAAGCGCACCTCGTCCACGGGCTGGTCGGTCATGGCGCACAGCGTACGGCCGTGCCGGAGGTCACGTCCCGCGCCGGGGCAGCGGCCGGTCCGGGCATGCCGCGCCCGGACTACTCGGGTTCGCAGTCGTAGTTGGCGCGGAAGGTGTCGGTCGCGGTGCGGCCGTCGGTCCAGGTCCGGGTGCGCTCGGTGACCACCTGGCCGCAGCCGCTCGACTTGTTCTGGCCCGTCTGGCGGCCCGACACGTACGGGCTGGACCACAGCTGCACGGTGACCGAGGTGCCGGTGTAGCTCGGCCAGACGACCACGCCGTAGGGCGTGGTGTTGCGGATCTTCAGGTCCACGCTCGGGTAGGCCAGCGTGGCCTCCCGGCCGAACGGGTAGCGGCTGATGTACTTCGTGTGGGCCATGTAGGCCGGGATGTCGAGGCCGGCGAAGAACGCGGCGTTGAACAGGGTGGTGGCGAACTGGCTCACGCCGCCGCCGACGTCCTCGCTCATCTTCCCGTTCTCGATCACGGGGGCCACGACGTAGCCCTTCTCCTTGGTCCGCCGACCGACCGTGTCGTTGACCGACATCGTCTGCCCGGGCGGGATCAGCACGCCGCGCATGGCGTCGGAGATGAGGTGGATGTTGGTCACGCGGGGCTGGCCCGCGGGGTGCTGCGTGGTGAACTCGCCCACCACCTGGTTCACGCCCAACCCCTTGGCCCACTCCACGCCCTCGGCTGCGGTGATGGTGCGCGTGGGCACCGTCACCTCCTTCTTGCCGTCGAGGAGCGCGCCCACGAGCACGTCCGCGGCCTGGGGCGCGCAGCACACCTGCGCGTCCCGGCCCGCGACGGGCACCGGGGTGCCGCCCTCGATGGTGAAGCGCACGCCGGTGGGGTTGGCGGCCGAGGCGGGGGACTTCTTCGAGAGGACCTCGGCCACCTTCGCCGGGTCCATCGACAGGCGCGCGGTCTGGTCGCCGGCCGGCCCCTCGAGGACCGCGGTGAACGCCGGGCGCAGGTCCTTGCCGGCGAGGTCGAAGGTCTGCGAGCCCGCAGTGACCTTGATGCTGCCCTCGGTCGTGCCGTTGGCCCGGTCCGCGAGCGCCTGGACCTCCGCGTCGGTGACCGACGGGGGCACGGTGGTGCGCCGGACCTTCGCCACGATCGGCGGGCCCACCCGGTCGAGTTCGAAGGGCAGCGCCCGCACCACGTCGTTGGTGGTGAGCTCGGTGCCGTCCTTGCCCGGCACCACGGTCACGCCGTCGGGGGTGCCGGTGAGCGTCGGCTCCACCGGCGGGGTGCGGCGTTCGCCCTCGAGCTCGCCGACCGCCGCGGTGAGCTTCGCCGAGTCCACCGACACCCGGACCGGCACCGCGGTGGGCTCGAGCAGCGAACGGAACCAGCGGACGGGCCGGGTGGGGAGCGGGTCGGCGCGGCGCGCGTCGAGGGCGGCGTCGGTGGTGCGGTCCACGTCGACGGTCATGCCCAGGTCGGCCGCGGTGGAGTCGAGACTGAACTCGCCGGTCTCGATCCGCACCGGGGTGGCGGCGAAGCGGGTGGCGAGCCGCTCGACCGAGGAGGTGGCCTGCGCCCGGTCGTCGCCGCCCACGGCCACGCCCGCCACCTCGACGTTGCGCACGACCGTGTCGCGGTGCAGGAACGCGTCGATGCCCCACGCCGCCGCGAGGAGCGCGATCAGCACCAGCGGGGCGGCGACGACCGCGAGGACGGCCTTCCGGGGGGCGGACACGACCACTAGGGTCGCGCACCGCCGGGCGCGGATCGTGGCACCGCGGCCACGGCGCCTCGGCGTGAGTGGTGCGCCGAGGTGCCGGGCCCGGCCGGTGGGCGCGAGCGGCCCGGACGTCAGGGGGACCGGTGGGCATCTGTGAGGGACGGATCTGTGTGGTCACCGGCGCGGGTCGGGGCATCGGCCGCGAGTACGCGCTGCTCCTGGCCCGTGAGGGCGCCCGGGTGGTGGTGAACGACCTGGGCGGCGAGATGGACGGCTCGGGCACCCCCACCGAAGGTCCGGCGCACGACGTGGTGCGGGAGATCCGGGCGCTCGGCGGGGAGGCGGTGGCCAACGGCGACGACGTGGCCTCCGACGAGGGGGCGGCACGGCTCGTGGCCTGTGCCGTGGAGCAGTTCGGCGGGCTCGACGTGCTGGTCAACAACGCCGGCATCCTCCGCGACCGGATGCTCGTGAACATGTCGCCCGACGAGTGGGACGCCGTGATCCGGGTGCACCTGCGGGGTGCGTACGCCCCGACCCACCACGCGGCCCGCCACTGGCGGGAGCTGGCGCGGGCCGCGGATGACGGCACCGGTGACCGGCCGGTCGCCCGCGTGGTGAACACCACGTCGGTGTCGGGCATCTACGGGAACCCGGGCCAGACCAACTACGGCGCGGCCAAGGCGGGCATCGCGGCCTTCACCTTCATCGCCTCGATGGAGCTCGCCCGCTACGGGGTCACCGTCAACGCCGTCGCACCCGCGGCGCTCACCCGCATGACCGAGGGCCTGGGCATGGGGAGTGCGTCCGAGGAGGCGAAGGAGGTCATGTCGCCCCGGTGGATCGCGCCGATCGTCGGCTGGCTGGCCTCGGAGGAGTCGTCCGCCGTGACCGGCCGTGTGTTCGAGGCGTCGGGCCGCGTGCTCGGCGTCGCCGAGGGCTGGCACCGGGGCCCGACCGTGGAGCCGGTGGAGGACCCGGCGCTGATCGGCCCGCTGGTCGAGGACCTGCTGGCCCGCGCCCGGCCGCCGGCCGACATGAACGGAGCGGACCGGTCCGGCTGAGCCGCCCGGCTGAGTCGAGCGGCACAGCGACGCCCCCGTCACCACCCGTTGGGGTCGGGCCCGACCCGACCGCACCCGAGAGGAGCACCATGCCCATCAACCCCGACGCCGTCGGCACCACCAGCGACCCGGCCGAGACCACCTGGACCTCCCGCGACGCCCTCCTCTACGCCGTGGGCGTGGGCGCGGGGCAGGACCCGATGGACCGAACGGAGCTGCCGTTCGTCACCGAGAACTCGATGGACGTCGACCAGCGAGTGCTGCCGACCTTCGCGGTGGTGCTGCCGAGCGTGGCCGCGGCGTTCGGGGCGATCGGCTCGTTCAACCCGGCGATGCTCGTGCACGGCGAGGAGCGCATCGTGCTCCACCGCGAGATCCCCGTGGCGGGCGCGGTGTCGACCACCGCGGAGATCACCGCGATCTGGGACAAGGGCAAGGGTGCGGTCGTGGAGGTGACGAGCCGGTCGAACCTGGTGGCCGACGGCGAGCCCCTCTTCGACGTGGTGATGTCGGCGTTCATCCGCGGCGAGGGCGGCTGGGGTGGCGAGCGCGGGCCGTCGGGCCCGCGCAACGAGCCGCCCGAGCGGGCCGCCGACGCGACCGTGGCGCTGGCCACCCGGCCGGAGCAGGCGTTCATCTACCGCCTCTCGGGGGACCGCAACCCCCTCCACTCCGACCCGTCGTTCGCTGCGCTCGCCGGGTTCGACCGGCCGATCCTGCACGGCCTCTGCACCTACGGCTTCACCGGCCGGGCGCTGCTCGCCGAGCTCTGCGGGTCGGACCCGGCCCGTTTCCGCTCGATGGAGGGCCGGTTCTCCTCCCCGGTGTTCCCCGGCGAGGAGCTGACCGTGGAGATCTGGCGCACCGACGGGTGCGGCATCTTCCGCACGCTCGGCGGCGACGGCCGCGTGGTGATCGACAGCGGTGCCTGCACCGTCGGCTGACCGCCCCCGGTACCTCCCGTTCACCGGCGACGGTTCCCGGCTGCGCATGGGTCTGCGCCCGTTCGGGCCGGGCGAGTGGCTGGAGGTCGACGAGGAGCGGGACGCGATGCTCGCGGAGAAGCGCCGCCTGCTCGCCGAACGCCCCGACGACGTCGTGGGCCTGGTGGAGGACCCTCGCGGCACGGTCCGTGCCGCGAGCTCGGAGCTGCTCGACGTCGTGCTCGCGGAGTGCGGCCGCACCGGGCTCCCCGCGGACCCGCCGGAGCCGGAGCTCCACCCGGTGGTGGCGGCCGGCCTGCGCGTGCAGGAGGACTGGTGTGTCCACGTCCCCGACGACCGCGGTCGCTGGGTGCTGGTGGCGGCCTGCGTGTGCTTCCCGACGCGCTGGGTCCTCGCCGACAAGCTGGGCCTCCCGGTGCGGGAGGTGCACCGCCCGGTGGCGGGGTACGAGGAGCAGCTCGGCGACCCGGTCGACCGGTTCCTCGACCGGCTCACCCCGGCGTCGCCGCGGTGGCGGCTCAACTGGAACCTGACCGACGACCCGACCCTCTACCAGCCGGGCGGCAAGTACCGCACCGAGCCCGCCCCGCTGCGGCCTGACGACGTGGCGACCGGCGTGTGGCTGCGGGTGGAACGACAGACGCTGGTGCGGCTGCCGGGCACGGGGGCCGTGGTGTTCGGGATCCGCATCCACCAGGACCCGCTCGGCGCGCTCGGGGACCGGCCCGACGACCTCGCCCGCCTCGCCGCCACGATCCGGTCGCTCCCGGCGGGCACGCTCGAGCACAAGAGCATGGGGGCGTTCGCCCCCGCGGTGCTCGCGTGGATCGACGGGCGGACGGCTCAGAAGAGCCGCAACTCGTCGGACTCCACGCCCTTCAGCCCGTCGTAGTCCACCTCGACCCAGTCGATCCCGCGCGACTCCGCGAGCACGCGGGCCTGGGGCTTCACGACCTGGGCGACGAACACGCCGCGCACGCCGCGCAGGGCCGGGTCGCGCTCCATCCGCTCGAGGTACCGGGTGAGCTGTTCCACGCCGTCGATCTCACCGCGTCGCTTGATCTCCACGGCCACGGCGCGGCCCTCCGCGTCGCGGCACAGCAGGTCGACCGGGCCGATGTCGGTGGGGAACTCCCGGCGCACCAGCGTGAGGCCCTCCGCGATGGCCGACGGGTCCGCGGCCAGCAGCACCTGGAGGTGGGCCTCCACGCCGTCCTTCTGCAGGCCCGGGTCCACGCCGAGGTCGTGGGAGCTGTCCGACAGCACCTCGTGGAGGTGGATGGTGAGGCGCTCGCCCTTGGGGTTCGTGACCACCCACTGCTCGTCGGTGCACACGAGGGTGTTGGGCGCGTTCATCCAGTTGAGGGGCTTGTAGGCGCCACCGTCCGCGTGGATGGCGACGCAGCCGTCGGCCTTGACCATGAGGAGGCGCGTGGCCTCGGGCAGATGGGCGGTGAGGCGGCCGTCGTAGTCGACCGAGCAGCGGGCGATGAGCAGTCGCACGGCGGCGACGTTACCGATCCCGCCGGGTGCCCCGGAGCGGCCGGTCTCAGTCGACGCGGGCGGCGAGGCCCGGGATGCGCAGCGAGAGGTCGTTGCACTCCCGGCACACCGACTCGGGCACCACGCCCATGCGCATGAGCACCGCGAAGGCCTTGCACCCCAGGCACAGGCCGAAGGCCGCCTCGAGGAACGCCGCGCCGGCGAGCAGGGCCACCACCACCCGGGCGGCACCCGGTGCGCCGGCCAGCCACAGCACCGAGGCCGTGGTCGAGAACGCCACGCCGATGCCCTGCGCGAACCGCTTCGGCGGGCCGGGCACGAGCTTCTCGTGCCGGGCCAGCCGGGGCGCCACCACCAGGGTGGCGATCCGGCCGAGCGGGCTCAGCGTGGGGCCGGTCAGCACCCGCGCCCAGAAGCCGTAGGTGAGGGGGATCAGCACCCAGCCCCACCCGAGGACCGCGACCAGCAGTGCCATGAGCACCACGCCGGTGGCCACCGTCCGCGCCGCGACGTCGTTCACGGGGTTGGGGAAGGAGAACAGCGAGGAGCCTCGGGACGTCTCGGCCATGCCCTCAACGCTACGGACTGAATCCCGACCGGACAAGTCGGGATTAGTGACTCCTGACCGACCCCTTCGGCCATTGCGGATGAAGCGATCCACCGTGCAACTGCTCTATGTTTCCTCTCAGGAACCACAAGGAGATGCACGGATGAGGTTCACCAAGGTCCTGCTCGTCGCCGCCGTCCCGCTGGCCCTGCTCGTGTCGGGCTGCAGCGATTCCAAGAGCTCCGGGGGCGCCACCACCACGGCGGCCGCCAAGGCCACCACCACGGCCGCCGCGGCCGACCCGGCCGCCGTGCCGCCGATGGGCTCGCCGCCCTCGGGTTCCACCAAGGACCTGAACATCGCCCAGATCGCCGCCGGCACCCCGGCCACCCAGGAGGTGACCCGCCTCGTCCTGTTCGCCGGCCTGGCCGGCACGCTGGTGAGCCCCGGACCGTTCACGGTGTTCGCCCCCACCGACGACGCGTTCGCGAAGGTCGACCCGGACACGCTGCGCACGGTGCAGCAGAACATCCCGCAGCTCACGACGATCCTGACCCAGCACGTGGTGCCGGGCACCTACACCACCGAGCAGCTCCGCAACGCCGTGGGCACGAGCCTGACCGACGCGGCGGGCACGAAGCTCCTCATCGAGGTGAAGGGCAACGACGTCTACGTCGGCGGCGCCAAGATCGTCGTTCCGGACATCCCCGCCTCGAACGGCGTGGTCCAGGTGGTCGACACCGTCATCCTGAAGCCGAACGGTTCCTGACCGACGCCACGACGGCGGGGTCCCGCAACGGGGCCCCGCCGTCGGCGCGTCCGGGCGCCCGCGTCAGCCGCGGGCGTTCTTGAGCTGCTTCACCCGACGGGCCCGCTCGCCGGCGTCGAGCACCACCTTGCGGAGCCGCACCGCGCCGGGGGTGACCTCCACGCACTCGTCCTCGGCGAGGAACTCGAGCGCCTGCTCGAGGGAGAACCGCGTGGGCGGGGTGAGCTTCTGGGTGTTGTCGGAACCCGCGGCGCGCATGTTCGTGAGCTGCTTCTCCCGCGTGATGTTCACGTCCATGTCCTCGCCGCGCGAGTTCTCGCCCACGATCATCCCCTCGTAGACCTCCTCGGTGGGGCCCACGAACAGCGTCGCCCGCTCCTGGATCGCCACGATCGAGTAGGGCGTGACCTTGCCCATCCGGTCGGCCACGACCGAGCCGCGGTCGCGGGCGCGGATCTCGCCGAACCAGGGGGCCCACCCGTCGAAGACGTGGTGCAGCATGCCGGTGCCGCGGGTCTCGGTGAGGAACTCGGTCCGGAACCCGAGCAGGCCACGGGCCGGGACGCGCTGCTCCACGCGCACCCAGCCGGTGCCGTGGTTCACGATGTCGACGAGCTGGCCCTTGCGGGACGCGAGCAGCTGGCTCACGGCGCCGAGGAACTCCTCGGGCACGTCGATGGACACGGCCTCGACCGGCTCGTGCAGCGTGCCGTCGATCTCGCGGGTCACCACCTGGGGCTTGCCGACGGTGAGCTCGAAGCCCTCGCGGCGCATGGTCTCCACGAGCACCGCCAGCTGGAGCTCGCCGCGGGCGTGGACCTCCCACGCGTCGGGCCGCTCCGTGGGCAGCACCCGGAGGCTCACGTTGCCGACGAGCTCGCTGTCGAGGCGGCCCTTCACCAGGCGGGCGGTCAGCTGGTTGCCGTCGCGGCCCGCGAGCGGGGAGGTGTTGATGCCGATCGTCATGGCGAGGCTGGGCTCGTCCACGGTGATGGCCGGCAGCGGGCGGGGATCCTCGGGGTCTGCCAGGGTCTCGCCGATGGTGACGTCCTCGATCCCGGCCACGGCGATGATCTCGCCCGGTCCGGCCTCCTCGGCCTCCACCCGCTCGTGGCTCTCGGTGACGTAGAGCACGGCCACCTTGGCGCGCTCCACCGAGCCGTCGGCCCGGCACCACGCCACCTGCTGGCCCTTGCGGATCGTGCCCTCGAGCACCCGGCACAGCGCCAGACGGCCCACGAAGCGGCTCGCGTCCAGGTTCGTCACCCAGGCCTGGAGCGGATGGCCCGGGTGCTGCACCGGGGCGGGGAGCCGGTCCACGAGCAGCTGCAGCAGCGGGGCGAGGTCCTCCTCGAGGTCATCGGGCGACGCCGGTCGGGTGAGCGAGGCCCGCCCGGCCCGGGCGTTGGCGTAGACGATGGGGAAGTCGAGCTGGTGCACGTCGGCGTCGAGGTCGAGGAACAGCTCCTCCACCTCGTGGACCACCTCGTCGATGCGGGCGTCGGGCCGGTCCACCTTGTTCACCACGAGGATCACGGGCAGGTCCAGCGCGAGGGCCTTGCGCAGCACGAAGCGGGTCTGGGGGAGGGGCCCCTCGGATGCGTCGACGAGGAGCAGCACGCCGTCGACCATCGTGAGCGCCCGCTCCACCTCGCCGCCGAAGTCCGCGTGGCCGGGGGTGTCGACGATGTTGATCTTCACCGGGTCGCCACCCGGCGGGGTCCAGCGCACCGCGGTGTTCTTGGCGAGGATCGTGATCCCCTTCTCCCGCTCGAGGTCGAGGGAGTCCATGACCCGGTCCACGGCGTCGTCGCCGGAGCGCACGGCGCCGGACTGCTGGAGGAGGGCGTCGACGAGCGTGGTCTTGCCGTGGTCGACGTGGGCGATGATCGCGACGTTGCGGATGCTGGGCACCGGGATGCCGGTGCCGTCATCGGCGGTGTCGTCGGGGCGCGTGGCCGCCGCGCTCGAGCTGTCGGGGGGAGTCATGGTCACGACCTGGGTTCGGGGGGACCGTCCATTGTGGCCGAGGCCGGGCCCCGGACCGAATCAGGGCCGTCCCGGCACCCGGGGCGGCACCGGCCGACTCAGCGACGGTGCTCCATGCGGCGGCGGATGGTGTCGCGCCGCTCGCGCAGCTCCCGGTAGGTGACCTTGTCCACCGAGTCGTCGACGATGCCGAAGCTCGCCTTGATCGCGGCCGTGTCCACCGCGAACTCGCCGGGCGCCATCCCGAGCTCGGCGGCGAACTTGTCGCCGTGGGTCATCACCAGGCTGGTGGAGAGTGACGCCACCTCGCCGAGCAGGTCGAGGTCCGGGGCGAGGGTGGCGATGGCCCCGTCGAGGAAGACGAGGTTCTTCACGTAGAGCATCAGGATCTTCGGCAGGCGGGCGCCCATGCCCATGAGCGCCTTGATGATCCGCTGGATCTCCCCGAGGAGCTCCTCCTGGTCGAGCGTGGTGGGGTCCACCGGCGCCTGGTCGAGCCCGAGTTCCCGGATCACCTCGTCGATGTCGGTGTCGGCCGGGAGCGCCCCGAGGTCGCGGAACGCCCCGATCTGGCCGGGGATGTCGCCCATGGCGCCGCAGAGCATGAGCCGCAGGAACGCGCTCCGCTGGAGCGGGGTCATGCGGGCGGTGATGCCGAAGTCGAGCAGCGCGATGCGGCCGTCGTCGAGGACCATCAGGTTGCCGCCGTGCAGGTCGCCGTGGAAGAGGCCGTGCACGATGCAGCCCTCGGTGAAGCCCTTCATGCCGGTGCGGACCACCTCCTGGGTGTCGATCCCCGCGGCCTGCATCGACTCGAGGTCCTCGAACCCGTAGCCGCTGAGCCGCTGCATCACGAGCACCCGCCGGGTGACCAGCTCGGGATGCGGTCGGGCGATCACGAAGCCCCGCTGGCCGAGGAGCGCGAAGACCTCTGCCACGTCCAGCATGTTCTCGGCCTCCAGGCGGAAGTCGAGCTCCTCGGTGATGGTCTCGGCGAACAGCTCCACCAGGGCGGGCGGGTTCGCGAGCGCGGCCACGGGGATGCGCCCGATGAGGAACGGCGCGAGCCACGACATCACCTTGAGGTCGGCCTGCACCTGCTGACGGATGGTGGGCCGCTGGACCTTCACCACCACGTCCTCGCCGGTGCGGAGCCGGGCCACGTGGACCTGTGCGATCGACGCCGCGGCCAGCGGCGTGCGCTCGAAGGACTCGAAGACCTCCTCGAGCGGCCGGCCGAGGTCCTCCTCGACCACGGCCCGCACGACGTCCCACTCCTCGGCCCGCACCTGGTCACGGCACTTGCGGAACTCCTCGACCAGCTCGCTGGGGAACAGGCCCTCGCCGCTGGAGATGATCTGGCCGAGCTTGATGTAGGTGGGGCCCAGGTGCTCGGCGGCCACCCGAAGGCGGCGGGAGAGCCCGGCGCGGGAACGGCTGTCGCCCGCTCGGCGGTCGCGCACCGCCCACGCGGCGAGCGCGGTGCCGAGCCGCCACGACACCACGGCGAGGCGGCCGGGAGGGGGCAGGCGGCGGCGGGAGGTGAGCGCCGGAACCTGGCGCTGCACGGTGAGGCGCAGGACAGGGAGGCCCTCGGCCCAGGCGAGCCGGTCCCGGTGGACGGTCCACGGGCCCTGCTCGGTGAACGTGTAGCGCTCGACGTCGGGAGCGGTGGGAGCCGTGGTCATGGACCACAGTCAACCGCGGCTCACTCCGGTTCGTGGATTCGGCGCAGGGTGGCGAGCGTCGCCGCGACCAGTTCGGGCCGGCACACGAGCAGATCCGGCAGGTACGGGTCGGGCCGGTTGTAGCGGAGCTCCCCGCCGTCGAGGCGGCTGCAGTGCAGCCCCGCCGCCCGGGCCACGGCCACCGGGGCGCAGTTGTCCCACTCGTACTGCCCGCCCGAGTGCGGGTACACGTCGCCGAGACCCCGCACCACCGCCATCGCCTTCGCCCCGGCCGAGCCCATCGGGACCAGCTCACCACCCAGGGCCCGGGCCACCCCCTCGGCCTCCACCGGTGGTCGGGAGCGGCTGACCAGCACGCGGGGCGCTCCACCGTGGGCGGGGGGCAGCACCGGGGGACGCGCCGTGCTGAGCACCAGGCCAGCGGCGGGGAGCGCCACGGCGCCGGCGGTGGGCCGGCCGTCCTCCGCGAGGGCCACGTGGACCGCCCAGTCATCGCGGCCCTCGCCGTACTCGCGGGTGCCGTCGAGCGGGTCGATGATCCACACCCGCTCGGCAGCGGCACGGGCCGCGTCCATCTCGGCGGCCTGCGCGGCGGCGGACTCCTCGCTCAGCACCGGGTCGTCGGGACGGGCCGCGGCGAGCCGTTCCATGAGGAGTGCGTGCGCGGCCGCGTCGCCGCGGTCCTTGATCGTGGCGAGGTCGGCCCCCTCGGCCTGCAGACGGGCCCGCAGGTCCAGGAGGAGCTCGCCGGCCGCAGCGACGAGGTCGGCGGCGAGAGTGTGGTCCGCGGCGTCGGCCATGGCCGGCGACCCTACCGGTGCCCGGTCCCGGGACCGAATCCCGACTGGCTGGGTCAGGAATGGCGCCGGTAGCCTCCACGCCCTGTGACCACCCCCGCGATCACCACCCGGCACTACGAGCTCAGCCACCTGCGGGCGCTCGAGGCCGAGTCCATCCACGTCATCCGTGAGGTGGCCGCCGAGTTCGAGCGGCCGGTCCTGCTGTTCAGCGGCGGCAAGGACTCGATCGTGATGCTGCACCTGGCGGCCAAGGCCTTCTGGCCGGCGAGGGTGCCGTTCCCGGTGATGCACGTGGACACCGGCCACAACTTCTCGGAGGTCATCGAGTACCGCGACCGGCGCGTGGCCGAGCTGGGCGTGCGCCTGGTGGTGGCCTCCGTGCAGGCGTCGATCGACGCGGGGCGGGTGGTCGAGGAGACCGGACCGCGGGCGAGTCGCAACCAGCTCCAGACCGTCACCCTGCTCGACGCCATCGAGGAGCACGGCTTCGACGCGGCCTTCGGTGGCGCCCGGCGCGACGAGGAGCGGGCCCGGGCGAAGGAGCGGATGTTCAGCTTCCGTGACGACTTCGGCCAGTGGGACCCGAAGAACCAGCGGCCCGAGGTGTGGAGCCTCTACAACGGCCGGCACCGGCGTGGCGAGCACATCCGGGCCTTCCCGCTGAGCAACTGGACCGAGCTCGACGTGTGGCAGTACATCGAGGCCGAGGGCATCGAGGTGCCGGAGATCTACTTCGCCCACGAGCGCGAGGTGTTCCGCCGCGACGGCATGTGGCTGGCGGTCACCGACTTCGTCACGGTCCTGCCCGACGAAGAGCCCGAGCGCCGCGTGGTGCGGTACCGCACGGTGGGCGACGCGAGCTGCACGGGCGCGGTGGAGTCGCCTGCGGCCACGGTGGGCGAGATCATCGAGGAGGTGGCGGCCACCCGGATCACCGAGCGCGGCGCCACCCGGGCCGACGACCGCGCCTCCGAGGCCGCGATGGAGGACCGGAAGCGGGAGGGGTACTTCTGATGCGCCGGTGCAACGGCAGAGGGGCAG
>JBMOJH010000073.1:0-17423 GCA_049316905.1 Microthrixaceae bacterium | reverse complement strand
GCGCCCGCCCGACCCACTGCGCCCGCCCGACCCACTGCGCCCGCCCGACCCACTGGGCGTTACATGAGGTGACACAGCTGTCGACCATACCGTAAGCTCAGGCCCATGACCGCCGCCGTGCGAGCACCCGGGACCATGGAGCCCGATCCCGCGCTCCTTCCCGACGTGCTGCCCACCGCCATGCTCGGGCCCTCGGGTCGGCCCATGGGCGACCTGCGCGCCGAGCTGTACCGCATCCCAGATGCGGCGAACGCGCTCCACGTGGCCGGGCTCTGGATCCAGTCGGTCGGTGTGCTGGCCCTGGCGAACTGGTGGGGCAACCCGGTGGGCTGGGTGCTCGCGTTCCTGTTGATGGGTCGCTCCTTCGCACGCTTCGCGATCCTCGCCCACGAGGCCGCGCACCGGCTGCTGTTCTCCAACCGGAAGGTCAACGACTCGGTCGGGTCGTGGCTGGTGGCGTATCCCGCGTTCGTGCCGCTCGAGGCCTACCGGCGCGGCCACATGGCGCACCACAAGGAGGAGTTCGGCTCCAACGAGCCCGACCTCATGCTCTACTCCGGCTACCCGATCACGCCGGACTCGTGGCACCGCAAGCTCCGACGTGACGCGTTCGGCAACTCCGGCTGGAAGAACCTGAAGGCGCTCCTGCTCGCGGTCCGCTCCGACGGTGCCCGGCCCGTGGCCCTGAGGATCCTGGGCTGGCAGGCCCTGCTGTTCGTCGGGCTGTGGGTCGGCCTCGGCCACTGGTGGGTGTACCCGGTGTTCTGGCTGCTGCCCTGGATGACCGTGTGGCGCGTGCTCAACCGCCTGCGGGCGGTGGCCGAGCACGGTGGGCTCCGGGCGTCACCGGACCGACGGGTCACCACGCACCACGTGCGCCAGTCGCCCACCGCCAGGTTCTGGATGGTTCCGTTCAACACGGGGTGGCACCTCGCGCACCACGTGGACATCGGCGTGCCGTTCTCGAAGCTGCCACGGCTCCAGCAGGAGCTCGAGGCCGCGGGGTACGTGCAGCCGGGCCTCGAGTGGCCGACCTACCGGTCGCTGTGGCGCCACGCCCGCTCCGGCGCCTGACCGATCTCCCGCTCTCTCCCCCTCCTCGCCCGCCCTTCCGGAGTCTGCGGAGGTTGACTCGCCTCTGGGGCGACCGAGGACCCCTATGCGCGGGAGAGCGATTTCTGCGGAGGTTGACTCGCCTCTGGGGCGACCGAGGACCCCTATGCGCGGGAGTGGGGGGTCAGGCGGTGGCGTCCACCGCGGCGGCCACCGCGTCCACCGCCAGGGCCATCTCCGCGTCGTCCACCACCAGCGGCGGCATGAACCGGATCACGTTGCCCCACGTTCCGGCGCCCATGAGCAGCAGCCGTGACGCGTCGCGGCAGTGTGCGATGACCTCCGAGGTGCGCGTCGCGTCCGGGGCGCCGGTCCCCGGATCGCGGAACTCGGCGGCCACCATCAGGCCCGGGCCGCGCACGTCGGCCAGCACCGGGTGACGGGACGCGACCTCGCGCAGGCCGGCGCGCAGCTGGTCGCCCCGGGCGTTCACGTTCGCCAGGAAGCCGTCGGAGGTGAGCACGCCGATCGTGGCGATCGCCGCGGCGCACCCCATGGGGTTGCCGCCGTAGGTGCCGCCGTGGGACCCGACCGGCCACCGGTCCATCAACTCGGCCGACGCGCCGATCGCCGCGAACGGGAAGCCGCTGGCGATGCCCTTGGCCATCACGAGGATGTCGGGCCGCACGCCGGACTCCTCGATCGCGAACATCCGGCCGGTTCGACAGAACCCACTCTGCACCTCGTCCGCGATGAACAGGATCCCGTGCGCGTCGCAGATCTCCCGCAGGCCACGCAGGAACGCCACCGGGGCCGGGTGGTAGCCGCCCTCACCCAGGACCGGCTCCAGGATCATCGCCGCGGTCTCCGAGGGCGCGGTCTGGCTGGCGAGCAGGAAGCGCACCCCGTCGAGGGCCTGCTCCACCGCCTCCGCCTCCGACAGCCCGGTGCCCACGGTGTGCGGGAACGGCGCGGGGAACACCCCGCCGGGCAGCGTGTGGTGACCCGCCCGGTACGAGGTCTTCGACGTGGTCATCGCCATCGCCAGGTGCGTGCGCCCGTGGAAGCTGCCCTGGAACACGATCACGTTGGGTCGGCCGGTTGCCTGGCGGGCGAGCTTCACCGCGCCCTCGGTCGCCTCCGCCCCGCTGTTGCAGTAGAAGAACGTGTCGATGCCCGCCGGGGTGATCGTGTCGAGCAGCTCGGCGAGCGGCTCGAGCAGGTCGTGGCGATAGCAGTTCACCTGGGCGTGCACGAAGCGGCCGGCCTCGGCCCGGATCGCCTCCACCACCGCCGGATGGCAGTGGCCGGTGGAGGTCACCGCGATGCCCGAGGTGAAGTCGAGGTAGCGGTCGCCGTCGACCGTGGTGATCCAGCACCCCTCCCCGGACGCCACCTGCAGGTCGGTGACGCTGAACCACACGGGGGCGAGGTGGCTGGTACGGACGGTCCCGGCGGTGGAGCTCATGGCCCGGATGCTAAATCGGGCTCCGTCACGGGGCAGGGCGGTCGGTAGCCTTCGGGGATGGACACCCCGCCCCGCACCTACGCCCGCGTCGCGTACCTGGGGCCGGCCGGCACGTTCACCGAGCAGGTCCTGCTCCGTGAACCCGACCTGGCCGGGGCCGAGCTCCTGCCCCACCCGACCATGGCCGACGTGCTGTTCGCGGTGCAGGAGGGCGAGGCCGACGCGGGGGTGGTGCCGATCGAGAACGCGATCGAGGGCACTGTGAACGCCACGATCGACACGTTGTCGTTCGACGTGGACCTGCTCATCCAGCGGGAGCTCGTGGAGCCGGTGAGCCTGAACCTCCTCACCACCCCGGGCGCGTCGGTCGGCGGCGTGAAGCGGGTGCTCTCGATCCCCGTCGCCGCCGCGCAGTGCCGGGCATGGCTGCGCGAGCACCTCCCCGGCGTGGAGCTCTCCGCGGCCAACTCCACCGCCGAGGCGGCCGAGACCTGCGCCGCCCTGGGCGATCCCACGGTCGGCGCGATCGCCAACGTGCGGGCCGCCCAGGTGTACGGCCTCGACGTGGCGGCGCCCGACATCGAGTCGCACCCGGAGAACCGCACCCGGTTCGTGCTCGTCGCCGCCAGCGGCGTGCCGGCGCCGACCGGCCACGACAAGTCCTCGGTGGTCGTGTACCAGCAGGCCGACCGGCCGGGATCGCTGCTCGCGATCCTCCAGGAGTTCGCGGCCCGGTCGATCAACCTGACGCTGCTGCTGTCACGCCCGACGAAGACGTCGCTCGGCGACTACTGCTTCCTGCTCGACCTCGAGGGCCACGTGGCCGACGAAGTGGTGGCGGACTGCCTCCGCTCGCTCAAGGCCACGCAGGCGGACGTGAAGTTCCTCGGCTCGTACCCCGCCGCGGGCGAGGCCGGCCCCGAGCGACGCGTCGACGCGGACGCCGCCCGCCGGGACGCGGACGACTGGATCCGCGACATCCGGGCCCACATCGACTGACCCCACTGCGCGCCGCCATCGACGGCGCCCCAACCCGGGGTTCAGGAAGCCTCAGGTCGTCACCCGCCCGGCCGATCGGGAGGGACCGGACCCGGGGAGGACCGATGCGGAACGCAACGACCCGATGGATCGCGCCCGTCGTCGGCGCCGTGGTGCTGGCGGCCGCGGTGGCGTGCACCAGCGATGGGCCCACCGGGGGTGCCCGCGGCGTGGGCGACCCGACAGCGGCCTCGACACCCGCGCGCTCGCCGAAGTGGCTCTTCTCGGTGCAGTCGCAGGGCACGTCCACCTTCGACGCGGCCACCGGTCGGCTCTCGATGCCGGCCGACTCGGTGCAGGCCTTCACCGACCGCCCCTACCGCGACAGCCGGGTGGTCACCCCCCAGGCGTTCGCGAACCTGTTCCACCAGGGCGGCCGCAACTCCTTCGAGAAGGACCCGCCGAACGCGGTCCTCACCTACTGGGACGAGACGGGCACGCCCCGCACCGCCGTCTGCGAGGCCAGCCGCGGCGCCGGGGTGGAGGACGGCCGGCTGTGGGTGGGCCTGAAGGTCCTCGAACCCGTCGGCGCCACCCTGCCCTCCACCCTGCCGCGGGCCTCGCTCTTCGTGGACGACGTCCCCCTCGGCGGGGGCTGCCCGAACTCACCCGAGGACGAGGACATCATCGAGTACTTCAACGAGATCGAGTTCAGCGAGGACATCTACGTCCAGATCCAGGACACGGGCGCCGCGTTCCAGCTGTCGCTCAACTGCCCCCCGCAGCAGAGCCCGAGCTTCCCCCCGCCGGAGATGCAGATCACCCTCGCCACCGCGGACGGGACGTCGACGATCAGCTGCAACACCGGCACGATCACACTCACGAAGGCCCAGATGCCCCAGCTGGTCTTCTGCCAGGCGACGGGGAGCACGTGCTCGTTCCTCGTGACCGTGGGCAACTCGGCGACGAGCGCGGTCTACAGCACCACCGAGATCATGATCACGTTCACGAACGGGAACAACACCTACATCCCCGACCTGAACCCGGCCGTGATACCGCTCTGTCCGAGCAACTTCAACCCGTGCGTGCTGACCGGTCAGTGCTCGCTGTCGACGACCAAGGGGGCCCAGTTGCAGCTGTGCGAGGACGCGGCGTCGTGCACGCTGCCCGGCGGCTGAACGACCGGTCCCGGAGGTAGGGCTCCACCACGGCGGACCGGCGGTCGGCCTGACATCATCTGGCGGTGGGTTCCGACACCTCCCGCGCCGAGGTGACCGCCGCACTCGAGGAGGTGCGCGCAGTGTGCTCGGCCCTGCCCGGCGTCACCGAGCGTCTCTCGCACGGTTCGCCCACCTTCTTCGTGAAGAAGTCGTTCTGCATGTTCCAGGACGATCACCACGGCGACGGCCGGCTCGCCCTGTGGTGCGCCGCACCGGAGGGCGCGCAGGGCCTGATGGTCGACACCGAACCCGACCGCTTCTTCGTGCCGCCGTACGTGGGCCACCGGGGCTGGCTCGGGTACCGCCTCGACATCGACCCCGATCCCGACGAGCTCGCCGCCGTGCTCACCGACGCCTGGCGCTGTGTGGCGCCGGCCCGGCTGCTCGCGGAGTTCGACGCGGCCGCCGGTGACGGATGAGCACGTGGTGAGCGCCGGATGAGCACGCCCGGCCCGTCCGCGGTTCGTTAGGTTCGCTGCGTGTCCGCGGAACTGCTGGACCGGATCCAGTTCGCCCTCACGGTCAGCTTCCACTTCATCTTCCCCCCGCTGTCGCTCGGGGTCGGGCTGCTGCTCCTGGTCTTCGGTGTGCAGTCCGTCCGCACGAACGACCCCAAGTGGCGGCGCCTGTCGATGTTCTGGGTGCGCATCTACGGCCTGATCTTCGCGATGGGCGTGGCCACCGGCATCGTGATGGAGTTCGAGTTCGGCACGAACTGGTCCGTGTACTCGCGCTTCGTGGGCAACGTCTTCGGCAGCCTGCTCGCCGCCGAGGGGATCTTCGCCTTCATGCTCGAGGGTGGGTTCCTCGGCCTGATGCTGTTCGGCGCCAGCAAGCTCGGGAACCGGATGTGGCTCTTCGCCACCTCGATGGTGGTGATCGGCGCGCACTTCAGCGCGCTCTGGATCGTGATGGCCAACTCCTGGATGCAGACGCCCCAGGGCTTCGAGGTGGTCGACGGTCGATACGGGCCGCAGGCGGTCATGACCAGCTTCAGCGAGGTGGTGTTCACACCGTCGTTCCTGCCCCGCCTCGCCCACGTGCTCGTGGCGAGCTGGATGCTCGGCGCCGCGATGGTGGCGAGCGTGGCCGCCTGGTACCTGCTGCGCCGCCGCCACACCGACCTCGCCCGGCCGATGCTGAAGGTCGCACTGCCGATCTTCTGCGTGCTGTCCGTGCTGCAGGTGGCGGTGTTCGGCGCCCAGCAGGCCACCGAGGTGGCCGACAACCAGCCGGTGAAGCTGGCGTCGATGGAGGGCGTGTGGGAGACCCGCACGTGCGCGCCGATGTACATCGTCGGCTGGGTCGACACGGCGAGCGAGACCACCAAGGGCCTGTCGATCCCGTGCCTGCTGAGCATCCTGGTGGGCTTCAGCCCCGACACCGAGGTGCAGGGCCTGAACGCCTTCCCCGCCGACGAGCGTCCGCCCACCAACCTCGTCTTTCAGGTGTACCACGCCATGATCGACCTCGGGATGCTGTTCGTGGGCATCAGCGCGCTGGTCGCGTTCATGGCCTGGCGGAAGCGCCTGCTCACCTCGCAGTGGGTGCAGCGGCTGCTGGTCGCGAACGTGGTGCTGGTGATGGCGGCCATCATGACCGGCTGGTGGACCGCGGAGTTCGGACGGCAGCCCTGGATCGTGTGGGACCAGCTCCGCACCGCGGACGCGGTGTCGCCGAACGTGTCCACCACCACCGTGGCGATCTCGCTGGTGGGCTTCGTGGTGGTCTACGCGCTGCTGCTCGGGGTGTTCCTCTGGCTGCTGCACAAGAAGATCACCGCCGGTCCGCCCGACGAACCCGAGGAGGGGGAGGTCGAGTCCCTGCCCGACAGCTTCGGCGAGATCTTCGCCCGCCGACCCCGCGCCTCGAGCAGGGTGGGCTGAGCGGTGTGGCTCAACCAGGTGTGGTTCGTCCTCTACGTGGTGATCCTGGGCGGCTACGTGATCCTCGACGGCTTCGACCTCGGTGTCGGGATGCTGTCGCCGTTCGTGGCGCACGACGACCACGACCGCCGGGTCGTGCTCAACAGCATCGGCCCCGTGTGGGATGGCAACGAGGTGTGGCTCGTGCTCGGCGGCGGGGCCCTGTTCGCAGCGTTCCCCATCGTCTACGCCTCGCTGTTCTCCGGGTTCTACCTGGCCCTGATGGCGGTGCTCCTGGTGCTCATCCTGCGCGCGGTCGCGATCGAGTTCCGCTCTCAACGCCAGAGCCCGCGGTGGCGCCGCACGTGGGATTTGTTCTTCACCGTGTCCTCGACCGGCATCGCCTTCGTGCTGGGCGTGGCGCTCGGCAACGTCCTGCGCGGCGTGCCCATCGACGCGCAGGGCGACCTCACCGTGGACTTCTGGGGGCTCTTCTCCCCCTATGCGCTCGCCCTGGGGGTGGCCGCGGTGCTGATGCTGGCCCTGCACGGCGGGATCTTCCTGACCCTCAAGCTGGAGGACGACCTGCTGGCCCGGGTGGAGCACCTCGTCCCCCGGTTGATGGTCGCGTTCTTCGTGGTGATGACGGTGCTGGTCGGTTGGACGCTCCTGCTCGACGAGGCCTTCGCCCGGAACTACCGGGACCGCCCCTGGACCGCGGTGTTCCCGGCCGCGGCGTTCGTGGCCGTGCTGGTGGCGTGGCGCTCGATCCGGGTGCACGCCCACGGCCGGGCGTTCGCCGCCTCCGCCGCGATGATCGGCCTCCTCATGGCCAGCGTGGCGGCCGCGCTCTACCCGGTGATGCTGCCCGCCTCCAACGACGAGGCGCGCAGCCTCACGATCTACAACGCGGCGTCGACCAGCGAGACGCTCACCGTGATGCTCGTGATCGCCGTGATCGGTCTGCCGTTCGTCCTGATGTACACGGGCGGCGTCTACTACTTCTTCCGCGGCCGGGTGCGCCTCGACGAGGACAGCTACTGAACCGCCCGGTCACCGGGGCGCCGGGATGAGCAGCCCCGCGACGACGCTCCGGGCCGTACTGGCGGCCGAGCCGGCGGCCCGGCCACCGGTGGTGCTGGCCGCGGTGGCCGACGTGGCGGCGCTCGCGGCGCTGGTCGGCGCGCTGGTGCTCCTCGCGTGGGGGGTGGACGACGTGTTCCGCGGTGGTCGGTCCGTCGCGGAGATCGCTCCGCTCCTCGCCGGCGCCGCCGTGCTCGGCGTGACCCGGGGGCTCCTGCAGTGGGTCGCTGCCCGCTCGGCCGCCCGCGGCGCGGACCGGGTGCGCCGCACTGTCCGCGGTCGGTTGCTCGCGACCGTGGTCGCCACGACCGCCGGCGGCCCGGCCGGTAGCCCGGCCGACGCGGCAGACCGGTCGGGCGGCGACCTCGGCCCCGGCGTCGAGGCACTCGACGACTACGTGGCGCGGTTCGTGCCGGCCCTCGTGCTGGCGGCCGTCGGCCCGCTCCTGGTGTTCGCGGTGGTGCTCGCGCTCGATCCGCTGAGCTCGCTGGTGCTGCTGTTCGCCGGGCCGATGATGGTGCTCCTCCTGGCGCTCATCGGCCGCCGCACCCGCGACCTCACGGCGCTCCGGCTGGCCGAGATGACCTGGCTGCACGGGTTCTTCCTCGACCTCCTGCAGGGGCTCCGTCCTCTGGCGGCCGCCGACCGGGCCGACGACGCGGCCGACGCGATCGACGAGGTGGGCCGGCGCCACGGCGCCACCACGATGGACGTGCTGCGAACCGCCTTCCAGACCTCCCTGGTGCTGGAGTGGGCCGCCACCGCGGCCACCGCGCTCGTGGCGGTCACGGTGAGCTTCCGCATGATCGAGGGCGGCCTGTCGTTCCGCGTCGGCCTCGCCACCCTCGTGGTGGTGCCGGAGTTCTTCCTGCCCCTGCGCCGCCTCTCGGTGGAGTACCACGCGGGCCAGGCGGGCGAGGCGGCCTGGGCCCGGCTGGCCCCGCGCCTGGCTCCCGCACCGATCGCACCCGCCGCCCCCGCGGCCACCGCCCCGACACCGTCCGGCCCGGACGCCGGAGCGGCGGCCCCGGACGACCTGGTGCACACGGCGCCCATCGAGCTCGTGGGCGTGACGGTGCGCCACGACCGGTCCCGGCCCGCGCTCGACGCGGTCGATCTCCGGATCGACGCCGGGGAACGCGTCGCGCTCGTGGGCCCGAGCGGGGCGGGGAAGTCCACCCTCGCCGCGCTCCTGCTCGGTCTCCGGCGACCATCCTCCGGCGCGGTGCTCGCGGCGGGGATCGACCTCGCCCGTGTGGACCCCGCTGCGTGGCGACGTTCGGTCGCGTGGGTGCCGCAGTCCCCCACCGTCTTCGCCGGCACGGTGGCCGACAACGTCCGCCTCGGGCGCGACCACGCCGGCGACGCCGAGGTCCGGGCCGCGCTCGAGGCGGCGGGTGCCACGGGGTTCGTCGAGGACCTGCCCGACGGTCTTCGGAGCGTGCTCACCGAGGACGGGACGACGCTCAGCGGCGGGCAACGCCAGCGCCTCGCCATCGCCCGCGCGTGGGTGCGCGACGCCCCGCTGGTGGTGCTCGACGAGTTCACCGCGCACCTCGACCTCCGCACCGAACACTCGGTCCTCGACGCCGCCGACCGGCTCCTCCGGGGCCGCACGGCGCTGGTGATCGCGCACCGGCTGCGGACCGCACGGCTGGCCGACCGGATCGTGGTGCTCGACGCCGGACGGGTGGTCGGTGACGGCACGCACGAGGAGCTGCTCGGGACGTGCGCCACCTACCGGGAGCTCGTGGCCGGTCGCCGCGACGACCGCCTCCCCGATCGCGTGGGGCAGGGCACGTGATCCGGCGGCTGCTGCGGCTGGTGGGCCCGGAACGTCGGTGGCTCGCGCTGGTCATGCTCCTCGCCGCGCTCACCGCCGCGTCCGGGGTCGCCCTGGTGGGCTCGGCGGGGTGGCTGATCTCGCGCTCGGCACTGGTGACCTCCACCGCCACGCTCGGGCTCGCCATCACCTGGGTGCGGCTGTTCGCCGCGGTGCGGGCCACGGGCCGGTACGCGGAGCGCTACGTCGGCCACCTCGCCACGTTCCGGGTGACCACGCGGATCCGCACGTGGGTGTTCCGCTCGCTCGCCCCGGCGGGGCCGGCGCTGTTCGAGGAGCGACGTCGCGGCGAGGTGGCGTCGGGCCTGGCCGACGACGTGGACGAGGTGCAGGACTTCTACCTGCGGGTGGCCGTCCCGCCCGTGGCCGCGGCCATCACCGCGGTCCTCGCCGTGGTGGCGCTCGGCGCCCTCGACCCGGCCGTGGGTGTGCTGCTCGCGGCCTTCCTGGCCGTGGGCGGACTCGCGGTCCCGGCGGTGGCGGGCCGGGCGACCGCGGCGGCCGCCGGCCGGGTGGTGACCGACCGGGCCGCCCTCGACGCCGAGCTCGCCGAGGGCCTCGCCGGGCTCGACGAGCTGGTCGTGGCCGGGGCCGAGGAGGCCTGGACGGCGCGGCTCGCCGCGCTCGACGAACGGCTGGGCCGTTCCCGAAACCGGCTCGCCTCCGTGCGGGGTGCGACGGCGGGGGCGTCGGCCGCCCTCGGGGTCCTGTCGGGTGCGGCCGCGCTCGCGCTGGGCGCCGCGCTGGTGGAGCGGGGCCGTCTCGACGGGGTGACGCTCGCGGTGCTGCCACTGGTCGCGGTGGCGGCGATGGAGGCCGTCGCTCCGGTGGCACTCGCCAACGAGCACCTGCACCGGACGCAGGCCGCGGCCGGTCGCCTGTTCGACCTGACCGACCGTCCCGCGGCGGTCACCGACCCGGCCGAGCCGGCCGAGCCCGGGGACGGCGCGCTCGAGGTGCGGGACCTGACCTTCCGCCACTCGGCCCACGGCCCGGTGGTGCTCGACCACGTGGACCTCGACCTGCCGATGGGGACCGTCGCCGCGCTCACCGGCCCGAGCGGTGCGGGCAAGTCCACGTTCGTCGACCTCCTGCTGCGATTCCGCGACCACCACCACGGCACGATCCGGCTCGGCGGGGTGGAACTCCACCGGAGCGCCGCCGCGGAGGTCCGCCGCCACGTGGCCCTCGTGGCCCAGCACGACCACGTGTTCGACACGACGGTGCGCGACAACCTGCTGCTCGCGGACCCCGACGCCACCGACGACCGGCTCCACGGCGCCCTCGAGGTGACCGGCCTGGACGGGTTCGTCCGGTCGCTGCCGCTGGGGTTGGGCGAGCCGGTCGGCCCCGACGGCGACCGGCTCAGCGGCGGTGAGCGCCAGCGTCTGCTGGTGGCGCGGGCGCTGCTGCGGGAGGCCGACCTGCTGGTACTCGACGAGGCCACCGCCCACCTGGACCCGCCGTCGGAGCGGGAGCTCCTCGAACGGGTCCTGGCCTCACGGCAGGGGCGGTCGACCCTCGTGATCACGCACCACCGGGAGCAGCTCGTGCCGATGGACGTGGTGTTCGAGCTCGTCGACGGCCGGATCCGGGCCCTCGGTGGACCTGCGACCGACGAGGAGTTGAACGTCGGGTGAACTGCGCCGCGCCGACTCCCCGACGGGGCCGGGGCGGCGCATAGGGTCCGGGGCGCGGGTCCGGGCGTCGCAGCACCCCGGCACCCGGCGATCACCTCGACGACACCGACCACGACGACGAAAAGGCCCCGATGCGACGCCTCCTCGCCCTTGCCACCCTCTGCGCCACCGTCGCGCTGCTCGGCTCCGCGTGCAGCAGCGACGACGGCTCCGACACGACGGTCGCACCGAAGCGCACCACGAGCACCACCACGACCGTCCCGATCACCGCGAACGTGAAGGTCGGCGCGCTGCTCGACCTCTCGGGACCCGGCAAGAGCCTGGGCGAGGCGAGCCGGTCCGCCCTCGAGGCAGGCGTGAAGGTCGCTGCCGCCCGCGGCGTGGGCGTGGAACTCGACATCCGCGACACGGGCAGCGACCCGGCGACGGCCCAGAAGGAGATCGAGTCACTGCAGGCCGCGGGCGTCTCGGCGGTGATCGGTCCCCAGACCTCGGCCGAGGCCACGCAGATCCTCCCGTTCGCCAACGAGAAGGGGATGCTCCTGGTGAGCCAGGCCAGCACGGCCTCGTCCCTGGCGATCGCGGATGACGCCCTCTACCGGATGGTGCCGACCGACGAGACCGAGGGCGCCGCGTCCGGCGACCTCATGACCGCGGGGGGTCCCACCCGAGTGGTGCTGGTGCACCGCAACGACCCGGGCAACAACGGGCTCTTCGTGAAGGTGCGCTCCGCCGTGGCGGCCCGCAAGGGCAGTCCGATCATCGGGCCGAGCTACCCGGCCGACGGCGCCGACTACGTGAAGGTCGCCAAGGACATCGCCGACAAGGTCACCGCCGCCGGCGCCGGGCAGCCGTTGGTGGTGTACGTCGCCGGTTTCGACGAGGTGGCCGACATCCTCGCCGCCGCGTCGAAGGAACCGGCGCTGGCCGCCACGCCGTTCTACGGGGCCGACGGCTCGGCGCGCAGCGCTGCGGTGACGGGCAATGCCGTGGCCGCCGGCTTCGCCGCCGGACCCGCCAAGGGATTCGCGAGCCCCCTGCCGACGGTTGGAGCGGACGCGGCCGACACGCCGCGTGAGCTCACCGAGGCGCTCCCGGAGCCGAACCCTCTCGCGTACGCCGCGTTCGACGCCCTCGTGGCGGTGGCGCAGGCCGCCAAGGACGCCCCGGCGGCGACCGGTCCGCAGCTGCGCGCCGCCTTCGTGACGGCGGCCGGATCCCAGAAGGGGGTGACGGGCGCCGTGGCCTTCGACCCGGCCGGCGACCGGACCCCGCTGCCGTACGCCTACTGGGGCGTCTGCAAGGGGAGCGGCGACGGCTTCGAGTGGCGCAACGTCGGGACCTGGGAACCGCCCGCCACCGCCGGTGAGGCCGGAAAGGTCACCACCAAGGGCTGCTCCTGAACCGTCGCCACCGGAATCGGGCCGCCGAGCCATGGCTAGGGTCTCCGCAACAGGAGGGATGGCAGAGCGGACGAATGCGACGGTCTTGAAAACCGTTGGGCCCTCGCGGGTCCCGTGGGTTCGAATCCCACTCCCTCCGCTCACTCAGCCCGGCGCGACGGGCACCGGGCTGTCCACCTCGACGGTGCCGTCGGCGCGGGCCTCCACGGTGACGAACCCGTGCGGGGTGGGCACCCGGGCCCGGGCCCACTCGAGGTCGCCGAGCGCCGGCGCCACCCGGACGGCGTCGTAGCCGGGCGCCGCGGGCGAGATCCCGAGGGTGTGCACCACCAGGTCGCGGGTGGGCGTCGACGACCAGCCGTGACAGCGCGTCCCGCCCTGCCAGCACTCGGGCCAGGTGGTCTCACCGGCGTCGAGGAACACCTGCCAGTCACGGCACAGGCCGGCGATCAGATCGGCCCGGCCCGCCCGGGCCAGGCCGTCGTGAACGACGTAGCGGAAGAACGGCTGGGCCTCGACCATGCGCTCGTGCACGTCCCACTCCGGCTCGGGGTAGCCCATGACGAGGTGCACGAAGCCGTCGGAGCCGCCATCCACGGTGAGCGGGTCCATCACCCACGAGTGCCGCAACAGGCGCGACCGGTCGACGAGACGCTCCACCACCCGCGCGACCCGGTCGGCGGGAACGAGCCCCGCTGCGAGCGCCGCGGCGCCCCCGTGCTGGGCCGCCACCGGACGGGCCACGCCGCCGACCGCGTGGTCCACGTACACGCCGCGGGCGTCGTCCCAGAACAGCTCGAACGCGGCGGCCACCTCGTGGCGCCGGCGGTCGGCCCAGGCCGCGGTGCCCTCGTTGCCGACCCACTGCGACATCTCCGCGAGGTCCTCGAGCCCGCGGGCCCACAGGGCGTTGAGCACCGACGAACAGTCGTCGGAGTAGACGCTCGACCAGTCGAGGAGCAGCCAGCCGGAGACGTGACGCAGCAGCCCGCCGTCGAGGTACGGCTCGAACCACCGCAGCGTGCGCTCCGCCACCGGCAGGTACTCGGCCACCAGCTCCCGGTCGCCGGTGTAGCGGTACAGGTTCCAGAGGGAGCGGACCCAGTGCAGCGACCAGTCCGGGACGATCGTGCGGTCGTCCGCCGCGAAATCCGACGCGGCGGCCATCGGCAGCATGCCGTCACCGCGGGGGGCCGCGGCGAGTTGCGGGTGCCAGCGCGCCATCGACCAGTCGGGGTTCGCCACCAGGTCCACCATCTGGTGCACCACCGAGTCGCCGGTCCACGCCCGCTGCTCGCGGGTGGGGCAGTCCACGTAGGCGTCGAGGGCGCAGAGGTCGACGGTGCGCAGGCCCACCTCCCAGATGCGGTTCAGCGCAGGGTCGGAGCACTCGAACGACGCGCCGTCGGGCCGGGGACGGTGACGGTCGGCCACCGCCACGGCCAACGTGACCGGCCGCTCCGGCGACGGGTTCCGCACGCTCACGTGGAGGTGCCGGGTCCCGATGACCTCGAGCGACTCGAACGCCTCCGGTCCCCCGCCGGCGGCCACCACGCGCAGGCCCGCGTGCTGGCCGAGCGGCACCAACCGGCCCGCGGCGTCGACGTGCTCCGCGGCGGCAAGGTCGAACACCGTGCCCGCGGGGGCGTCGAGGTCCAGGCGGACGGTGCCGGCCGCGATGCGGCCCAGGTCGAACGACGTGCGCACCACACCTGCCACGCCCGCCGCGGGGGGACCGGCGTGCTCCTCGTCGGCGAGCACCTGGGCGACCGGGTCGGCCACGGGCTCGGCGCCGGCGATCACCCCGGAGGCCACCTCGGCGGCCACGTGCACCGCGCCCCCCGGGAACGCGGAACGCACCGGGGGCCGCAGCATGCCGAACGGCTCGCTCGGTGGGTGGGGGTCGGAACGAGCACCCGTGTGCACCGGCTGGATCTCGATCGCGCGCGCCCAGTCCGAGTCGTCGAACCCCGGGCGGTCCCACCCGTCCGGGTGGCGCCGCGCGTCGAAGGACTCGAGCGGGAGGCACGCCACGTCACCGGGCACGGGCACCGGGGTCCACGCCTCGCCGGGCGCCGCCCGCCACCCCCGGTCCGACACCACCCACCCGTCGCCCACCCGCGCCTCCAGCACCACCGAGCCGGCACCGAGGGAGTAGCTCGGCGGGACCGGGATCCACCACGAGGTGGCGGCGCCGAAGTGCCGGGCCAGGAGGGCCACGACGTTCTCCCCGGGGCGCAGGTGCGGCACCAGGTCGACCACGTCGTAGTGCGCCTGCCGGGGGTCGGAGCGGACCGGGCCCCGGGCAACCTCCGTGCCGTTCACCCGCAGCACGTAGCGACCGTCGGCCCACACCCGGCACGGCGCCGTGGCGGGCACCCCGGCGAGACCGAACGAGCGGCGGAGCAGCACGACGCGGTCGGTGGGGTCGTCGAGCACCGGCCGGGTGGCGGTCTCGGTGCGGATGGCGGGGCGGCCGGCCCAGATCCAACGGGCCCGCCAGCGGCGGCCGAACGGCGAGGGGTGGTCCCACAACATGGGCCGGAGGGTAGGTCGCCCGACATGGCCAGTGGCGCTCCACGTTGGTGCCGGTGGACCGGACCGGTAACGTCGGCGTCCGGCCCGTCGGGAGGGTGACCATGCAACTCCGGAACGTCCAGGTCCACGGCCACGACATCGCCTACCGCGAGGACGGGCCCGCGGACGACCCCGACGCCCCCGTGCTCCTGCTCGTCCACGGGATGGCCGGGAGCTCGGCCACGTGGATCCCCGCGATGGTCGACCTCGCCGAGCGCTACCGCTGCATCGCCCCCGACCTCGTCGGCCACGGCCGGTCGGCCAAGCCGCGGGGCGACTACTCCCTCGGCGCGCAGGCCAGCCTGCTGCGCGACGTGCTGGTGGCCCTCGGCCACGAGCGCGCCACCGTGGTGGGCCAGAGCCTCGGCGGCGGCATCGCCATGCAGTTCGCCTACCAGTACCCCGAGCGGGTGGAGCGACTGGTGCTGGTGTCCGCCGGCGGCCTGGGCCAGGAGGTCGCACTGGTGCTGCGGGCCCTGACGCTGCCCGGGGTGGAGCTCGTCCTGCCGCTCGCCTTCCAACCGTTGCTCCGCACCACGGTCGAGACCGTCACCGGCTGGTTCGGCCGGCTGGGACTGCGCCCGGCCGCGGCGACGAACGAGATGTGGCGCTCCTACACGAGCCTCATCGACGGCGAGACCCGCGCCGCCTTCCTCCACACCCTGCGGTCCGTGGTGGACCTCCAGGGCCAGCGCGTGAGCGCCGGCGACCGCCTCTACCTGGCCGCCGAGGTGCCCACGCTCGTGATCTGGGGTGAGGAGGACCCGATCATCCCCGTCGACCACGCCGCCGCGGCCCTCGAGGCGATGCCGGGCGCGCGGCTGGAGCTCATGCCGGGCGTCGGTCACTTCCCCCACTGCGAGGAGCCCCGCCGCTTCGCCCGTCTGGTCGGCGACTTCGTCGACAGCACCGAGCCCGCGCACATCGACACCTCGCGGTTGGCCGAGCTGCTCACGACCGGTTCGTGAACGCGAACACGCTCCTCATCGCCATGGTGCTGGCGATGAGCCCGATGCCGGTGCTGGCGTCGGTGGTGCTCCTCACCACGGAGCACGGTCGCCCGAAGGCCGTGGCGCTCGCCGGCGGCTGGTTCGCGGCCCTCGCGGCGATCGGGATCGCCACGGTCCTGCTGGCGGGCACGGTCACGATCGACCCGTCGTCGTCGTCCGGCACGGTCTCCGCGGTGCTCGACGTGGCCCTCGGCGCCGCCGCGGTGGTGTACGGCCTGGTGGTGCGGCGCCGAGCGGGCTCCGGCACCGACGCCACGCCGGGCTGGATGTCGCGCCTCGACCACATGCCCCCGATGGCCGCGTTCGCGCTCGGGGCCTTCCTCCCGCCGTACGTGATCGTGGTGGCCGGGGCCAACGAGATCCTCCGGACGGACACCTCGAGCACCACCCGGGCCGCGGCCACCGCGGTCTTCGTCGTCGTGGGGTCGCTCGGCGCGATCCTCCCGCCGCTCGCGTCCACCGGCGCGCAGGGCGCGGCGCGCATCGACCGGTGGCGCTCCTGGCTCCTCGGGCACTGGCAGACCGTGCTCGCGTGGCTCCTGGTCGTCGCCGGCGTGTACCTGCTCATCAAGGGCGGCGTGGAGCTGGCCGGCTGAACCCGCCATCCGGCCGGCCGGGCCGGTCCGCTCTCAGTGGTCGGCGATGACGCCGGCGTCGCCCGGCAGCACGATCCGACGGCCCGAGACCACGTCCGGCACGATGCGGACGTAGCGGCGCTTGTCCCACCGACCCCACGGACGCAGCGGCAGCGCCTCGACCTCCATGAGCTCGTCGGTGGTGGTCACCTCCACCGCACGGCCGCGGACCACCACCGACCACCCGGTGTGGAACAGCGGATCCGCGGCGTCGATCTCGAAGGCGACCGACAGGCCCAGCACCGCGCCGGCGAACTTCGTGCCCTCCGCGGTCAGGATCACGATCGTGCGGTCCTGCACCACGTAGTTGACCGGGAAGATCTCCGGCTGCTCGGCGATCGCGACAGCGAGGCGGCCGATGTGACTGGCCTCGAGGAACTGCCAGCACTCGTCCTCGCCGAGCACCTCGAGTCCGTTGCGATCCCGCTGCTCTGCCATGCCGGCCTCCCGGTGCTGGCCCCCTTCGTGGGGCCGGGAACCAGACGGTACAGTGACCGCCGACGGAGAGGTGCCGGAGTCTGGCCGATCGGGCCTCCCTGCTAAGGAGGTGTCGGGGCAACCCGACCGTGGGTTCGAATCCTACCCTCTCCGCTGAACCGGCCGGGCCCTCGTGGCCCGGCCGTTCCGCGTGCTCCCCCCCCCCCCCCC
>JBMOJH010000072.1:0-17440 GCA_049316905.1 Microthrixaceae bacterium | reverse complement strand
GAGATGGACGCGTTCCGCTCCGAGATGCGCGCGGAGATGGACGCGTTCCGCTCCGAGATCCACGGCGAGATGAACGCCTTCCGGGCGGAGATCCGCGGTGAGATGGATGCGTTCCGCGCCGAGATGCGGGCGGAGTTCGCGTCGTTCCGCGAGGAGATGCGCGTGGAGATGCACACCGAGTTCCGGCGGATGATGGTCTGGAACGTCAGCACGATGCTGGCGATCGCCACGATCCTCGTCGCAGCGATGGCCGCACTGCGCTGAGCCGCGGCGCTCAGCCGACCGGGGCGCGGGGCCCACCCCGGCGCTCAGGCCAGACGTTCGGCCAGGTAGGCGGCCACGCCGGCCACCGGCACACGCTCCTGCTCCATCGAGTCCCGCTCGCGAATCGTCACCGCGTGGTCCTCGAGCGAGTCGAAGTCGTAGGTGATGCAGAACGGCGTGCCCAGCTCGTCCTGACGCCGGTAGCGGCGCCCGATCGACTGCGTCTCGTCGTAGTCGACCATGAACGAGCCGCGCAGGGCCGTCGCGAGCTCGCCGGCGGGGCCTGTCAGCTCCGGCTTCTTCGACAGCGGGAGCACCGCCGCCTTGTAGGGAGCGATGCGCGGGTGGAAGCGCAGGACCACGCGCGTCTCGCCCCGTACCTCCTCCTCGTCGTACGCGGCCATCAGGAAGGCCATCGCGGTGCGGGTCGCTCCGGCGGCGGGCTCGATCACGTGGGGGGTCCACCGCTCGTTCGCGGCCTGGTCGTACCACTCGAGCTTCTCGCCGGAATGAGTGGCGTGCTGCGTCAGGTCGTAGTCGCCGCGGTTGGCGATGCCCTCGAGTTCGTCCCAGCCCCACGGGAACAGGAACTCCACGTCCGAGGTGCCGGAGGAGTAGTGCGACAGCTCGTCCGCGTCGTGGGCGCGCACCCGGAGCTTCGCCTCGGGCATGCCGTGGTCGAGGTACCAGCGGTACCGCTCCTCGCACCAGTACTCGTACCACTGCTGCGCCTCGGCGGGCGGCACGAAGTACTCCATCTCCATCTGCTCGAACTCGCGGGTCCGGAACACGAACTGGCCGGGGGTGATCTCGTTGCGGAACGACTTGCCGATCTGCGCGATCCCGAACGGGGGCCGCACCCGCGTGGTGTCGATCACGTTCTTGAAGTTGATGAACATCCCCTGGGCCGTCTCCGGCCGCAGGTAGGCCACCGACGCGGCGTCCTCCACCGGCCCGGCCTGGGTCTTGAACATCAGGTTGAACTGCCGCGGCTCGGTGAACGTCCCCCGCTTGCCACAGCTCGGGCACTGCTCGGGGTCGTCGAGCTTGTCCAGACGGAACCGCTGCTTGCAGTTGGTGCAGTCCACGAGCGGATCCGTGAAGTTCGCCAGGTGGCCGGAGGCCTCCCACACCTGGGGTGGCGACAGGATCGACGCGTCCAGGCCCACGACGTCGCCCCGCAGCTGCACCATGGAACGCCACCAGGCGTCCTTCACGTTGCGCAGGAGCAGGACCCCGATCGGCCCGTAGTCGTAGGTCGACCGGAAGCCGCCGTAGATCTCCGCGGAGGGATAGACGAACCCGCGGCGCTTGGTCAGGTTGACGATCTTGTCGAACAGCTCGGGCGACGGTGCCTGGTCCTCGGACATGGGGGCGGAGGCTACCGGGCCACGCACGTCACCCCTCACCCCTGCACGGTCCCGACGCCACCGCGAGCGCAGGTCATCCGCCGGATCGGGGCGCCGCGTCGCTACGGTGAGTGCGCCGGGTGCCGCATCCGCCCCGCCCCCTTGGAGGACCCATGAGTGATCCGAACCTGCCACCGCCCCCCGGTGGCACCCCTCCGCCTCCGCCGCCCCCGGGTGGCAACCCTCCCCCGCCGCCCCCCGGCGGAATGCCGCCGCCCGCGGGCCCTCCGCCCGCAGGGCCTCCGCCCGGCGCGCCTCCGGGGCAACCGCCGGGTCCTCCGGCCCAGCCCCCGCCCGGCGGCTACGGCGGTGGCGGCTACCAGCCCCCGCCGGCCCAGCCATATGGCGGCGGGTACGGCGGCGGCAGCGAGATGCCGCGGCTCGACGTGGGGGCGGCCGTCTCCTACGGCTGGAAGAAGTTCACCGAGAACGCGGGACAGTTCATCTTCCTGATGGTGGCGGTGGTGGTCGCGGCCATCGTGCTCAGCTTCATCCGCGGGATCCTCACGCCGAACAGCACGGGCTTCCTCGCCCTGATCTGGACCTTCGCGCTGGCGGCGGGGTTCCAGATCGTTCTGCAGATCATCCAGGCCGGGGTCTACCGGGCCGGTCTCGGCGTCACGAAGGGCACGGCTCCGAACGTGTCGATGCTGGCGCAGACAGAGAACATCGTTCCCTACATCCTCACGGTGATCGTGGTGGGGTTGGGTGCGATCGTCGGCTTCGCCCTGTGCATCATCCCCGGGATCATCTGGATGATCTTCATGACGTACGCGCCGATCATCGCCCTCGACAAGGGCGTGGGACCGGGCGAGGCGATCACGCAGAGCTTCAACTGGGTGAAGGACAACTTCGGTCAGGTGTTCGTCATCCTGCTCGTCGCCTGGCTCATCTACGTGGCCGGCTTCATCCTCTGCTGCGTGGGGCTCCTCGTGTCCGCCCCCGTCGCACTCGTGGCGATCATCTACTCGTACCGGGCGCTCAACCAGGAGCCGGTGGTCCCCTAGGGCACCACGGCCGCACGGCCCGACGCGACGGGGGACCCCATGAGGTCCCCCGTCGTCGCGTCCGGGTTCAGTCGTGCAGCACGCGCACGGCCCGGAGGCGCCGTTCGAGGTGACCCTCGAGCGCGGTGGTGGCCAGCGCCTCCACCTCGTGGGTGACCATCCCCTCCGGGAGGGCCAGCGCGGCGTTGAGCCCTCCGCCGAGCACCGCCCGGGACACGGCCAGGGCCTCGTCGGTGACGGGCCGGCCGGAGCCGCACGCCCGGCAGTGCACGCCACCCCGCTCGAGCACCAGTGCGAAGGGCCCGTCCTCGTCGCCGCAGCCGACGCAGCGGTCGAGCTCCGGCGCCACCCCCTCCGCGGAGAGCAGTTTGAGGTAGAACGCGGCGGCCACGAGCGGCGGGTTGCGCTCCTCCACGGTGCGCAGGCCGCCGACGAGCATGTCGAACAGGCGGGGCGCCGGCTCGCGGTCCTGGGCCACCTGGTCGACCGCCTCGAGCAGGGCGGCGGCCCGCGACAGCCGTGACAGGTCCTCCCGGGTGCGCGGGAACGGTTCCACCGACTCGGTCTGGGTCACGATGTCGAGCTCGCCCCGGCCCTCGTGGAGCTGCACGTGCACGTGGGAGCCCGGCTCGAGGCGCGACCCGAACTTGGAGCCGGTGCGCCGCACGCCCTTGGCCACGGCCCGGAGCTTTCCGGTGGCCCGGCCCATGAGCACCACCACGCGGTCGGCCTCACCCAGCTTGTGGGTGCGCAGCACCACGGCGGTGTCGCGGTAGAGGCTCACCCCCGCAGTCTCCCACCCGGCGCCGCGGCGGTGGTGCCCGGCGCGACCGGCCTCAGCCCGCCGGATCCGCGTCGGTGAGGCCGCCGAAGCGACGGTCGCGGCGCTGGAACTCGTCGATCGCCTCGTAGAGGTCGCCACGACGGAAGTCGGGCCACAGCACGTCGGTGAACACGAGCTCGGAGTAGGCGAGCTCCCAGAGCAGGAAGTTGGAGATCCGGTACTCCGCGGAGGTGCGGATGACCAGCTCCGGATCCGGCATCGACGGGTCGTAGAGGTGCCGGCGGATGGTCTTCTCGTCGACCTTGTCGGCCGGCACGCCCTCCCGGACGATGGCCCGGACCGCGTCGACCAGCTCGGCCCGGCCGCCGTAGTTGAACGCCATGGAGAACGTCATCGCCGTGTTGTCGGCGGTGAGGCGCTCGGTCTCCTCGATGCGGCGCAGGACGCGCCGCGGCACCCGCCAGTCGCGCCGGCCGAGGAACTGCACCTTCACGTTCTTCGCGTGCAGCTCGTCGCGACGGCCCACCAGCAGGCGGTCGTTGAAGTTCATGAGGAAGCGCACCTCGTCCACGGGCCGCTTCCAGTTCTCCGTGGAGAACGCGTACACGGTGAGCCAGCGGACCCCGGCGTCGAGCGCGCCCCACACGGTGTCGAGGAGCGCCTCCTCCCCAGCGGCGTGCCCGTCGGTGCGGGGGAGCCCCCGCCGCTGGGCCCACCGGCCGTTGCCGTCCATCACGATCGCCACGTGCACGGGCATCCGTGACGGGTCCAGGGCGCTCAGCTCCATCAGGGTGAAACGTACCCGACCGCGCTCAGTACCCGAGGCGTTCGAGCGAGCCGGGCCGGGACTGCCAGTCCTTCTCCACCGTCACGTGCAGCTCGAGGAAGGCGCCCTCCGGCAGCTGGCGGCGGACGCGGGTGCCCACCTCCTTGAGGACGTGGCCGCCCTTGCCGATCACCATGCCCTTCTGGGACTCGCGCTCCACCAGGATCTCCACCCGGATCCGCGGCCACTCCCACTCGGTCACCCGGGTGGCGATGGAGTGCGGCAGTTCCTCCCGGGTCACGGCGAGGAGCTGCTCGCGGACCAGTTCGGCCACCCGGAAGCCCTCACCGAGGTCAGTGACCTCACCGCCCGGGTACCACTGCGGCCCCGGTGGCATCCGCCCGACGAGGTGCTCCACCAGCGCGGGGACCCCCTCACCGGTCCGGGCCGACACCGGGAAGTAGGCCTCCATGTCGAATCCGGCCACCTCGGCCAGCTGCGCCAGCACGCGGTCCGGGCCGACCTTGTCGACCTTGTTGAGCACCAGGACGGTGTCGCCCGGGCAGCGTTCGGCGATGAACCGGTCGCCCGGGCCGATGTCGCGATTGGCCTCCACCAGCAGGCAGACCACGTCCACGTCCGCGAGGGCGTCGGTGGCCGACTCGTTGAGGCGTTCACCCATGAGCGTGCGGGGCTTGTGGATCCCCGGCGTGTCCACGAACACCACCTGGGCGTCGGGGCGGGTGAGGATGCCGCGGATCTGGTGGCGGGTGGTCTGGGGCTTGTCGGAGACGATCGACACCTTCTCGCCCAGGATCTGGTTCAGCAGCGTCGACTTGCCCACGTTGGGACGGCCCACGAACGTCACGAAGCCCGAACGGTGCACATCGCCGTGGTCGGACATGCTCACTCCCCTCCCGCGGCCTCGGCCGCGGGTTCCCGGTTCTCGATGCGCACCCGGGTGACGCGGCGGCCGTCGACGCGCTCCACGCGCAGCCGCACGCCGTCGAGGACCACGGAGTCGCCGGCCACCGGCACCCGGCCGAGCGTGCCGAACACCAGGCCGCCGACGGTGTCCCAGTTGCCCTCGGGCAGCGACAGGTCGAGCTCCTCGTTCAGGTCCCCGAGGTTGAGCGAGCCGGGCACGAGCACCGCGCCGTCGGACAGCCGCTCGACCTCGGCCGCCGCGGGGTCGAACTCGTCGTGGATCTCGCCCACGAGCTCCTCGAGCAGGTCCTCCATCGTGACGAGGCCGGCGGTGCCGCCGTACTCGTCGACGACCACCGCGATGTGGGTCTTGCGGGCCTGCATCTCGGCGAGCAGCTCCGCCACCCGCTTGGTCTCCGGCACGAAGTACGCCGGCCGGGCCACCTCGGTCACCGGGCGGTCACCGCCGCCGGCCCGTTCGGCCTCGAAGGCGTCCTTGGCGTACACGATGCCGACCACGTCGTCGGAGCTCTCGCCGTAGACCGGGAGCCGCGACAGCCCTCGGGAGATGGCCAGCTCCACCGTGCCGGTCACGGTCGCGTCGTCGTCCACGGCCACCACGTCCGGCCGGGGCACCATGATCTCGCGCACCACGGTGTCGCCGAAGTCGATGATCGACTCGATCAGGTCCCGCTCGGACTCCTCGATCACCGAGGCCTCGGCCGCTTCCTCCGCGAGGGCGAGGATCTCCTCCTCGGTGACGAACGGGCCCTTTTTCAGCCCCTTGCCGGGCAGCACCACGTTCGCCACGCCGATGAGGGCACGCGCCGGCCAGCGCAGCAGTCGACCGATGCCCTCCACGAGCGGCGCGGTCAGCAGCGCGGCGCGTTCGGTGTGCTGCAGCGCCCAGGTCTTCGGTGCGGCCTCGGCCAGGGTGAAGAGCACCACCACGTTGAGCACGATGCCGACGGCCACGCCGAGCGGGCCGAACAGCCGCCCGGCGAGCACACCGACGAGCGCGGCCTGCACGGTCTGGGTGATGTTCACCGCGAGGTACACGGCGTTGAGGTCGCGCTCGAGGTTGTCGACGATCCGCCGGACCCGGCTGCCGCCGCGGGGGTCGTGCTCGGCCAGTGCCGCGGCCCGGGAGCGGGTCATGCGGGTGATGGCGGTCTCCGCCGCGGCGAGCACCGCGGCCACCCCGACCAGCACGAGGACGACGACGAGCAGCCAGAGGTCGGTGCTGTTCACGACGGACCCCACGGGTCGCGGGCGGGCGTTCGCCCGAGGCCGGTGAGCAGCTCGCGCTCGCGGGCCCACATCGCGGCCTGGTCCTCGGGCCCGTCGTGGTCCCAGCCGCAGAGGTGGAGCCCGCCGTGCACCACGAGCAGCGCCAGCTCGTCCTGCAGCGTGCCGGCGTGCGAGGGCGCCTGCGCGGCGGCCACCGACGGGCAGAGCACCACGTCGCCCACGAGCCACGGCTCGCCCTCGGGCACCGGTCCGGTGCCGTCGAGCGGGAACGACAGCACGTCGGTGGGCCCGTCACCACCGAGGTGCTCGGCCTTCAACGTGGCGATCGCGTCGGAGGACACGAGCGTGAGGCCGGCCGAGGCCCGGCCGGGCACGCCCTCGGCGGCGAGCACGGAGGCCAGGATTCCGCCGAGCGTGTCGAGCAGGTCCGGCTCCAGCAGCGGTGGCTCCGCGCCGGGGCTCCCCTCGGCGGCGTCATCGCCGTCGTCGCTGCGGTCGTCGCGGACCTCCACCGTGGGCGTCATCGGCCGGTGGTGCCCGCGTCGTGCTCCGCGTAGGCGTCCACGATGTCCTGGACGATCCGGTGGCGGACCACGTCGCGCCCGGTGAGGCGCACGAAGGTGAGCCCGTCGATGCGCCCGAGGATCCCCTCGAGGTCCGCGAGACCCGAGCGGCCGCCCGGCACGTCCACCTGCGTGACGTCGCCGGTGACCACGGCCTTGGAACCGAACCCGATGCGGGTCAGGAACATCTTCATCTGCTCGGGCGTGGTGTTCTGCGCCTCGTCCAGGATGATGAAGCTGTTGTTGAGCGTGCGGCCCCGCATGAACGCGAGCGGCGCCACCTCCACGGTCCCCCGTTCCAGCAGCTTCTGGGAGCCCTCGCTGCCGACCATGTCGTTGAGCGCGTCGTAGAGCGGGCGCAGGTAGGGATCGACCTTCGCCATGAGGTCGCCGGGGAGGAACCCGAGCCGCTCGCCGGCCTCCACCGCGGGGCGGGTGAGGACGATGCGCTCCACCTCCTTGCGCTGCAGCGACTGCACGGCCATGGCGACGGCGAGCCAGCTCTTGCCGGTGCCGGCGGGGCCCACGCCGAAGGTGACGATGTGCTCCTCGATCGCGTCCACGTAGCGCTTCTGGCCGGAGGTCTTCGGCCGCACCCGGCCGCCGCGGTGGGTGCGGAGCAGCTCGTGGGTGAGCACCTCGCTGGGGCGTTCGTCGGCCCGGATCATCTCGATGGTGCGCCGCACCGCGGACTCCTCCAGGCGATGGCCGCGTTCGACCACCACCACCAGCTCCTCGAACAGGCGGCCCACCCGGGCGCTGTCGGCGCCCGCGAGCACGATCTCGTTGCCCCGCACGGTGATGGCCGTGGAGGGGAACGCATCCTCGATCACGTCGAGCAGCTCGTCACCGGGACCGAGCAACTCGGTCATCAGGTGGTTGCCGGGCACACGGACCAGCGTCCGGGTGTCGCCCGGTGCGCCCACCGGGGTGTGCGTGGTGGGGGCGGGTTCGGACGTGTCGGCACGCTCCATCTGGGTGCAGAGTGTACCGATGAACGCCGAGCCGCCCGGGGGCGGGGACGCGGACCGGTTCCTCGCCGAGCTCCGGGCCGACGAGGCCGCCGCGGCCCGGCGGCGCGAACGGTGGCTCCGCCGCTCGTTCGCCGAGGCGGCCACGGTGGCCGGGATCCTGGCGGGCGCCCGCGGCCGGACGGTCACGTTGCTGCTCCGCACGGGTGACCGCGTGGCCGGCGAGGTGCTGGATGCCGGGGCGGAGGTGGTGCGGCTCCGGCCGTCGGGCGGGGTGCCGACCTGGGTCGTGGCCGCAGCGGTCGCGGCGGTCGAGACGGAGGAGCCGCTGCCCGCGGACGAGCCGCCATCTGACGGACCGACGCTCGCGGAGGTCCTCACCGAGCTGACGGCCGAGGGCGCTGCGGTGCGGGTCCGCCTCGCGGCCGGACCGGAGCTGCGCGGCGAGGTGCTCGCAGTGGGTGAGGTGCTCACGTTGCGGGACGGGCCGACCGGGCCCCTGCGCTACGTGCCGCTCGGGGAACTGGTCTGGGTGCTGCCCTCGTCCTGACCGGCGTCCTCGTCGCGGTCGGGGTGCAGCATGTCGAGCGTGCCGGGCTGGATCCGGCAGCGCTCGATGAAGTCGGCCACCTCCGACTCCTTCAGCCGGATCACGCGACCAAAGCGGTAGGCGGGCAGCGACCCGTCGTCGATGAACCGGTAGAGCGTGCGCGGCGTGATGCCCAAGCGCCGGGCGGTCTCCGCCGTGTTGAGCCAGTTGATGTCGGCCGTGTCCACCGGTTCCGAGCGTAGCCGTCGGTCCCGACGACCCGACCGACCGAACCCCTCCGGCACCTTTTGATGTTTTTCATTGTTTCTTGACATTTCTCTGTGTACCCAATACATCTTCACGGCAGGAGGCGGCCGATGGGCACGGCGTTCACGCGGAGAACGGATTCGGACGGAGCGGGCGGGTCAGCGGACCGGCCCGAGCCGACTCGTCCCGCACGTCGGCTGGTCCCCGCACCCCGGGCGGTTGTCGGCGCCGCGCTGGTCGTCGCCGCGGCGGCCGGCGTCCTGGCCGCCCACAGGGGCGCCGAGGCGCCGGGACGTCGTTACACGGTGGCCCTCCGACCGGTGACCGCCGGAGCGGTCCTGTCCCCCGCCGACCTGGGCACGATCGAACTCGACCTGCCCGGCGGGATCCCGGCCGTCCCCGCGGACCGCGCCCGCGGGCTCGTCGGGCGGACCGCGATGCGCGACCTCGCCGCCATGGACCTCCTCCGGCCGGCCGACACGCGGGCCGGCGATGCCGGCACCGCGACAGGGGTGGAGGTCGTGGTGGGCGTCGACCCGGTCCGGCTCCCCGGCGACCTGCGGGTGGGCACACCGGTCGACGTGCTCGTGACCGACCCGGAGGGTTCCGGCACCACCGTCGCAGCGACCGCGGCCCGGGTGCTCGCGGAGGTCGACCCGGAGCGGACCGACGCCATCGGCGGGTCGGGTCAACTGCCGGTGCGCCTGGTGGTGCCCGATGGCGCGGTGGCGACCACCGTGGCCGACGCCGCCGCCCGCGGGCGGATCACGCTGGTGGCGCCCCGACCTGCGCCCGGCGGGGGTGGACCCTCGTGAGCGGGCCGGCGGTGATCCTGGGGCTGGCCCGCACGCGGCGGGGGTGGCTCGGCGAACTGGCGCGCTGGTGCTCCACCGGTCGCCTTCCCGCGGAGCTGGTCACCTGCCTCAGCGTGGAGGAGGCGCTCGCGGTCCTCGGCGCCGGACGGCGCGTCGACCTGCTCCTCGTCGATGACTCCACCACCCGGTGGGGCCGGGATCTCGTGGCGGCGGCCTCACGGGCCGGCGCCCCGACCGTGGTCGTCCGCGGCACTCGTGCAGCGGAGCGCGACCGTGACTGGGAGGCGGTCGGGTGCGCTGCCGCGATCGGGCCGGACCCGGATCCCGGCGAGGTGGCCGAGCTCCTGCGCCGGCACGCCGTGGAAACAGCACCGGACCAACGGCGGGTGGAGCTGCCCACCGGCACCGAACCAGGCCACCTCCTCGCGGTCGTCGGCACCGGAGGGAGTGGCGCGAGCACGGTGGCGATGGCGCTGGCCCAGGGGATCGGACAACGGGACGGCGCGGACTCGGTCGTCCTCGTGGACGGGTCCCGGCACGGTTCCCTCGCCGCCTACCACGACGTGGGTGATGTGTTGCCCGGGCTCCCCGAACTGGTGGAGTTGCACCGCTCCGACCGGCCCGACCCGCACGAGGTCCGCCGCCAGAGCTGGGAACTCCCCCACCACGGCCACCACCTCGTACTCGGACAACGCCGACCGCGGGACTGGGTGCTGTACCGCCCGGCCGAGCTGGCGGCCACCCTCGACGGTCTGCGCCGGACGTTCGCGACGACCGTCATCGAGGTGGACCAGGACCTCGAGGGCGAGGAGGAGACCGGATCGGTGGACGTGGAGGAACGCCACGCGCTGAGCCGGCTCGTCGCGGTCCGCGCCGAGCTGGTCCTCGCCGCGTGCGGGCCCGGCCTCCACGGCACGCACCGGATGGTCACCCTCGTGGACGCCCTCCGCCGGGCGGGTACGGCGCCCGAGCGCATCGTCCCGGTGGTCACCCGCGCGCCACGGTCCCCGGCGGCGAAGGCGGGCACCACCCGGGCGATCGCCGCGTTGCTCGGGAGCCGGGTCCGGCCACCGCTGTTCGTCCCGACCCGGCGCGGGCTCGACGCGCGGCTCCGCGACGGGCGGCCCCTGCCGAGACCGATGGGCGCGACGCTGATCCGTTCGGTCGCCTCGTTACTCGACTCGCTGCCATCCGCGACCCGTGCAGAGGACCCTGCCCCGATCCGCCCCGGCAGCCTGGGCACCGGGGTCCTCACCCGGACCACCGAGGACGGGGCGGCGTGAGCGGGTCGTCGGCCTCCGTCGCCCGTTCACCCCTCGCCGAGGTGGAGGACGCCGTGCGCTCCCGGGCGGCCCGGCTCTCCCTCGACGTCGAGCACCCCGACGGAGAGGAACGACTGCGCCGCGTGATCTCGGAGGTGGTGGCCGACTGGGACGACGCCCACCGCCGCGGCGTCCGAGCGGATGCCCTGGCCGACCCGGCCGGCGTGGAGCACCGGGCGTTCCTGAACCTCGCCCGCTACGGACCGCTGACCGATCTGCTCGAGGACGACGACGTGTGGGAGGTGATGGTCAATGCGCCGGATGCCATCGTCGTCCGGCGCCACTCCGGTGGCCGCAGCTTCCACCACGAGGTGTTCCACGACGACGCGCACGTGGTGCGGACGCTCACCAAGCTCCTCGACGACGCCGGGACGTCGCACCGCAAACTCGACCCGACCGAAGGGCTGCAGGACGCGGTGCTCGCTGACGGCGCCCGGCTGCACATCGTCCACGGCGACCTGACCCGGGGCGGACACCTCGTGGTCAACATCCGCAAGTTCACCGGGATGGCCGTCGCCTCGCTCGACGAGTTGGTCCAACGCCGCTCGATCAGTCCGGAGGGTGCACGGTTCCTCGCGGCGGCCGTGGCCGCCCGCCTCACGATCGTGTTCGCGGGCGCCCCGGGCTCCGGCAAGACCACGCTGCTGTCGTGCTGCGCGGCGGCGCTCGACCCGTCGCTACGCGTGGTCACCGCCGAGGAGGTGTTCGAGGCCGACATCGATGTGGCCAACGTCGCGTCGATGCAGACCAGGCCGGAACGACCGGACCGACCGGGCATCGACCTCCGCCGGCTGGTGGCGGGGTTCCTGCGGATGGCGCCGGACGTGGCGGTGGTCGGCGAGGTGCGGGACCGGGAGGCGCTGCCGCTCCTCCTCACGCTGTCCTCCGGGGTCACCGGGTTCACCACCATCCACGCCGGGTCGGCACGACAGGCACTGACGCGGCTGCGGTTCCTCGCCCAGCTCTCCGATGGCGCCCGGAACCTCCCGGTCGGTGCGCTCAACAGCCTCGTCGCCGAGTCGGTGGACCTGGTGGTGCACACCGAACGGGGACCGGACGGCCCGCAGGTCAGCTCCATCGTGGCGGTCGAGGACCTCGCCGCCGGGGCGGAGGCGGTGCAGTTCACGACCACAGAGGTCTTCACGAGGGACCGGACGTCGGCACCGCTGCTCCCGACGGGCCTCCGCCCCGTTCGCGTCGGCGAGCGACTGGCCCGGCGAGGGCTGGAGCTGCGGGAGCTCCTCGCGACGGAGGCGGTCCGATGAGGTCGGTCCTCCTCGCGACCTTTGCGGCGGCGGGGATGTACCTGATCGTGACGCCCGGCCGCCCCGGCCGGTTCCGGCCGGTCGGGGTCGCGGCCCTCCTACGGTCGGCGGCCGACCGCGCCGGCCTGCACCGCGTCGAACCCCGACGCGTCGCGATGGCCGTCGGGGGCGCCGCCTTCGCTGCGGCCACCCTCGTGCTCGCGCTCACGGGCGCACCGCTGCCGGCGCTCACCGCCGGCCTCGCGGCCGCGGCGGTCCCGGTGTCGGCGTGGCGGAGCTCGGAACGGCGTATGCGCGAGACGGCCCGGCGGCAGTGGCCGGCGCTCCTCGAGGAGCTGCGGGTCCGCACCGGTGCGATGGGCCGACCGATCCCGCAGGCCCTCCTCGAGGTCGGACTGAAGGGTCCGGGCGAACTGCGGCCCGCCTTCCGGGCCGCCCAACGCGAGTGGTTGCTGTCCACCGACTTCGGCCGCACCGCCCGTGTCCTCAAGGACCGACTCTCCGACGCGACCGCGGACGCCACCCTCGAGACCCTGCTCGTGATCCACGAGGTGGGCGGCGACGTGGACCGGCGGCTCGCATCGCTCGCGGAGGACCGACGCGAGGACCTCCGCGAGCGCGACGAGGCCCGAGCGAAGCAGGCCGGCGCGCGTCTCGCCCGCTGGTTCGTGGTGCTCGTCCCCATCGGGATGGGGCTCGCCGGCCTCGGGGTCGGGGACGGCGCCGCCTCCTTCCGGCCGCTCGGCGCCCAGGTCCTGGTCGTCGGAGCGTTCGCCCTCGTGGCGGCGTGCTGGATCTGGTCGGGACGGATCATGCGCCTGCCCGACGAGGAACGGGTCTTCGACCGGTGAACGGCGCCACCATCGCATCCCTCCTCCTGCTCCTCGCCGGTACCGCGCTCCTGCTGTCGCACGTCCCGTGGTGCGCGCGACGGCCGCTCGGCCACCGCCTGGCGCCGTATGTCGCCGGATCGGGGGGCCGCCCGCGAGCGGTCGTGCGGGACCGCCGGGACCTCGCCGACCTCCTCGGGCGGCGCGTGGCCAAGGTGCTCGGCGTCCGCGACGACCTCTCGTCGCGGCTGCGGCGCGCCGGTCGCGCCGAGGAGCCCGGCGCCTTCCGCCTCCGGGAGCTCACCCGGGCGCTGGTCGCCACCGGACTCGGTGGCGCGGCCGTCCTCGCGCTCCGGCCGGGGGGCGCAGCCGCGTTGGTGATGGTGACGACCCCTCCGCTGCTCACCGTCCTCGCCGACGAGCACGGGCTCGATGCCGCGGGTGCGCGGCGGGACCGGCGCCTCCTCCTCGAGCTGCCCGTGGTGGCCGAGCAGCTCGCGACGCTGCTCGCCGCCGGCGCCTCGCTGCCCACGGCGATCGCCCGGGTCGCCGAACGCGGTCGCGGGGTCGCCGCGGAGGAGCTCGCGGAGGTGACACGCCGGATCCGGCGCGGCGACGGCGAGCTCGAGTCCCTCCGCGAGTGGGCCGACCGCAGCACCCTGCCCGCGGTCGGACGCCTCGTCGGGGTGCTCTCGCTGCACCGGGAGACCGTCGACCTGGGCCGTCTGGTGACCGGCGAGGCCCGGGCCGTGCGGGCCGAGCGCCACCGTCGCCTCGTCGAGGACATCGAGCGCCGGGCACAGCTCGTGTGGGTACCGGTCACGGTGGCCACCCTCGTGCCCGGCCTCATCCTGCTCGCCATCCCGTTCGTCGCCGCCCTGAGCCAGGTGACCGGCGGATGACGGCGGACCCGATCACCACACCCCGGACAGCTGGGAGGAAACATGACCACACACGTGCCGACGGGACCCGGACGGGCCCCGACCCGGCGACGGCCGAGCCGCTCGCCCCGTCGACGGACGCACCGGAACGAATTCGCGGAAGGCGTCATCAGCACCGCGATCGCCGTCCTCATCGTCGCCTTCCTCGGCATCGCGCTCTGGCGGGGCTTCGACCTGATGATGAACAGCGCGACCGAGAAGACCCGCGCCCAGGTCGAACAGATCGGCGGCTGAGACGGGAGCGGGGGTCCGGACTCCTCGGCGCCGTGCTCGCCGTGGGCGCCGTGTGCGCGCTCCTCGGGCTCGCGGCCGACGTGGCGGTCGGGCTCTGGACGCGCTCGTCGGTGGACGCGGCGGCCGAGGACGCGACCCGACGCATCGCCCGGGCCCCGCTCGACGCGTCCCTCCCGGCGGCGGCGGATGCCGAGTTCGACCGGGCCCGGCGCGTGCTGGGGCCGGTCGGCCGGAGCGTGGACCTGGTGCTGGAGGAGGTGGGACCGCACCGCGTCGTCGTGGGGCTCCGCTGGACCGGACGACGGCTCCTCCCGGCGCTGGTCCCGGGCTCGCCCACGGTGGCCGGGCTGGAACGCCGCATCGCCGTGCGACGTGAGGAACCGTGATGTCCATCGGCTCACGGGAGCGCGATGAACGTGGGTTCGTGGCCGGCGGCGACACGATCCTGATCGGCACGGTGGTCGTGGTCGTCCTCGTGCTCGTGCTGGTGCGGGCCTGGGGCGTCGCGGACCGGCGGGCCCACCTCGAACAGGCGGCGGGCGAGTACCTGCGCACCTACACCGAGGCGCGCGACCCACTGGGCGCCGCGCGTGACGCGGAGGCCGCCGCACGTCTGGCGCTGGGCCCGCAGTTGTCGGGGTCCACGACGGTCACCGGGCCGGACCCTGCAGCGTTCGGACCGTGCGAGCCCGCCCGGGTGACCCTCCGCACGGTCGTGCCCGCGCTCCCCTTGCCCGGCGGCGCCTCGTTCGGACGTGTCGAGCTCGAGGTCACGCGGACGGAGCTCGTCGACGCCCATCGGGCCATGTCGGTCGGCTCCGGCCACCGATGGGAGGACACGCCCTGTGCCGACTGAGACCGGCGGAACCCTTCGGGCACCCCGGCCGCGGCGCCCGGAGCGGGCAACGGCCATGGTGCTCGTGCCCACCCTCGTGCTCGTCGTGATGATGCTCGCGGCGCTGGCGATCGATGCCGCGGCACTCCGGGCCGAACAGGCCCGGGCCCGGGCGATCACCGAGTCGGCCGCCGACGACGCCGCCGCGATGATCGACACCCGCCGCGTCCAGCGCGACGGCGCCGTGGTCATCGACGGGGCGGCCGCCGAGCGCACCGCGCTGGCCCACCTCCGCAACGACGGCCTGCCCGGCCTGCTCCACTCCGTCGAGGTTCGCACTGCCGCGGACCGGGTAGAGGTGCGCGTGAGGGTCGAAGTGCGGCGGGTCCTGCTCGGCGTCGTCCCCGGTGTGGACCGGACGACCATCGTCCCGGTCCGGGCGGAGGCCCACCTCGACCCACCACCCGGGACGCGGCCGTGAGCGATGTCCGCACCCTCGAGCCGCCGGACGCCCACGTCCATGGCGGGACCCGGCGCGGGCTCGAGCCCGACGGCCGACGATTCGTGTCGAAGACGGCGACCGGGGCACGGCGGGGCGTCCTCCGGCGGGAGGCCGAGGTCCTGGCCGCGCTGAGGGGTCACGGCGTGGTGCAGCTGATCCGCTGCCACGAGGGGGAGGACCACACCGAGGTGCGCACGCTCGACGCCGGGCGATCGACCCTCGCCGGGGAGGAGGACCGGGAGTCTCGCCGGCGTCGGGCCACGCTGGCGGCCGCCGCCGCGGCGCTCGCCGCGATCCACGGTCGGGGCTGGAGCCACGGTGCGGTCACGCTCGAGCACGCCGTGGTCGATCCGGCCGGCGAGGTCCGCTGGTGCTCCCTCGGCTCGGCGTCGAACTCGGGGGATGTCCACGGTGCCATCGAATCGGACCGCCGGGCACTCCTGGCCGCTGCGGTCCAGCTCAGCGCGGGCATCAAGGGTGGACGCCGCCTCCGGCGGGACCTGCTGGCCCTGGGTCCCTGTCCGTCGCCCGAGGTGATCGCCCGCACGGTCCGCCCCCAGGACGACCGCAGCCGCCAGCGGGGATACCGACCTCGGCGCGCCCCTGCGGCACGACGGGTGCCGCACATCCGGATTCCGGAATGGACGGGTGGCGGTCGGGCCTGGCCACGGATGGCCGCTGCGGGCGTGGCGGTCGCGGTCACGGTCCTGGTCGGGGTCGCGACGCTGACCCGGCCACCGCGGGCGCCCGTGCCGGAGTTCGGAGCGGTTCGCACGGCGACGACCGACCGCGGGCCCGGACCCACGGTGGTGCTCGACGGCGTGATCCTCGGGGTCGGGCGGGCGGGTGACGCTGCCACCGTGGCGGACCCGGGCTGCCGCGGTCGACCGACGGTGCTCCTGCTGCGTCCCGCCACCGGGGAGGTGTTCGCCTTCCCCTCCCCGCCGGAGGATCGCACCCCCATCGCCGGCCGGCCGGTGGCGAGGGTCCCCGGCGCCATGGAGTGGTCGCCGGCGGGTCCGTGCGGTCCGCCATCGCTCCGCCGATCGGACGGGACGACCTACCGGGTGGAGGTGCGATGACGGGACGCAGATCCGGACGGATCCGGAGGTCCGCGGCGGGCTTGGCCGTCCTCGCCGGACCGCTCGCCGCCCTGGTCGGCCTTCTGATGCTGGACGGGCCACGGCTCCGGCTCCCCGCCTCCCCTGCGCCGTCGGACCTGACCGCCTGGTGGTCCGGCCGCCCGTCGCTGGATGCCGTGGCCGCGCTGGCGCGCTGCGTCGCGGTGGCGGCGATCACCGGACTGCTGGTGTGCGTCGCCGTGACGGTCCTCCACCAGCTGCGGCCGGGCCGGCTGAGCCGGGCGCTCGTCCGCGTGGTTCCCCGATGGCTCCGGATCCCGCTCGCCACGGCGTGCGCGGCGCTGCTCACCGCGGCGCCGGTCGGGGCGTCCGGCGACGGCGGCGCGACCGGGGCACCGCTCCCCCGCACCGACGACGTGCCGACGATGTGGGTGGTCGGTCCGGCGGCGACGTCCATCCCCTCGACCCACGACCGGACCGGCCCGCCGAGCACCGTGCTCACCGCCGCCGCAGTGTCGAGCCCCACCGGCCCGGGCGGCGCCGCACCGACGGGCACCCCACCCATCGACTCGCCGCCGGACGGACCTCCCGTTGCAGCCGATCCGGCGCCGGCCCATCCCGCGGGCACCGAGGTGGTCGTCCGTCCCGGGGACCACCTCTGGGGTCTCGCCGCCGACGCCCTGGCGGAGCACCTCGGACGCTCGCCGAGCGAGGCGGAGGTGGCGCCCTACTGGCGGGCGACGATGGCCGCGAACGCAAGCCGTCTCGTGGTCCGGGGCAATCCCGACCTGATCCTGCCCGGTCAGGTCCTCGTCCTTCCTCCCCCGCCCTGACCGGCCAGGTCTGCGGAGCCTGACTCGCCCCAGAGGCGACCGA
>JBMOJH010000071.1:0-17521 GCA_049316905.1 Microthrixaceae bacterium | reverse complement strand
GTCCCTGCCGGTCAGAAGTCCCTGCCGGTCAGAAGTCCCTGCCGGTCAGAAGTCCATGTCCCCCATGCCGCCGCCGGGCGCACCGGCCGCCGCCTTCTCGGGGGCGTCGGCCACCACGGCCTCGGTGGTGAGGAACAGCGCGGCGATCGAGGCCGCGTTCTGCAGCGCCGAACGGGTGACCTTGGCGGCGTCGATGATGCCGGCCGCGACCAGGTCCTCGTACTCGCCGGTGGCCGCGTTCAGGCCCTCCGCCGGGGCGGGGAGGTTGCGAACCCGCTCGACGATCACGCCACCCTCGAGGCCGGCGTTCTCGGCGATCTGCTTGATCGGGCCCTCCAGCGCCCGGGCGATGATCTTCGCCCCGGTCGCCTCGTCACCCTCGAGCTTCTGGACGAGGTCCTCCACCGCGGACTGCGCCCGGAGCAGGGTGACGCCGCCACCGGCGACCACACCCTCCTCGATCGCGGCCTTGGTGGTGCTCACCGCGTCCTCGATGCGGTGCTTCTTCTCCTTGAGCTCCACCTCGGTGGCGGCACCGACCTTCAGGACGGCCACGCCGCCGGACAGCTTGGCCAGGCGCTCCTGCAGCTTCTCCCGGTCGTAGTCCGAGTCGGTCTTGTCGATCTCGGCCTTGATCTGGGCGATGCGGCCCTCGAGGTCCTCCTTGGACCCGCCGCCCGAGACGATGGTGGTCTCGTCCTTGGTGACGACCACCTTGTCGGCCTGGCCGAGGAGCGACAGGTCGACGTTCTCGAGCTTCAGGCCCACCTCCTCGGAGACGACCTGGCCGCCCGTGAGGATCGCCATGTCCTGGAGCATCGCCTTGCGGCGCTCGCCGAACCCGGGGGCCTTCACGCCGACCGAGTTGAAGGTGCCGCGGATCTTGTTGACCACGAGGGTGGCCAGGGCCTCGCCCTCGATGTCCTCGGCGATGATCACGAGCGGCTTGCCGGACTGCATGACCTTCTCGAGCGCGGGCACGAGGTCGCGCACCGAGCTGATCTTGCCGGAGACGAACAGCAGGTACGGGTTGTCGAGGACGGCCTCCATGCGCTCGGCGTCGGTGACCATGTAGGGCGAGATGTAGCCCTTGTCGAAGCGCATGCCCTCGGTGAACTCGAGCTCGATGCCGAAGGTGTTGGACTCCTCGACGGTGACCACGCCGTCCTTGCCGACCTTGTCGATGGCGTCGGAGATGGCGTCGCCGATGCTGGCGTCCGCAGCGGAGATGGAGGCGACCTGGGCGATCTGGTCCTTGGAGTCCACCTCCACGGCGAGGTCGTGGATCTTGGCCACGGCGACCTCGACGGCCTGCTCGATACCCCGCTTGATGCCCATGGGGTTGGCGCCGGCGGCGAGGTTGCGGAGGCCCTCCCGGACCATCGACCAAGCCAGCACGGTGGCGGTGGTGGTGCCGTCACCCGCGACGTCGTCGGTCTTCTTGGCGACCTCCTTCACCAGCGCGGCGCCGATGTTCTCGTAGGGGTCGTCGAGCTCGATCTCCTTGGCGATCGACACGCCGTCGTTGGTGATCGTCGGGGCGCCCCACTTCTTGGACAGCACCACGTTGCGACCCTTCGGGCCGAGGGTGACGCGCACGGCATCCGCGAGCTGGTTCATGCCCGACTCGAGCTTGCGACGAGCCTCCTCGTCGAACTGGATGATCTTTGCCATGACTCCTCCATTGGATCGTCAGGTGTGGCCGCGGGGTCTGGCACTCGCGACCGGAGACTGCCAGACATTCTTAGCAGTCTCACCCCGCGAGTGCTAGGCACGCCGGGGCCGCCTGAGGACCCGCCACGGTTACGCTGCGACGCACCGGCGGCCGGGAAGGGGGACTCGATGGACATCGTGGTGGTCGGGGCCGGTGTGGCCGGGCTCGCCACCGCGCTGTGCGCCGGCCGGTCCGGCCACAGGGTCACGCTCGTCGAGCGCGACGACACCCCGCTCCCTCCGACGGCGGCCGAGGCGTTCCACTGGGACCGCCGGGGCGCACCCCAGGTGCGCCACTCGCACGCCTTCCTGGCCCGGCTCCGCAACCTGCTGCGCGACCGCCATCCCGAGGTGCTCGCCGAGCTCGCCGCGGCCGGTGCCACGGAGCTCGACTTCATCGAGATGCTCCCCGAGGGGATGGACCGCACCCCGATGCCCGGCGACGAGGACCTGGTGGCGTTGTCCTGCCGGCGCACCACCTTCGAGTGGGTCCTCCGTCGGCACGTGCGGGGCATGGACCACGTGGAGCTGCGTCACGGTCGGGCCGTGCGCGGGCTCCGGGCCGCCGCCGGCCCGGGCGGCGTGCCGACGGTGGATGGCGTGGTGCTCGACGAGGGGACGGCAATCGACGGCGGGACGGTGCTCGACGCGGACGTGGTCGTGCTCGCCGGCGGGCGGCGGGCGGACGTGCCCGCGCTGCTCGCCCCGCTCGGCGTGTCGGTGCGCGAGGAGGTGGAGGACACCGGGATCGTCTACCTGTCCCGGTTCTTCGAGCTCGCCCCTGGTGCGGAGTACCCGGAGCAGGTGGGCCCGATCGGCGGCGACCTCGGCTACCTGAAGTACGGGGTGTTCACCGGCGACAACCGCACGTTCTCGATCACCCTCGCCGTGGGCCGCCACGACGCCGACCTCCGCCGCCTGCTGCTCGACCCCGAGGGGTTCCTGCAGGTGGCCGCGGCCCTCCCGGCCACGGCGCCCTACGCGGCCGACGGCCTGGCGGTCCCGCTGACCGGCGTGGAGGTGATGGGCGGGCTGATCAACCGTCGGCGTCACTTCCTCGACGACGACGGCGCGCCGGCGGTGCTCGGCGCCCACGCGGTGGGTGACGCGCACACCGCCACGAACCCGCTCTACGGTCGCGGGTGCAGCCTGGCGATGGTGCAGGCGCAGCTGCTCGCGGACCTGCTCGACGAGCACGGCGCCGACCACGGGTCCCGTGCCGCGGCCTATGAGGCGGCGACGCGCACCGAGATCACCCCGTGGTACCGCGCTGCGGTCGCCCAGGACCGGATGACCCGCGCTGCCGCGGCTTCCGATCCCGTCCCGACGAAGGCCACCGACCCGGGCACGACGGGTGCGGACGCGGAGGAGGACGCGGCCGCCACGCAGGCCCGCTTCGCCCGGGAGCTGCTGCGCGACGGGCTGTTCCCCGCCCTGCGGGTCGACCCGGTGGTGCTGCGGGCCTTCCTACGGATGTTCAACCTGCTCGAGCCGCCCGACTCCCTGATGCGGAACCCGGACGTCATCGGCCGGGTGATGGCGGTGTACCAGCAGAAGGACGAACGACCGCCCGAACCCCCGCTCGGCCCCGACCGCGCTGCACTCCTGCCCGCGCACCCCTTCTGACCGCGCACCCCTCCTGACCGCGTGCCCCGTCAGCTGTCGATCGGGCCCCGGAGGGTGACGACCGAGTTCGTCGGGTCGTCCGGGTCGAGCTCCACCCAGATCGGCCGGTCACGGTCGGGACCGTCGGCGTGCTGCTCCACCACCGGACGGTCGTCCTTCGGCTCCTCGAGGATGTCGCGCAGGCCGATCATCCCTGCGGCGAGCGCGGCCGCCGCCACCGATCCGCGGTAGCGGTGCGGGATGCGATCCGCCGTGGGTACCTCCGGCGAGTGCCGCTGCAGCACCGGCGGCAGCAACGGGTCCGGCTCGGCGCCCTCGACCGGGTCGACCGGATGCCCGAACGGTTCGTCGGCGCTCACCCGGCCGAGGATAGGGCCACGAACCCCACCCACGGCAGGCGGAAGCTGGGGATCGCGTCGTTAGCGTGATCGCCGTGACGATCGACCGACACCGCCACCGCACCGCCGCTGCGGCCGCCGCGCTCGTGACCGCGCTCGTGCTGTGGGCCGCACCCTCCACCGCCGGCGCCGACACGTCTGCCTACGCGGCGTGGACCCCCGTGGGTGCCAACGGCACCACCGGCACGATGGCCGTCGGCATTCCCGGGTTCCCCGCGGCGCCGTACGCCTCCACGGCCACCAGCGTGGCCATCCAGACGTCCGCTGTCCTCTCGGCGAGCACCCCGTTCGGCGCGGTGTTCGGCACCAGCGCCGGCCAGCAGTACGCCAACATCCGCGCCGCGACGGGCCAGACCCCGTCCTCCACGACCTTCACCTTCGACACCCCCACGCCCGCGTCGGGCTGGGGCTTCACGGTGGGCGACGTCGACGCCGACGCCGTCACGATCACCGCCATCGACGCCAACGGCGTCCCCGTGCCGGTGTCGGGTCTGGGCTTCGAGAGCACCTTCAACTACGCCGGCCAGGCCGACACCCCCGTCTGGGACCCCGCCACGGCCACGCTCACCGGCAACGGGGCCGACACGAGCGGCGCCTCGGCGTGGTTCCGCCCGACGGTTGCGATCCGCTCGATCACCTTCACCTTCTCGGTGCAGACCGGGATCCCGATCTACCAGCTCTGGTTCGCAGCGCTCGGCTCGTCGATCCCGACGACCACTACCACGACCACCACCACGAGCACGACGACCACCACGACCACCACCCTGCCGGCGACCACGACCACGACGGTGCCCGCGTCCGCGTCACCCGACTCGGTCGGGACCGCGGCCACGCCCAGCGGCGCGACCGCCGGATCGGGAGCGAGCAGCCCGTCGGTGACCGCCGCGGCGATCCGCTTCACCGGCTGAGCGACACGGGCGGGTCACCGTGGTCGGCCGCGCCGCGCCGCTCGCCTCCGCGTGCCGCCCCCGGGTGGCTCAGCCGCCGGCGACGGCGGGGATGATCGAGATCTCGCCGCCGTCGGGCACCGCGGTGCCCACGCCGTCGAGATACCGGACGTCGTCGTCGGCCACGAACACGTTCACGAAGCGGCGCAGGTTGCCCTCGTCGTCGAACAGCCGCTCGCGGAACCCGGGGTGCGCGGCCTCGAGCGCGTCGAGCGCCTCGGCCACCGTGGCGCCCTCCACCTGGACCTCGGACGACCCGCCGGTGAGGGTGCGGAGGGTGGTCGGGATGCGGATGGTCACCATGTGGTCAGGCCTCGATGGTCGTGCCCCGGGTGGAGCGGGCGGTGGAGGTCGGTAGCCTCGCCCACGGCGCCTCGCCACGGCAAGGGGCCGAGCAGCGACATGTTCCACGGAGGCCTCCGGGAACAGATCCGGGCCGTGCTCCGTTTGGCATGCTGGCCCACGACCGGCAGCGTGCCCGCCGGACCGGAGCGCCCGCCCCAGCGGGCCGACCCACGCAGGTGACGATGCCGACCAACCGACCACCGCTCGAGGGTGCCCCCGTCCGCGGTTTCCACCACGCCGACTTCCCGGCCGAGCGGATCCTCGCCGCCAAGGGCGGCACCACCGTGTCGGTGTGCATTCCCGCCCGCAACGAGGCCGCCACCGTGGGTGCCGTGGTCGCCGAGGTGCGGCGCTCCGTGGTCGACGTCGGCCTGGCCGACGAGGTCGTCGTCATCGACGACCACTCCACCGACGACACCGCTGCGCTCGCGACCGCCGCGGGCGCCACCGTCTTCCACGCCGGGGACGTCCTCCCCGAGTACGGCCACGGCCCGGGCAAGGGCGAGGCGCTGTGGAAGTCGGTCTTCGTGTCGGGCGGCGACATCGTCGTGTGGTGCGACGCCGACATCTCCGACTTCGACGCCGCGCTCGTGACCGGCCTGATCGGTCCGCTCGTGTGCCACCCCGAGGTCGAGTTCGTGAAGGGCCACTACGAGCGGCCGACCGCCGCGGGACAGGGCGGCGGCCGCGTGACCGAGCTCGTCGCCCGTCCGCTGCTGTCGCTGTTCTTCCCGGCGCTGTCGGGCCTGATCCAGCCGCTCTCGGGCGAGTACGGCGGCCGGCGCTCGATCCTGGAGCAGCTGCCGTTCGTGGAGGGCTACGGCGTGGAGGTCGGACTCCTGCTCGACCTGCTCCGCCTGCGGGGCACCGCGGTGCTCGCCCAGTCCGACCTGGGGCGCCGCGTCCACCGCAGCCGCGACCTGCGGGACCTCGGTCCGCAGGCGATGGCGATCACGCAGACGATCCTGCGCCGAGCGGATCGCCAACTCGTGCCCGCGGTGGCCGAGCTGATCCGGCCCGGCACCGACACCGTCATGGTCGACGTGTCGGAACGTCCGCCGCTCGTGGAGGTGGCCGACTACATCTCCCTGCTCGAGCGGGAGGTGGGCGCCGTGCTCGACCCCGACGAGGCGCTCGACGGCATCCGCCTCACCCGGGACTGACCCGGTGGGTGCCAACGGGTCGCGGGCCACGGCCGACGGACCGGTCCTGCTCGGCGTGGTCAATGCCGGGAGCGAGTCCTTCTCCGGCAACGCCGTGGCCACCGACGGCGCCGCGGACCTCGCCGAACGGCTCGTGGCCGACGGTGCCGGCGTGCTGGACGTGGGCGCCCAGAGCCTCCGCACCGACCAGGACGAGATCCCCGAGGAGGTGGAGATCGCACGCCTCCGCCCCGCCCTCGAGGCGATCACCGCCCGCTGTCCGGGCGTACCCATCTCCCTCGATGCCTACCGGCCCGGGGTGCTCGCCGCGGTGGTGCACCTCGGCGTCGTGATCCTCAACGACACGTCGGGCCGGATGGACGCCGACACCGCCCGCATCGCGGCGGAGGCCGGCCTCGAGGTGGTGGTCACCTACAACCCCGGTCCGGTGAAGCAGCGCCGCCCACCGGGGTTCCGCCTCGATGACCCCGTCGGCGGGTGCGAGGCAGCGATCGCGTCGCGCATGGAGCAGCTCGCCGGCCACGGGATCCCACCGGAACGGGTGGTGCTCGACCCCGGCCCCGACATCTACAAGCCGCCGGACCAGACCGTGGAGCTGCTGCGGGCCGTGCCCGACCTGCGCGCCCGCCTCGGCGTGGGCCGGGTGCTCTGGGCGGTGTCGCGCAAGGACTTCGTGGGCGCCGTCCTGGGCGTGAAACCCGCGGAGCGGGGCGCCGGCACGCTGGGCGCCCTGGCGGCGCTGGAGGTGGCCGACGGCGACCTCGTGCGGGTTCACGACGTGCGGGCGGCCGCCGACTTCTACCGGGTGCGCCGCGCCGTGGAACGGGGCCTGGCGCCGGAGGCGGCGCTGACCGACGACCTCCGCTACGACCGGGGCTGACCCGGACCGGCGGCCAGCGCGGCGGCCAGGGCGTCGGCCGCCACCTCGGTGAGACACCGCTCGGTGTCCGACCGCGCCACGTCGTCACCGAAGCGATCGGTGAGCGCGAGCACCGGGAGCGACCCCGCCACGTCGGCGTCGGCCGCACCCACCACCGCGGCCACCGGCACCCCGAGGTGCGCGGCAAGGTCGGCCACCCCACCCACCACCTTGCCGTCGAAGGACTCGGCGTCGAGATGGCCCTCGCCGGTGAGCACCGCATCCGCCGACTCGATCGCGTCCTCGAGTCCCAGCCGCTCGGCGACCACCTCGACCCCCTCCACCAGTTCGGCACCCACGCACGCGAGACCGCCGGCGAGCCCGCCCGCCGCGCCCGCGCCCTCGAGGTCGGCCACGTCCACGCCGTACTCGTCGAGGTACACCTGCTCGAGGCGTTCCAGTCGCCGGCGGAGCAGCTCCACCTGCGCGGGCGTCGCACCCTTCTGCGGAGCGAACCGCTCGGCCGCGTCCACGAAGGCGATCCGCACGTCGCAGGCCACGGTGAGGCGCACCCCGCGCAGCCGGTGCACCGGGTACAGCGCACGCAGCGCGCCGAGGCCCCCGTCGGTGGTGGCGGACCCGCCCACGCACACCACGATGTCGTCGGCCCGCAGATCGAGCGCCGCGGCGATCAACTCCCCCGTGCCGTGGGTGCTCGCCGCCACCGGGTCGTTGCCCTCGGCGCCGCCCACGAGCGCGAGACCCGAGGCGCGGGCCATCTCGATCACGGCCCGCCGCCCGGAGAGGCGCCACTCGGCCTCGACCGGATCACCGAGCGGGCCGCTCACCACGGTGGACCGGTTCGCGCCGCCCAGCGCGTCGAGCGTGCCCTCACCACCGTCGGCCATGGGCACCTCCACCACCTCGTGACCGGCGGCGCGCAGCGCGACCGCGAGCGCCGAGGCCGCCTGCGCGGCGGTGACGGTCCCTCGGAACTTGTCGGGAGCCACGACCACGCGCACGGTCGTCAAGGGTACGGGACGGTGTGGCGGCGACCGTAGGGTGGGCGCCGTGAGCATCCCCGAGCGGCCCGAACGGCCCGTCGTGATCGCGTCCAACCGCGGGCCGGTGAGCTACCGGCGCCGGGACAGCGAGCTGGTGGCGCAGCGGGGCGGCGGCGGGTTGGTGTCGGGCCTCGGCCCGTTGCTCGACGACGGCCGGGCCACGTGGATCGCGGCCGCCCTGTCCGCCGACGACCGGGCCGCGGCGGCCGCGGGCCGCCCTGCGGCCGACGGCCTCGCCGTGCACCTGCTCCCCTTCGCGGAGGACGAGCTCCGCCGCTACTACGACGTGATCGCCAACGAGACCCTCTGGTTCACCCACCACGGGCTCTTCGACCTCACCCGCACCCCCGCCTACGACCACGACTGGCGGCGGTCGTGGGACGCCTACCGCCGCGTCAACCACCGCTTCGCGGAGGCCGTGGCCGAGGTGGCCCCCGACGGCGCCGCCGTGCTGGTCCAGGACTACCACCTGACCCTGCTGGCGCCGGTCCTGCGCGACCGGCGGCCCGACCTTCGGCTCGTGCACTTCCACCACACGCCCTTCGCCGGACCCGACGGGCTGCGGGCGCTCCCGCCCGACGCCCGCCACGAGATGCTCGACGGGCTCTCCGCGCACCACGCCTGCGGGTTCCACACCGAGGAGTGGGCCGCCAACTTCGAGCAGTCCCGCGACCGTTTCCTCCCCGGCCACGACCCGGCCGAGGGCGGCGGCCGCACCTTCCACGCCACGCTCAACTCCGACCTCGACGCGCTGCAGACCACCGCGGCGTCGCCGGAGTGCACCGAGGCGCTCGAACGGCTCGAGGCGCGCCTGGGCGACCGGCGCCTCCTCGTCCGCGTGGACCGGATGGAGCTGTCGAAGAACATCGTGCGCGGCTTCGACGCGTACGACCGGCTCCTCGAGACCCGCCCGGACCTGCGCGGCGCCGTGACCTTCCTGGCCTGCTGCTACCCGTCGCGGCTCGGCGTGCCGGCCTATGCCCGCTACCGCGACGAGGTCGAGGCCGCCGCGACTCGGGTGAACGACCGGTGGGGCGGGCAGGGGTGGACCCCGGTCGAGCTGCTGACCGACGACGACTACCCCCGCTCGGTGGCCGCGCTGCGCCGGTACGACGTGCTGGTCGTGAACCCCGTGCGGGACGGGCTCAACCTGGTCGCCAAGGAAGGGCCGATGGTGAACGAGCGCCACGGCCAGCTCGTGCTGTCGACCGAGGCCGGGGCGTACTCGGAGCTGCTCGGGGCCGCCGACGGTGTGTCGCCCTTCGACCTCGAGGCCACCGCCGAGGCACTGGCCGCGGCGCTGGACCGCCCCGAGGAGGACCGCCGTTCCCGGGCCGCGCTCCTTCGACGCTCGGCCGAGGCCCGCACCCCCGGCGACTGGCTCGAGGACCAGCTCCGCGCCGCGGGCTGAGGTTCAGTCGAGCAGGGCGCCGAGCAGTTCGGCCATGCCGTGCGGGTCGCGCACGAGCAGGTCGGCCCGCTCGGTGAGGGCCACCGGGGCCTCGGGTCCGTCGACGGCCACGCGCAGGACCGGTCGGCCCTCGGCCGCGAGCCGGTCGAGGGCCTCGAACGCGGGGAGGTCACCCACGTCGTCGCCGCCGAAGAACACCGGGCCGGTGATGTCGGCCGCGAGGCGCACGAGCACCGTGCCCTTGTCCTCGTCGATCGGCGGGTGCAGTTCCACGCTCATCTTCGCCGGCCGGCACCGCAGGCCCGACGGCGCAGCGGCCTCGCGGGCCCAGGCCTCCACGGCGTCGGCCACCTCGGGGTGCTGGCGGTAGTGGAGGGTGATGGACAGGCCCTTCGGCTCGACCTCCATGCCCTCGGGGCCGGTGCGCACCGCCCGCGCCGCCACGTCCGCGATCGTCTCGCGCCACACGCCGGAGGAGGGGTGGTCCACGCGCTCCCCGTCACGGCGGGCCTCCAGCCCGTACAGGCCGTAGAGCCCCACCTTCGAGCCGTGGGGGAACCACTGCTCGAGGAAGGCCAGCGGACGGCCTGAGACCACGGCCACCTCACCCACGAGACCGGCGAGCGCCTCGAGCACGTCGGGCACGCCGTCGACGGGCCGGGCCGACGCGGGGTCGTCGACGATCGGCGAGAGCGTGCCGTCGAAGTCGACCGCCACGAGGGCGGTGGCGGGGGAACTGCGGAACGGTGCGAGCGCCGTCGCCCGGTCCACGCGGATCAGCCGGAGACGGAGGTCGTGGTGGTGCGCGGCAGCGAGGTGGTGGCCCCACCGGTGCCGCTGCGGACCGTGGTGGTCGTGGCCGAGCCCGAGCCGGTCCCCGTGCCGGTACCGGTGCCGGTCCCAGCGATGGTCGTGGAGGTGCCGGTACCCGTACCGGTGCCCGCGACGGTGGTCGACGCGGTGGCGCCGACCGTGGCGGCCACCTCCGGGCCGGTGATCACGATCACACCGGCGTCCGCCGGCTGGTTCTTGGCCAGCTTGGCGCCGGGCGGCAGGGCCTGCACCGAGCTGTCGGACAGGCCGAGCTGGCGGGCGATCGCCTTGGCGTTGGACTCGAACCCGGTGGCGAAGAAGACGGTGGTGACCTGCGTCTGGGTCTCGGCGTCGGTGGCCACGTTGTTCGTGTAGCCCGACTGCGCGAGGAACTGCGCCGTCTTGCTGGCCAGACCCTGCACGGTGGAGCCGTTCGCCACCACGACCTTCACGGTCTGGGGTGCCTTGTCCGTGGTGGGCACGGTGGTGGTGGACGCCGTGGTCACCGTGGTGGTGCTGCCGGCGTCGGCCTTGACCTCCACCGAGGCCGGCGACGAGTCGAAGCCGATGCCGCCGCCCCGCAGCAGCAGGATGATGCCGACGACGACGCCGACACCCACGAGGATCAGACCCCGCGACGCCGGGTCCGGTCCGGGCGGGGGCCCGGAACGTCGTGGAGTGCGCGGGCGCTGCGTGGTCGCCATGGCCGCCACCCTAGTCCTGCACCCGCGCGGCACCCGGGGCAGCCACAGGGACGGTAGAAGGGAGGGGTGGCACCGCCGGCTCCGAGCCCGATCCCGGCCGGTCGCCCCGCGCGGCACCACGGACGGGGCCCGGCATCGTGGTCGGCCGGCCGGTGGCTGCAGGCCGCGGTGCTCGTGCTCGCCCTCGCCGGCCTCACCTGGTTCGTGGTCGCGGAGTGGTCCGAGGTGCGCGCCGCGCTCGACGCGCTGCGTGACCTCCGATGGGGCTGGATGGTGCCCGCGCTCGCGGCGAGCATCGCCTCCATCGCGCTGTTCGCCGCGGTCCGGGTGGTGCTCCTCGGCGCGGGCGGCACGCACATGGGTCTCGGCCGGGCCACGGCGGCGTCGTTCGCGAGCGGTGCCGTGGCCGCCACGGTCCCGGCGGGCGGGGCGCTCGCGACGGCCTACATGGTGCAGCGCTACCGCGAGGCCGGCGCCGACGCGGGCCTCGCGGCCTGGGTGACCGTCGCGTCCGGGGTGGTGGCGCCCGCGGTGCTCGTGGCGATGACGCTCACCGGGGTGGCGGTCGCGGGCAGCAGCCCCGCCGCCACGGTCGTGCCGGGCGCGGTGGCGCTCGCACTGGTGGTCGGCTTCTTCGCGGTGACCCGGCGGCCCGCCGTGCTGCACGCCCCGACCCTCGCCGTGGTGCACGCGTGGCACCGGCTTCGACGCCGTCCCGGGGCGGACGACGCCCACGCGGTGGCGACCGAGTTCGTCGACCGGTTCGCCGGGATCCGCGCCGGCGTGCCGCGGTGGGTCGCCGCGTGGTCCCTGCAGGTGCTCAGCTGGCTCGGCGAGTTCGTGACCCTGTTGGCGTCGATCCTCGCCGTGGGCGGCACGGTCCCGTGGGGCGCGGTCCTCGCGGTGTACGGCACGAGCCAGCTCGCCGGGGCCATCCCTCTCGTGCCCGGCGGCGCCGGGCAGGTGGAGGCCGTCCTGGTCGTCGGCCTCACCGCGGCGGGCACACCCACCGCCACCGCCCTGGCCGCGGCCGTCGTGTTCCGCCTGGCCTCGCACTGGCTCGTGGTGCCGGTGGGATGGGTGTGCTTCGGGCTCCTCCGCCGGGCAGTTCCGCCCATGGAGTGACCCGGGGCGCGGGGCCACCGTGGGACCCGGGGCCGCCGGGGCGGGCGACCCCGTCAGGGGGCACCGTGGACCACCACCTCACGACCGACCGGCACACGGGCGAGCGGGGAACCGCGGGCGAGCGGGTCCTGTCGGTCCGCGTCGAGCCGTCCGATCGCGGCCGCGCGACCCTCCGGGTGCGCTTCGCACGAACCGCGGCCGGACCGGACCCACGCCCGGACGAGGGCCACGAGCTGCAGTGGCGGGGCGACGAGCGCGACCTCCGTGAGCGGGCCCGGGCGCTCGCCGCCGTGCACGACCTCGTGCCGGTCTGGGAGGACCGTTCCTGGTTGCAGGGCGACACGCGGCGGCCGCCCGCGAGCTGCTACCTCGACCGCGGCCGATGACCGGCGATCCGCGGCCGGTTGCTCAGGCCGCGGAGGCGTCGAGGCGCCGACGCGCCCGTTCGGCCTCGGCACCGAGACCGGCGTCGTCCGCGGTCCGCCGGAGCGCCTCGCCGAGCTCCGGCCGGTCCGGGAACCGGTCCCACACCCCCCACACGGCGGCCCGCACGTCGGGGTCGTCCGGACCGGCGGTCAGCACGTCGACCGCGAGCTCCACCACGCGTCGGTCCAGGTCCCAGCGGTCCTCGTCGAGCGCCTCGTCGTAGGCGAACTGCGCCGCGAGCAACGAGGAACGCACCTCCGCCAGCAGCGCCACCGCACGCGCCCGTTCGACCGGCACCGCGAGGTCCGCGCCCCCCAACGAGCGGAGCTCGGCCACGTCGGAACCCACGACGCGGGGATCGAGGCGCACCACCCCGTCGGTGACCGTGAGCGGGCCGTCGGCCCCCACGCCGAGCGCGCGCCGGACCCGGTGCAGGACCTGGTGGAACCGGTTGCGCGCCGCGGCCGGTGCCGTGTCGGGCCACAGGTCCTCCATCGCCGCCTCGGCGGTCATCACGCCGTCACGGAGGACCAGCTGTGCGAGCAGCCGGGCCGCGTGGCCCGACGGCGACGGGACGGGACGGCTCCGGCGCGCCAGCGCGACCTCCGGGCCCATGAGCCGGACGACCAGCTCGGGGCCTCCCACCACCTCCGCGGGGGTGCCGGCATCTCCCTCGGCGGTGAGGCCGAGACGTTGCGGCCACGGCGGGTCGAGCTGGTCGCCGAACCGCGCCAGCACGTCGGCCACCAGCGAGTCGTCGCCGTGACGGAGGAGGTCCCACGCCCGCGTGGCCGCGTATTCCACGAGCCCGGCGGGCTGGGCGGTGAACCGTTCCGGCAGGTCCACGGCGGCCGGCGGCACGGGGCGGCCGAGGGCCCGCACCCGCTCCTCCACCGACTGCAGGTAGTCGGCCTGGTAGCCGCCCTGCAGCCGGTCGGCGAGGAGGGTGCGCGCCCGGTCGAGCCAGACCGCCGCGCGCCCGGGATCGTCGTGGTCGAGCTGCGCGTTGGCGAAACGGATCGCGACCGTCGGCGCGGCGCGGCGCAGCCGGGGGGAGGCCACGAACCGCTCCCACGCATCGGCGAGCTCGTCATCGAGCTGCGCCGACGGGCCCTCCGACACCAGCCGCGCGCCCCCCGCCACGAGGTCGAGGCTCGCGACCACGAGATGGTTGCCGGTGCGCTCGGCCCAGTCCCGGCCGGAGCCGACGCACGCGAGCGCCGCGGTCGCGTCGCCGAGGCGGACGTGCAGGTCGCCGAGCTGGGCCAGGTGGTTCGCCGCCTCCGGGTGACCCATCGATCGCAACGCCACCACGGACGCCTCCAACGACGCCACCGCGGCCGAGGACGGGAGCAGCGCGATCCCCACCCGCTCGTAGGCGAGCTGCCCGCGGAGCGCCACCGTGTCGATCCCGGCACGCTCGGCCACCCCGAGGGCGAGCTCCTGGAGGCGCCCACCCTCCGCCATCAGCGCTTCATCACCCGAGAAGGTCGCCGCGGCACCGAGCCCGTACAGCGCCTGGTGCAGGCCGCGCCGGGCCAGTGCGGAGCGGTCCCGCACGAGATCGGCCGCGGTCAGCGACCCGTCCACCGGCCCGACATCCGTCAGCGCCTCGAGGGCCACGCGCACCAGGTCCGGGTCCCCGCCGCGCCGGAGGGCCTCCACCCGGAGCCCGGCCACGGCCAGGCGGAGATCGGCATCCAGGTCGGTCCGCTCCGCGAGCCGGGCCAGGCCCACGTCGCCGACGATGTGGGCGTCGGCCATGGCCTCCAGCTGCTGCAGGCCCAGCCGGGCCGACGCGTCGAGCACCAGGACCTCGGCCCGGCGCGACGGCGCGGGGATCCGGCTGATGACCTCGTGCAGCAGCCGGAACCGACCCGCCGCCAGCAGCGTCGGGCCCACCTCCCCGAGACGGGCCTGGAGCTCCGCGCGGTCGCCCGGCAGGCGCGACAGCAGCAGGAGCGCCGCGGCCCGGTCCCCGTGGCGGTCCAGCCGGTCCGCCAGCTCGCCCGCGACCGACGGTGGCGGCGCGTGGCCGGCCAGGCCGTCCACCAGCAGCTGGCGGGGCGCGAGCCGGTCGTCGCCCAGCTCCACCGCGGCCGGATGGCGGCGGGCGAAGCGGAGCAGCTCCTCGCCGTGCGCGCCGTCGAGGACCACCGTGACCGGGACCGATCCCACGAGCGCCACGGCGGCGAGCTCCTCGCGGGCCCCGGTACCGAGCGACGCCAGGAGCTCCGAGGCCAGGGCCGGGGTGACCTGCTCGCCCACCCGCACCAGCGCGCCGGCGGCGAGCGGCCACCCGCCGGTGCGGGCCCGGACCTCCGCCCCCGTGAGCGACGGGCCGTTCGTCGCACCGCACTCGGCGACCAGCGCTGCGCACTCGTCGTCGTCGAACAGGAGGTCCTCCGCGCCGATCACGCGGCCACCTCGCCGGGCCACCATCCGGGCGAGTGCCGGGAGCAGATCGCCGTGGGTGGTCACCACGAGCGCCACGCCGTCCTCCGCGTGTGCGTCGACCGTCGCGACGAGCGCCTCGGCGTCGGCCGGGTCGAGCAGGTGGAGGTCCTCGACCACGAGCGTGATCGGTCCGGCCAGGACGTCGAGCGCGTACGCCAGGCGGGCGGTGCCCGTGGTGTCGGCCACGGCCGACGGTGCGCCGAGCACGGGCACGGCCACGGCGAGGGCCTCGAGCACCTTCGCCGACACGCCCCCGAGACCGTCCGCGGCGGTCAGGCGGACGTGCGCCGTGGCACCGTCGCGGGCCGAGGCGAGCTGCGCCACGAGCGTGGAGGAGCCGTGCCCGGGCGGCGCTGCCAGCACCACCACCGGCTGGTCCCGGAGGCGCAGGAGGAGCCGCGGCCGCTCGATGACGGTGGTGATGGGTCCGCTGTCCGACATCAGGAACTCGTTCGGTGCCTTCCCCCCACCTCGGTGGAGTGTGCCACGACCGGGTCGGGACCGTCCCCTCGCGCTTCGACCGAGACCGCCCCCGGGTGTCAGGATCTGACGGTCCGTCAGATCAGGGGGATCCTCCAATGGCCACCGACGTCGTCATCGTCTCCGCCGTCCGCACGCCCATCGCCACCGCCTACAAGGGCTCGCTCGTCGGCGTGGACGCCTTCACGCTGGCCCAGGTGGCCATCGGTGCCGCCGTCGAGCGCTCCGGGGTGCCCACCGAGCTCATCGAGGACATCGGCTTCGGCGAGTCCATGCAGGGCGGCGGCAACGTCGGCCGCTACGCGGCCAACGAGCTGGGCCTCCTGAACCTGCCCGGCGTGGCCACCCAGCGCTGGTGCGCCTCCGGCATGGCCGGCACCCAGTGGATCGCCGCGGCCATCGCCTCGGGGATGATCGACGCCGGCATCGGCGGCGGCGTGGAGTCCATGTCGACCGCACCCGGGACCTCCAAGCCCGGCCCCGACGGCCAGCCCGGGTTCTGGCTGTCCCCGGCCAACCGCGAGACCGAGGACGCCCCGCCGTTCAACACGGCCAAGGGCGTGGGCGACAACGCGGCGCGCCTGGCCGGCGTCACCCGCGAGGAGGCCGACGCCTGGGCCTATCGGTCGCACCAGAACGCGGTACGGGCCATCGACGAGGGTCGCTTCGACAACGAGATCGTGCCCGTCCCGCTGGGCGACGGTGCCGAGTTCGCCGTGGACGAGCACCCCCGCCGCAACTCCACCCTGGAGAAGCTGGCCTCCCTGCCCGTGCTGAACCCGCTGGACGAGGGCGCCACCACCACCGCCGGCAACGCCTCCGGCCTCAACGACGCCGCCGCGGCGCTGGTGCTCACGTCCCGCGAGGTGGCCGAGGCCAATGGACTCACCCCGCTGGCCGCCATCCGCGGGTGGGCCTCGACCTCCCACACCCCGGCCGAGACCGGCCTGAGCCCGACGACCGCCATCCCCCGGGCCCTGGCCAAGACGGGCCTCTCGCTCGACGACATCTCCTCGTTCGAGATCAACGAGGCCTTCGCGTCGGTGCCGGTGGCCGCGGTCAAGATCCTGGGCCTCGACCCCGAGATCGTGAACGTGAACGGATCGGGTTGCTCGCTCGGCCACCCGATCGGCTGCACCGGGGCCCGCATGATCGTGACCATGGTCAACGAGCTCGAGCGGACCGGTGGGCGCTACGGCGTGGTGGCCATGTGCGCCGCCGGCGGCATGGGGTCCGCCACCGTCATCGAGAAGCTCTGACGTCCGGCGCCGGCGGCCGGACACCGGCGCCGCAGAACCCGCAGGTCACACCGACGCGGTCGCCACGCGGTCGCGGCCGGCCCGCTTCGCCCGGTACATCGCCGCGTCGGCCCGCGCCACCAGTTCGTCGGTGCCGTCGCCGGAACGGGCGATCGCCACGCCGATGCTGAGCGTCGGCGACAGCTCCCGACCCTCGAGCTCCACCGGCCGGGCGACCGCGGCCCGGACCTTCTCGGCAACCTCCACGGCCTGCGCGAGGTCGTGCACGCCGTCGAGCACCACCAGCAGCTCGTCGCCGCCGATCCGGGCCACGAGGTCGTCCGCCCGCACCGAGGCCACCACCCGGTCCGCCACGGTACGGAGGAGCAGGTCACCGACGCGGTGGCCGAGGGCGTCGTTGACGCTCTTGAGCGAGTCGACGTCGCAGAACATCACCGCGATCTCCGTCCCGCTCCGTCGCACGCGGCGTGGCAGCTGCTCGAGGCGCTCCAGGACCTCGACGCGGTTCATGAGGCCCGTGACCTCGTCGAAGCGGGCCCGGCGCTCGAGCTCCTGGCGCGCCGCCACCTCCCCGTCGACGCGCCGCAGCGACACCGCGTTCCCGTCGACCACTCCCCGCTCGTCGACGAAGGGGCGCGCCCGCAGCTCCACCCACCGGTGACCACCGCCCGCGTGCGCCACCCGGAGCTGCGCCACGATCATCGCCTCGGGGTCATCCCGACGTCGATCCC
>JBMOJH010000070.1:0-17613 GCA_049316905.1 Microthrixaceae bacterium | reverse complement strand
CGCTTGGCGTCGTCGTCGAGGTACTTCGCGAGGAGCGGCGTGAGCACCGGGCCCGGGCACAGTGCGTTGGCCCGGATGCCCTCCCGGGCGTGGATCACCGCGATCTCCCGCGTCATCGACAGGACCGCACCCTTGGACGCGGTGTAGGCGATCTGCGGCGTGGCGGCACCGAGGTGGGCCACGAAGCTGGCCACGTTGATGATCGACGCGCCGCCGGTGCGGCCGGTGTCGCGGTCGCGGCGGACGGTGTCGAGCATCGCCGGGATGCCGTGCTTGCAGCCGAGGGCGACGCCGGTGACGTTCACCCGCAGCGTGGTGTCCCACACCTCCGTGCCGGTGTTGACGACCCCGTCGTCGTCCGCGAGCGACACGCCGGCGTTGTTGTACAGCACGTGGAGGCCGCCGAACTCGGCGACGGCGAACTCGACCGCGGCGCGGACCGAGTCCTCGTCGGTCACGTCGGTCGACACGAACGCGGCCCGCCCACCGGCCGCGGCGATGCCCTCGACCGCCTCGGTGCCGTCGCCGACGTCCGCGATGACGACGTCCGCGCCCTCGGCGGCGAAGAGCTCGGCCGCGGTGCGGCCCAGGCCGGTGGCGGCGCCGGTGATGAGACAGACCTTCCCGTCGAGACGTGCCATCGCTGCTGCTCCGTGGGGTCGGGGGTGACGGACGGCGCGCACCCTAGCGAGGCGGCCGCGGGTGGGACGATCCCGCGGCCGCTCCCTACACTCGCCGCCCATGACCACGGTGGCCCCCGCCCACGAACGCCCCTACGACCTGTTGATCGGCGGGGAGGAGCGCCCTGCGGCCGACGGCGCCCGCTTCACCGTGTCCGACCCGGCCCGCGGGGCCGAGCTGGTGCAGGTGGCCAGGGCCGGGTCGGAGGACCTCGAGCTCGCGCTGGCCGCGGCGACCCGGGCGTTCGGGTCGGGCGTGTGGTCGTCGGTGAGCGCCACCGACCGGGGCAAGGTGCTGCTCCGGGTGGCGGCGCTGATCCGCGAGCGCCTCGAGGAGTTCGCCTGGGCCGAGGTGCACAACGCCGGCCACACGATCGAGGACGCCCGCTGGGAGGCGGGCGCGATGGCCGACGTGTTCGAGTACTACGCCGGGGCCGCCAACAAGCACCTCGGCTCGGTCGTGCCCACCCAGGACGCCGGCCTCGGCCTGGTGCTGCGGGTGCCGGTAGGGGTCTGCGGGCTCATCGTGCCGTGGAACTTCCCGATGCTGATCGCCACGTGGAAGGTGGCACCGGCGCTCGCGTGCGGCAACCCCGTGGTGCTGAAGCCGGCGTCGCTCACCCCGGTGACCGCACTGCTGCTCGGCCGCGCCCTGCTCGACGCCGGCGTGCCGCCCGGGTGCGTGAACGTGCTGCCCGGGCCGGGTGCCACGGTCGGCGAGGCGCTGGCCGCGGACCCGCGGGTGGCCAAGGTCTCCTTCACCGGCGACTCGACCACCGGTGCCCACCTCATGCAGGTGGTGGCGCCGAACATCACCCGGATCTCGCTCGAGCTGGGCGGCAAGTCCGCAGCGATCGTGTTCGCGGACGCGGACCTCGACGCCGCGGTCGAGGCCATCCCGTACTCGGTGTTCGCGAACGCCGGCCAGGACTGCTGCGCCCGGAGCCGCCTGCTCGTGGAGCGCTCCGTGTACGACCGGGTGGTGGCCGCGCTGGCCGAGCGCACCGGTCGTCTGACCGTGGGCGACCCCGGCGACGAGTCCACCGAGATCGGGCCGATGATCTCCGAGGGGCAGCGGGCCACGAGCCTGGAGTACCTCGACATCGCCCGGTCGGAGGGTGCCGAGGTGGTCTGCGGCGGCGAGACGTTCGGCCCCGGTTGGTACCTGCGCCCGGCGGTGGTGGCCCGTGCCGACAACTCGATGCGGGTGGCCCGCGAGGAGATCTTCGGTCCGGTCGTGACCGTCATCCCGTTCGACGACGAGGCCGACGCGGTGCGGATCGCGAACGACAGCGAGTACGGCCTGTCGGGCACGTTGTGGACCCGGGACGTGGGGCGTGCCGTGCGGGTCGGCTCGGCGGTGCGCACCGGGGTGATGTCGGTCAACACGAACCGGTCGGTCCGCTACGAGCTGCCGTTCGGCGGGTTCAAGCGCTCGGGCGTGGGGCGGGAGCTGGGTCTCGCCGCGCTCGACCACTACACCGAGTCGAAGACCCTGTTCCTCTCCGCCGACTGAACCCCCCGCTCTGTGATGCTGACAGCGACATATGTGTCGTCAATCGCGACACAGAGCCGGGGGTGAGGGGGCGGTTGGGTACCGTGCCCACCGTGGCCGACCGACCGCCGCCCTACCTGCCCTCTCGCCACTACACCCGCGTGTTCACCCCGGCGCAGTGCGACCGGGTGGTGGCGCTCGGCGACGGGCTCCTCGAAGGACGCGGTGACCTGCACGGCGGCGCGGAGGCCGACGCGGTGCGCGACGCAGCGGTCGGCTGGATCACCCGAACGGACGCGACGGAGTGGATCTTCGAGCGCGTGCGGCACGTGGTCGACCGGGCGAACCGCCATTACCGGCTCGACCTCGACGGCTTCGAGGAGGACCTGCAGTACACCTCCTACGACCGCGCCGGGGCCCACTACGACTGGCACCAGGACGGTCTCGACGGCGCCGTCGGACGGCGGAAGCTGTCGATGGTCGTTCAGCTCTCCGACCCTGCGGCGTACCGCGGCGGCGATCTGGAGCTGTTCGGCGAGGACGGCGCCGTGGACGACGACGGCGTGGCGGCCCGGCGACGGCGGGGGAGCGCGCTGGTCTTCCCCGCCTTCGAGTTCCACCGGGTGACCCCGATCCGGGCGGGGGTCCGCCGCTCGCTCGTGGCGTGGATCGGCGGGCCGCCGTTCCGCTGACGATCGGTTTCAGGGCGGCCGGGTTCAGGACGACCGGTTTCAGGACGCGCGGGCGTGGTCGCGCAGGAACTGCAGGATCCGCTCGTTCGCATCGGCCGGCCAGCCGTGGCCACCCGTTGCCTCGGTGACCAGCACGACCGACGACCCGGCCCGGCCGCCCGAGCGCATCGTCACCTCCGATCCCGCGGCACCCGCCCCTCCCGTCGCGTCACGGGTCGGCCCGGCTCCCAGCGTCTCGGCCCAGCGGTTCGTCACGTCCACCGCCCCGGCGTTGGGCACCCTCGCCGCGCCGCGCGGGCCCGTGGGGCCCGCCGACCCGACGCCGCCGTCGTAGGGCTGGACCGGGTCGTCGCGCGCCCACAGCGACAGCAGCGAGACCGGGGGATCGAGTGGGCAGGCGTCCGGGAGGAAGCCCCCGCCCACGCCGGCGACCGCAGCGACGTACTCGGGCCGGATGCAGGCGAGCGCGCCCCCCATCTGCGCGCCCACCCCCCAACCCACCACCCACGTGCGTCGCAGGTCGACGCACGTGGTGGCCGCCAGGTCCTCGAGCAGCATCACGGCGTGCACCGCGTCGTCGGACCGGCGCCGGTCCTGGGCCACGTTGAGCTCCCGTTCGGGGGCCACCGGCTCGAGCGTCGCCACGGCCACCCCGGCCGCGACCGCGGCGTCCTCGAACCCGGTGAGGCGCTGGAACGTGCCGGCGTCCTGCCCGGTGTCGGGCAGTGCCAGCACCACCCCCACGGGCACCCCGGCCGCCTGCGCCGGGGTCGCCCAGCGGTAGGCGCGCTCGCCGGTGCCCGGGACGCCGGGTGCCTCCCGGGTGGTCACGCCCGCCGGGGTGGCGGTCGCCGGGCCTGATTCCGGGGTGCAGCCGGCCGAGGGGAGCGCCTCCACGGTGGCGTCGACCCCGGCGGCCCGTCCGAGGGTGGGCCGGGGGCCGCGCGACCACGCCGCGCCGAGCACCAGCAGCGCCACGACCGCGGCGATCCCGACGCCGCCGACGAGCGCGATCGGGGGCCGTGAGCGCGCCGGGGTGCGGTGGGCCCTCGTGCGGGGCGGCCGGCGCCGGACCACGCGTGCCGCATCGCCGGCGGGCGGGGGCTCGGCGGGGGGAGGGGATGGTGTGCCGCCGCTCATGGTCCGGCTCAGCATGCCCCGGAATCCGCCGGGCCACCGGCCACACTGTCCGCCGTGGCCGACGAACGACCGCCCGCCGGACCGGGCCGCTTCTACGTGCCGGCGCCGGGGGATCCCGGTCACTCGGGCGCGCCCGGGGTCACGCCGTCGCCGGCCCCGAGCCCGGCCCCCGGACCGGCCCCACGACCGGCCCGCCAGCCCGGTCGTCCCGCCGGACCGCCGCCCCGCGGCCCGGGCGCCCCGGCCGGTCGGCCGCGACGGCGCCGTCGCTGGCTGCGGTGGACCGCGATCGTGCTCGTGCCGCTCCTCCTCGTGGCCGGATGGCTCGGGTTCCGGGCCTGGTCGGCCTACCGGGCCATCGAACGGGTGGACCTCGCGGGCGTGCTCGACCCGGTGAGCGGCCCGCAGGTGAACTACCTCCTGGTGGGCTCCGACTCGCGCGAGGGCCTCGATCCCGACGTGGGCCCCGGCGGCCGCTCGACCGTCACCGGCAAGCGCAGCGACACGATCATCCTGCTGCGGGTGGGCCCGGACGGGTCCTCGATGATGTCGATCCCCCGGGACCTGTGGGTCACCTACCCGGTGAGCGGGCGGAAGGGTCGCGTGAACGGCGCCTACAACGCGGGGCCGGAGGCGCTCGTCCGCACGGTGAAGAGCAACCTGAACGTGCCGGTGAACCACTACATGGAGGTCGGCTTCGACAGCTTCGCCGGACTGGTCGACGCGCTCGGCGGGGTGACCATCGACTTCCCTCACCCGGCGAGCGACCGCAAGTCGGGCCTGCGGGTGGACGCGTCCGGTCCGGTGACCCTCGACGGACGCCAGGCGCTGGCCTATGTGCGGTCCCGCACCTACACAGAGACGATCGACGGCAAGCAGGTGACCGACCCGACCGCGGACCTCGGCCGCGAGAAGCGCCAGCAGACCTTCCTGCGCACCGCGCTGGGCGACGTGGGCGCCACCCGCAACCCGTTGACCCTGGTGGGCGTGGCCGAGTCGATGAGTTCGGGCCTCACGATCGACTCGACGCTGGGTGCCATGGACCTGTTCTCACTCGGCCGGCGCCTGGGCGCGACTGCGCCGGCCACCGTGGAGCTGCCCACCCGACCGGCCACGATCGGCGGCGCGGCGGTGCTGCTCCTGAAGGAGCCGGACGCGCAGCAGGTGCTGGCCGGGTTCCGCTGAACCGCGGCGCGCCCACGGATCCGGGCGCGCCCACGGGCCGGCGGCGCGACGGGGCCGGCGGGTGCCGTCGGCCGGGGACGCGGGGATAGGGTTCGCCGTCCGCCGAGAAGGAGATCCCCATGGCCACCCCCGAGTGCCCGGCCGCCGACGGCTCGTCGCCCCGCCAGACCCGCTTCCCCGGTCCGCCGCCCATGTGCATCGACACGGAGAAGAGCTACCAGGCCGAGATCGTGACCAACCACGGCACGATGACCGCATTCCTGTACCCGCAGCGGGCGCCGAGGACGGTCAACAACTTCGTGTTCCTGGCCCGGTACCACTACTTCGACGGCCTCACCTTCCACCGGATCATCCGTGACTTCGTCATCCAGGGCGGGTGCCCGGAGGGCTCGGGTCGGGGTAACCCCGGCTACCGCTTCGAGGACGAGCTGCCCGAGCCCGGCAAGTACGAGGTCGGCTCGCTCGCCATGGCGAACGCCGGGCCCAACACCAACGGCAGCCAGTTCTTCGTGATCTCCGGCGGCCACGGCATGCAGCTGCCGCCGCAGTACTCGCTGTTCGGCAAGCTGATCGAGGGCCTCGACGTGCTCGACGAGATCCAGCGGGTGCCCACGGGTTCCGGCGACCGACCCAAGGATCCCGTGGTGATCGAGTCCGTCACGATCACCGAGAGCTGAGCGCCGTGGCGGTACGGCCGCGATCCGGGCCGGCCGCGGCGCTGGCCGCCGTCGCCGGGCTGGCCCTCGGCGCCCTCTCCGTGGCCGCGGTCGTCCGGGCCCGGCAACACCGCAGCGCCGGGGCACCGGGTGGTCCGGCCGGCGGCACGTCGTCGTTGCTGCCCACCGACCGGGCCGCCCGCACCGCCCGCATCGCCGCCCACGGGGCGCGTGTGGGGACCGACTACGTCTCGATGCGCGCCCGGGGCGCCCTCGCGGGCGAGGAGCGTCGGGCCGAGCTGGAGGAGGAGTTCCAGGTCCGCTCGGCCGAGCAGGTCGCGGCCCTGCTCGGGGGCATGAAGGGCGCCCTCATGAAGCTCGGGCAGATGGCGAGCTACCTCGACCAGGGCCTGCCGGAGCCGGTGCGCGAGGCCCTCGCCCAGCTCCAGTCCGATGCCCCGCCGATGGCGCCCGAGCTGGTGGAGCAGGTCCTCCGCGACGAGTTCGGCGCCGGGCCCGACGAACTGTTCGGCGAGTGGGATCCCCGGCCGCTCGCGTCGGCCTCCATCGGCCAGGTGCATCGCGCCGTGCTCTTCGACGGCACGGCGGTGGCGGTGAAGGTCCAGTACCCCGGGGTCGACAAGGCGGTGGCCGCGGACCTGGAGAACACCGACCTCCTCTTCAACGTCATGGGACTCCTGTTCCCCGGGATGGACCCGAAGCCGATCGTGGCCGAGCTGCGGGAGCGGCTCGTGGAGGAGCTCGACTACCGCATCGAGGCCGACCACCAGCGGCTGTTCGCGGCGCACTACCGGGACCACCCGTACATCCACGTCCCCGAGGTGATCGACCACCGCTCCACGGGTCGGGTGCTCACCACCGAGCTGGCCGACGGCGCCCGATTCGCCGAGGTGGTGGAGTGGCCCGACGACGAGCGTCAGGCCGCGGCCGAGACGCTCTACCGCTTCGCGTTCGGGAGCATCTACGGCCTGCGGGCCTTCAACGGCGACCCGCACCCGGGCAACTACCTGTTCCGACCCGGCGGCCGGGTGACCTTCCTCGACTTCGGCCTCTGCAAGCGCTTCACCGACGACGAGGTGGCGATCTTCGAGTCGATGATCCGGGCGATGGTGCTCGACCGCGACGTGCGGGCCTTCCACGAGGTGGTCGAGCGCATCGGCATCCTCGCCCCCGGTCTCGACGTGTCCGACGAGGATCTCGCGGAGTACTTCGGGCACTTCTACGAGTTCGTGATGGACGACCGTGTGATGGAGATCACCCCGGAGTGGTCGTCGCGATCGGTGCGCCAGTTCTTCGACCTCTCGGGGCCCCACGCGCACATCATGAAGGCCGCCAACCTGCCGCCGTCGATGGTGATCATCCAGCGGATCAACCTGGGGCTGTTCGCCCTGTTCGGGGACCTCGGCGCCCGCAACAACTGGCGGTGCATCGCCGAGGAGCTGTGGCCCTTCGTGGCCGGCCCGCCGTCCACACCCATGGGCGAGCGGATCGCCGAATGGGCCGCCGCCCGCGGCGCCTGACGATGCGCGCCGGGCCCGCCCGGGTCGGTCACTCCACGATGCGGATCGGGTTGCCCAGGATCGATGCCGACCAGGTGGTCGTGTCGCTCACGCCGCTCGGGAACGCGGCGCGCACCTTGATCCAGCACCCCGTCGCCGAGCCCTCGTCGCACGTGTAGTTCGTCGGGATCGGGATGTCGATGTTCACGCTGCGGCCGTTGAAGCCGGTCCCCGACGAGACGTTGTTGATGGTGCAGGTGCCCGGCACCGTGCTCATCGTGCCGCCGTCGTTGCGGGTGAAGGAGCAGCCGCTGAACGTGCTGGCGAACTCGGGGGGCGGCAGGATCTGCAGGGTCCCGGCCTGGGACGCGTCGCCCATGTCGTAGAGCGTCACCCGCAGGGTGCGCCCCGCGTCGTACGGCAGCACGCGGGCCAGGAAGAAGGTCGTGCTGGCGGCGTCCGCGTTGGCGTAGATCGGCAGGCGTCCCCGGGCGTTGATCGAGACGTTGCTGCCGTCGACCGTGGCGAGCCCCGAGGCCCCGAACCCCGCGAAGATCGACATGCGGTTGTGACCGCCGTCGGCCACCGAGGCGCTGTAGGCGGTGGGCGTGGCCGCGGCGGCGTTCGAGCGCACCTGCAGGATGTAGTCGCCGGTCACCACCTGCCCGGCGGGGATCGAGCAGATCGTCACGTTGCGCCGGAAGAGCGAGGCGAACTGAGCGTTGTACGCCCCGTTCGACGGCGTGAGCATGTTGTTGATCGAGCCCTGCCCGTTCTGGCCCGGGGTGAACGCCGGCATGGTCACCGTGCAGCCCGACACCACCGGGTTGTCGGTGTCGCTCCACGGGGTCGTGTCGGGGGCGCGAACGATGAAGGTGGTGCGGGTCGTGCGCCCACTGATGTCCTGGTCGCCGGTGCACCAGGAGGTGAGGCCCGGTGCGTAGCGGGACGCCGCGTCGGGGTACGGGTTGCCGGGCAGCGCCTGGAGAGCGTTCGCCTGGGCCTGCGTGGGCATGTTGTTCTCGCACTTGTCGCCCACGTAGGTCATCGCCGGGTCGTACACGGCGACGTTGAGCGGTTGGCCCGCGGGCGTCGCCTTCACCTTGAGGGCGAAGAAGTAGCCCTCGAAGGAGTAGTCGTCGTTGTTGATGCCCGGGTTGGCCGTGCCGGTGCAGTTGGCCACCGACGTGTCGCAGTTCTTCGCCTGGAAGCGGTCGCCCGAGACCTTGGTCGCATTGGGGCCCGCGATGTTGATCCAGAACTGCGGGGAGTTCTGGTTGTTGGCCGGGTCGTTGCCCAGCTTGTTCTCGGGCGAGCCCATCGGCACCGGGGCCACGTACTCGGCCACCGCCTCACGGGTCATCCGGACCTTGTTGAGGCCGATGAGGGTCAGGAAGTAGGTGGGCACGTCGCTGGTGACGCGGACGCGGAGGCGGTTGGGGTTCGGCTCCTGCGTCACCGCGACCGCGGTGTTGGCCCCGCCACCTTCCGGGTAGCCGTTGATGCCCACCTGGCCCTTGGCCCGGGTCGTGGCGCTCGCGAGGTCGGCCGGGAGGAACACCACGCCCGCGTGCGCGCCGGCGTCCGCGGCGCGCTGGAGTCGTTCGGCCCGGAGCCACCAGTTCGACATGTCCACGGCGAAGCCGGCGAACAGCACCATGAGCACGAGCGTGAGGGCCATCCAGACGAGGGCGATGCCCCGCTCGTCGGGCCGGCGCAGGCGGCGCACGAGCCGCCACCGGGGGATCGGTCCGTCGGTCACGGTGAGGTGCACTGGTCGGTCGGCAGCGGCTCGAGGCGCATCGACGTGCGGCCGTCGACGTAGCGGAACTGGCCGAGGATCCGGGTGAGGTAGTCGTGACGGGCCTGGACCCACACGCCGACGGAGTCCACCGACGTGCCGCAGGCGTCGGGGCTCGACCAGCCGCCGGAGGAGTACACGAGCCGGGTGCCGTTCCACGTGTAGCGGAAGCAGTCGGTGGTGCAACCCCCGGCCATGTTGTCGCCGGGGAACCCGCCCACGGGGGCGCCGTCGGTCGCGGAGGGGTTCACGCGGTAGAGCACCATGCCGGTGGGTACTGCGTTCGAGAGGTTCGTCAGGTCGGCGGTCACCGCGGCGGCCACCTGGTCGGCCGCGGCACGCTGCGCGGCGCCGCTGGAGCCCGCGGGCGCGTACGCCGTGGCGGCGAGTCGGGCGCCGGTGCGCGACGCCCCCGTGGTGGTGGCCCCCGTCGCGTAGACGAGCCCGAACTCGATGATCCCGAGCAGGAACAGCATGAGCACGGGCAGCACGATCGCCGCCTCGATCATCGCCGCGCCCCGCTCGGGAACACGGTCCCGTCGCCTGCCGTACCTTCTCACCACCGGGGTGTCGGTTACACCTGCGGGCGAGCTTGAGCCTTTCGACCTATTTTCCCCCGGAGCTGTAACGCAGGGGGTACGTATGTCGCACTCGGGCGGGTTGGACCCGGAACTGGTGCCGATCGTGGAGCTGGTGGGGGCGGCCACGCCCGGCGATCCCGCCGAGCTGGGCGTGGAGCGGATGCGCGCCGACTACGCGGGGTTCGCGGCCACGGTGGGCGACGGTCCCGCCGTCGGGTCCGAGGAGGACGTGGCGGTGGCGGGACCCGCCGGGCCGGTGGCCGTCCGGTTGTACCGGCCGGCCGAGCCGGCGTCCGCGCCCCCCGGTCTGGTCGTGTTCCTGCACGGCGGTGGGTTCACCATCGGTGATCTCGACACGCACGCGGCGGCGTGCCGCCGGCTCTGCGCGGGGAGCGGGGCGGTCGTGGCGTCGGTGGACTACCGCCTGGCCCCGGAGGCGCCCTACCCGGCCGCGGCCGACGACAGCTGGGCAGCGCTGGTGGAGCTCGTCGCCCGCGCCGCCGAGCTCGGCGTGGACTCCCGCCGCGTGGCGGTGGCGGGCGACTCAGCGGGCGGCAACCTCGCCGCGGTCCTGGCGCTGCGGGCCCGCGACGCCGGCGGTCCCGCCCTTCGCCTCCAGGCGCTCGTGTACCCGGTGTGCGACCTGGTGCACGACGCGGCGCGGTTCCCGTCGCTGCGGACCAACGGCGAGGGCTATCTGCTCACGGCGGCCACGATGCGGTTCTTCGCGGACCAGTACGTGCCGGACCCGGAGCGCCGACGTGAGCCCGGCGCCAGCCCGCTCCGCGTCGAGGACCTGTCGGGCGTGGCGCCCGCACTGGTCGTGGTGGCCGGCTTCGACCCGCTCCGCGACGAGGGCGAGGCCTACGCCGCGGCCCTGGCCGCTGCCGGCGTGGAGGTGCGCCTCGAGCGCTTCGACGGCGCCGTGCACCTGACCTACCAGCTCGCCGAGGTCACCGGGGTGGGTGCCCGCATGGCCGACACCGTGGTCGACGCCGTTCGCCGGGCCCTCTCCTGACGTGTCGTCGGGGGTAGCGTGCGCGCCATGACGCTCACCTCCGACCGGGCCACCGGACCCTCGGCCGCCCCCGCCCCCGGCGACCGACCGGTCATCGAGACCGTCGACCCCCGGACCGGCGTGACGATCGCCGTGGTGCCCGACCAGTCCGCCGAGGAGGTCCGCGCCGCCGTGGCCCGGGCCCGGGCGGTGGCCCCTGCGTGGGGCGGCCTGCGGTACAAGGAGCGCGCCCGTCACCTGCTCGCGGTGCGCGACCGGCTGCTCGACCGCGCCGAGGAGCTCGTGGAGGTGATCTGCTCGGAGACCGGCAAGCAGCGCGCCGAGGCCGTCACGACCGAGCTGATGGCCGTGTGCGAGACCATGGAGTGGTACGTGCGCAACGGGGCGCGCGTGCTGCGGCCCCAACCCGTTTCGCCCGGCACGATGCTGCACAAGTCGGCGTGGAAGCGCTACGAGCCGATGGGCGTGATCGGGGTGATCAGCCCGTGGAACTACCCGTTCACGCTGTCGATGACGCCCACCCTGAGCGCGCTGTTCGCCGGCAACGCCGTGGTGCTGAAGCCGTCGGAGGTCACCCCAACCGTCGGCCTCGCGATCGGCTCGCTGTTCGAGGACGACACATGGGGCGACCTCGTGCAGGTGGTCACCGGCGGCGGCGCCACGGGTGAGGCGCTCGTGCGCTCCGGCGTGGACAAGGTGGCGTTCACCGGTTCCGCCCGCACCGGCAAGCGGGTCATGGCCGCGGCCGCCGACACGCTCACCCCGGTGCTGCTCGAGCTCGGCGGCAAGGACCCGATGGTGGTGCTCGCGGATGCGGACGTGACCCGTGCCGCCCGGGGTGCCGTGTGGGGGTCGATGCAGAACGCGGGCCAGACCTGCATGTCGGTGGAGCGGGTGTACGTCGAGGCCCCGGTGTACGACGAGTTCGTGGACCGCGTGCTCGCCGAGACCGCCGCGATCCGTCAGGACGACTCGGGCACCGGCGACATCGGCTCGATGACCTTCCCGCCGCAGGTGGAGGTGGTGGAGCGCCACGTGGCCGACGCGGTGGCCAAGGGTGCCACCGTGCTGCTCGGCGGGGAGCGCCTCGACCGGCCGGGGTACTGGTACCCGCCGACCGTGCTGGTCGACGTGGACCACACGATGGACGTGATGCGCGAGGAGACCTTCGGGCCGGTCCTGCCGATCATGAAGGTCGACGGTGCGGACGAGGCGGTGCGCCTCGCCAACGACTCCGACTACGGGCTGAACAGTTCCGTGTGGACCGGTGACGCGGCCCGCGGCGCAGCGATCGCGGAGGAGCTGGAGGCCGGCAACGTCTGCATCAACGACTGCATCGTGAGCTACGCCGTGGTGGGCCTGCCGTTCGGCGGCGTGAAGGAGTCGGGTATCGGCCGGGTGCACGGCGCCGAGGGGCTGCGGGAGTTCTCGAACGTGAAGTCGGTCCTCGGCCAGAAGGTGCCCACACCGCGCGAGGTGTGGTGGTTCCCGGTGCCGAAGGGCCTCGACGCGCTGGGCATCCGCTCGATGCGGCTGCGCTTCGGATCGAACCTGCGCACGAAGCTCGGCCGCCGCGCCTGAACTGCCTCGTCTGATCCATCGGGATTCAGTCGGACGCGAGGGTGGAGCGTTCCTGCAGCGTGGCGAGCACCAGGCGGGTGACGGCGTCGGCCGGTGGGGCCTCGCCGCCGCTCAGCGGCTCGACCGTGCAGAACACGTCGGTCACGCCGGTGGCCCGGCCCTGCAGGCACAGCAGCACCGAGCTGGTCGGGGCCTCCACGAACTCGACGATCACCTCCACCAGCCCCGCGGAGGGGTCGAGGTAGGAGATCTCACCGAGCGCGTGGGCGGTCTCCATGACGAGCAGCAGCGTTTCGTCGCCGGGTGCGGGCACCGCGATGGTGTCGTCGTCCACGAGCACCGCTCCGATCGGCGGCCGCGTGGATGACGGCCCGGCGGGCGTCGCACCCGGGGAGGGGGCCTCCTCCGGCGGGGGTGTCGCCCGGCCGTCCCGCGTGCCCCGGGGCGCCCCGGCGTCGCCGGGACCCCGGTCGTCGCGACGGAGCAGCACGGTGTAGGCGGTGGTGAGGCGGACGGTGGCATCGGTGGCGTCGCCCCGGCCGCTCACGTCGGGGTGGGTGCGCAGGAGCAGGCGGCGGTAGGCGGCGCGCAGCGAGTCCGCGTCGGCGTCCGCGGTCACCCCCAGCACGGCCCGGGCCTCCTCGATGCGCACCCCGGGAAGGTACCCCCGGTGCCGGTTGCGCACCGCAGGTGGGTCGAACGGACCCTTCCCCGCCCGAAGGGTCAAGTCGCCGCCGGGGCGGGCCGTAGGACCGGTCGGCCGGCGCCGGACGGGGCGCCGCACGACAGCCCGGGGGCACCGACGATGGAGACGACCACGCACGGAACGGGGCGGGGAACCGCCAGGGGCAACGGCCGCCGGGGACTGGTGGCGGTGGCACTGGTGGCGGTGGCCCTGCTCGGGGCGGCGTGCACCCCGTCGCCCGACGGCACCACACCCACGCCCGACCTGTTCAGCGGCGGGACGTACCAGCTCGGCGTGACGATCCCGCCGCAGACCTTCTCCAACACGTTCCCGGTGTTCGGGGGTCTCGGCACGTGCACCGCCACGGCCACCACGGCCTCGGTGTCGATCCCGGGCGCCACGCTCACGCTCGCGGCCGTGCAGGTGGACCTCGAGCGCGGGACCCTCACCCTCCCCGGTGCCCGTGTGGACCTGCCCCGCGCCTCGCTGTCGGCCGGCACGCTCACGCTGAGCTGCTTCGGCGCCGTGGTGGGCACGGTGGGCTTCACGGTGGAGTTCGCCGGTGCGGCATCGGTGCAGTCCGCCACACTCGACGTGGCCGCCCGCACGGTGACCCTCTCGGCGCCGAACCTGCGGATCACCGATGCGTCGGTGGCCTTCCTGGGCGGTCCTTCGGGAATGCGCCCGGTGCCGCTCGACCCGTTCGAGGTGACCCTGCCGCCGGTGCAGGTGGCGCTCTGAGCGGTCCGGTCCGGGGACTCATCAACCGGTCCTGCTCAACCGGTGCGGCGCGCCGCCTCCGCGGCGAGCCCGCCGAGGGCGTGGCCGATGATCGTCGACTCGGCCCGGCGCTTGATCATCCCGAGCATCGGGATCTTCAGGTCGACCGACAGCCGGTAGGTCACCTCGGTGCGCCCGTCGCCCAGGTCGCGGAACGAGTACTCGCCGTCCATGGTGCGCATCTCGTTGCTGCGGACCAGGGTCCACGAGAAGCTCCCGGGCGGGTCGTAGGCGTAGGCCACGGTGTAGGTGCTCGAGAGGCCGAAGCTCCCGACGGTGAAGGTGGCCTCCGTGGCCCGGCCCGCGGCGTCACGGCCCCCGACCGCGGCGGAGCGCACGTCGGACATCCACTCCGGGTAGCGCTCCACGTCGGTGGCGAGGTCCCAGAGCACGTCGAGGGGCGCCTCGATGACCCGGGTACCGGATCCCTGGTCAGCCATCGGTGGTCCCGGTGGAGGGGGTGAGCTCCGCGAGGAAGCTGCGCACGGCGTCGGTGAAGGCGTCGTTGCGGTCACCGGCCACCATGTGCCCGGCCTCGGAGACGTCCACGAAGCGCGCATCGGGTCGCAGTTCGAGGAACTCCTTCGCCGTCTCCTCGCTCACGAGGTCCGACAGGCGCCCGCGGACCAGCAGCGTGGGCACCTGCAGGGCCCGGGTGGCGGCCTCGTAGCGGGGTGCCCGCGGCGGGGGACCGTCACCGGGTGCGTGCCACTCCTTCCGGCCCGCTCCCAGCGGGCTCGGACCCAGGAACATGTCGGGGTCCCAGTGCCAGCGCCAGCGCCCGTCGGGGTCCTGGCGGAGGTTCTTCGCCAGGCCGCGCAGGTCGCGGGGCGGCGGCCGGTGGGGCTGGTACTCGGCAATGGCCGCGGCGGCCTCCTCGAGCGAGCCGTAGCCGTCCTCCACCTTGTCGAGCATGAAGCCCACGATGCGGCGTACCCCGTCGGGCTCCATCCGCGGGGTGATGTCGACCAGCACGAGCGCGGAGGTGCAGCCCGGGTCGAGCTCGCCCTCCGCGAGGAGCGCCGAGAGCCCGCCGAGCGATGCGCCGACGGCCACCGGCGCCGTGCCGGTACGGCGTTCGAGCTCCCGGCAGACGTCCACGCAGTCCTCGGCGAACCGATCGTTCGCGTAGTCGCGGTCGGGGGCCCGGTCGGACGTGCCGTGGCCGCGCTGGTCGTACGCCACCGCGTACCAGCCATCGGCGGCGAGGGCCGCGGCGGTGCCGCCCCACGAGTGGCGGGTCTGGCCGCCGCCGTGGATGAGGACCACGGGCCGGTGGGTCGGGTCGCCCCACGCGTCCGCGGTGAGGTGCGCGCCCGAGCGGGTGGTGAAGGTGAGAGGTGTGGGATCCGTCATGCGGTGGGGGAGAGGGAACGGGGGAGCGGGAGACGGCGCGCGATGGTGCGCGATGGCGCGGGTCAGGCCCGGAGCGACTTCAGGAGGTCCCAGGTGCGGTCGTGGTCCTCGCGGCTCGTGGTGGTGATCACCGCGCCGAAGTCGGTGACGCCCGCGTCGGCCATGCGGCGCAGCTCGGCCTCCACGTGGGCCTCCTCGCCGATGATGGCCACGTCCGCCGGGTCGGTCACGCCTTCCCGCTCGAGCATCGCCGCGTAGGAGGGGAGTCCGCCGTACAGGGCGAACTGCTCTGCCGCGAGGGCGTGGGTGGCCTCCACGTCGGAGGTCACGGCGATCGGCAGGCCGCACACCACGCGGGGCGCCGGATGGCCGGCCGCCTCGGCCGCGGCGGTGATGGTGGGCACGATGTGCTCGCCGAGCGTGCGGATGCCCGTGCACCAGGTGATCGTGCCGCAGCCCCGGGAGCCGGTGACCTTCAGCATCTGCGGGCCGAGCGCGGCCACGAGCACCGGCGGGTGGGTCACGCCGCCCACGTCGACCGCTCCGACGCAGGTGATGTCCTCGCCGTGCACGTCCGCGGCCTCACCCCGGAGCAGGGGGAGGAGCGCGTCGAGGTACTCGCGCATGTGGCGCACCGGCTTCTCCCACGAGAAACCCCACATGTGCTCCACCACGATCTGGTGGCTGAGGCCGATGCCGAGGCAGAGGCGGTCGTGGGTGGCCTGCTGCACGGTGAGCGCCTGGGAGGCCAGCATCATCGGGTGCCGCGGGTACGTGGGCACCACGGCGGTGCCGAGCTCGATGCGCAGCACCTGGCGACCCGTGAGCGCGAGGGCGGTGAGGGCGTCCACGCCGAAGATCTGGGCGATCCAGAACGAGTCGAAGCCGTCGGCCTCGGCCCGCGAGGCCGCCTCGATGATCCCGTCGAGGCTCGAGAGCTGCCCGGTGCCGTTGATGCCGATCTTCATGCCGATGCCCACGTGGGACCCCCTGAGTGTCGAGCCGACCGGCGGACTGTACCGCTGCTCCCTCCCCGGCTCTGTGTCGCGTTGGACGACACATATGTGTGCCGACGCGACACAGAGCGGGGATCAGGGAGCGGTGAACCAGGCGGTGAACGCCCGGTCCTGGAGTTCGACGTCGGCCGCGGCCATCAGCTCGCGGGCGGAGTGCATCGAGAGCATCCCCATCCCCATGTCGACCGTGTCGACGGCGAGGCCCGCAGCGGCGAGCGGCCCGATCGTGGACCCGCACGGCAGGTCACCGCGGTGGGAGTAGTCCTGCACCGGCACATCCGCGGCGGCGCACGCGAGCCGGAACCATGCTGCCCCCCGGGAGTCGGTGGCGTAGCGGGCGTTCACGTTGTGCTTGATCACCGGGCCACCCCCGGCGCGGATCCAGTGCCGGGGCTCGTGGCGTTCGGGGTAGTTCGGGTGGGTCGCGTGCGCCATGTCGGCCGACAGCAGGACGGACCCGGCGAGGGTCCGTAGGAATTCGGGGCGCCCGGACCCGAGGGCGGCAGACCGCCGTTCGAGCACCTGGGCGAGCCACGCGCCGGCCGCGCCGGTGGCGGTGGTGGAGCCCACCTCCTCGTGGTCGTACAGCACCACGACGGGCACCTGCGGCGGCGGTGGTGCGGCGGCGGCAGCGAGGAGCGCCTGCACCGCGCCCCACGACGAGCAGAGGTTGTCGAGCCGGGGGGCGGCCAGCAGCTCCGCGTCGACGCCCAGCAGGGCCGAGGGCTGCACGTCGAAGCAGGCGGCGTCCCAGCCGAGCACGTCGGCGGGCGCCGCGTCCACGAGCGAGGCCAGCCAGGCAGCGACATCCCCCTCGTGGGGGTCGCCGAGGCCCCACACCGGGATGAGGTGCTGCTGCGGGTTGAGCGAGAGACCCTCGTTGACACCCCGGTCGAGGTGGATGGCGAGCTGCGGGACCCGCAGTACCGGCTCGTCGGTGCGGAAGGCCCGGTGCACGATCCCGTCGGGGCCGCCGCGCACCGCCACCCGGCCGGCGAGGCCGAGGTCGCGGTCGAGCCACGAGTTCAGGAGCGCCCCGCCGTAGACCTCCACGCCGACCTGGCGCCATCCCGCGGCCCCGGTGTCGGGCCGGGGCCGGACCCGCAGGTTCGGCGAGTCGGTGTGCGCGCCGATGAGCCGCATCGGCCCGGTCGGGTCGGTGGACGGTCCCCACGCCACGAGCGAACCGTCGCGCACCACGAACGCGGCACCGGCAGCGTCGTCGGCGCCCCACTCCGCGGTGGGGTCGAGCGGGGTGGAGCCGGCGTCGGCCAGCAGGGCCGCGGCCTGGGCCACGGCGTGGAACGGGGTGGGGGAGCGGTCGATGAAGGCCCCGAGCTCCCCGGCGGCGGTGCCGTCGGTCGTGACGGTGTCGATCCCTTTGGCGGGGCTCATCGTGACCCTCCCGGGGATGTGCTGCTCGGGGA
>JBMOJH010000069.1:0-17903 GCA_049316905.1 Microthrixaceae bacterium | reverse complement strand
GTGACCGGCACGAAACATCGCATCGGTAGCGTCAGCGGCCATGGTGCCCGAGGAGTTCGTGGGGGTCTGGCGTCGGGTCTCGCTGCAGGTGGGTGACGAACCACCCGATGAGCCGCACGACGTGTGGTGGCTCCAGACCGCCAGCTGCTTCGCCGACCTTCGCACCGTCCGCGGCACCGGAGGATCGGAGGTCGTGGAGGCGTTCGCCGGGACCACCTCCTGGTCCCCACCCGCGCTGAGCTGGGCCCACGAGCTGGACTGGCACGGCGGCTTCGCGACCACCGACACCGGCACCGTGGAATGGCTCGCCGGAGGGCCGCAACCGGCGTTCCTGGAGCGTGGCGAGTTCGGTGGCCCCGGCGGCACCCGCTACGAGGAGCACTGGGAGCTGGTCCCCAGCCCGGGCCCCGTCACCGCACTGCGGGGCCACCGCTACGACGTCACGGCCCTCTACGTGGCGATCGGCGACCACTCGCTCCTCATGGCCGCGGCCGGTGAGCGGTTCGCCGTGCGGTTGGGCCTCCCGGGTGCACGGACCCTGGAACTCGGTGATGGGACGCTGCTCGCCGGCACGCTCCACTGGGACGAGGTCGAGGCCCCGGCCGGGGACCCTCAGCCCTTGTAGAACGCCGGGCTGGTGGCATCCGCGGGCACCCGGTCGAGCGGCGTGGCCACCTCCTCCACGGTCGGGCCGACCTCTGCCGCGATCGCGTCGAGGGCCGGGAGGTCGAAGCCGTACACGTCGGCCGCGGTCTCGGAGAACAGGCGGCGCAGGTCCGCGGGATCCCAGCCGGTGAAGGTCCGTCGCAGCGACTCGCGGGTGTACGGGTAGGTGCCCTCCCGGTGCGGGTAGTCGCTGCCCCACATGAACCTGTCGATGCCGAGGTTGCGGAACACCTCGGTCTCGCCCGGGGGTGGGAAGCTCGTGCCCACCCAGCAGTTCGTGGCGAAGTACTCGCTCGGGGTCCGGGGCAGCACCATCGCGGCGGGGCCGAGCTCCCCGAACTTTCCGGCCGCCATCGCCGCGTTCAGGTCGTCCATCTGCTGCAGCGCACCGGGGATCCAGCCGGCGCCCTGCTCGGTCATCACGAAGCGCAGGCCGCCGAAGCGCTCGAACACCCCGCTCATCACCAGGTGCCAGAGCGCCCGGTTGGCGAAGAAGCCAGCCTCCATCATGTACATCACGGTGCTCGACGGGTACGTCCCGTAGTCGGGCATCCCGGAACCGCCGCCGTGGTGGGTCACGGGCAGGTCGAGCTCCTGGCACAGGGCCCACACCGGGTCGTACGCGGGGGAGAAGAGCGGATCGATGCCGGTGTTGGGCGCCACGCCGGGGAGCAGCACGCCGGCGAGGCCGTGCTCGGCGATCCAGCGGACGTCCTCGAGCGTGTCCTCCACGTCGTTCAGGAGGATCTGGCCGAGGCCCGCCCGGCGGACCGGGTGCGCCGCGCAGAAGTCGGCGAGCCACCGGTTGTGGGCCCGGATCCCGGCGAGGCGCAGCTCGTAGTCCTCACGGGTGGTCGGGGCCTGCGCGATCACCACGCCGGTGGGGAAGAAGGGGGGAACCGTGTTGGGGAACACGACCTCGGCGACGACGCCGTCGGCGTCCATCTCCGAGATGCGCCGTTCGTCGTCCCAGTTGCGGGAGCGACCGTCGTCCTGGAGGTCCCGGAACGGGTTCTTGTACCGGCCGCGCCAGGCGTCGAAGCGCTCCACGTAGGCCGGGTCGAGGTACTCCCGGTACTGGGCGTGGTTGCCGCCCGCGTGACAGTCGGAGGAGATGATCGTGTAGCGGTCGGTCAGCGTGCTGGTGGCCACGGTGCGCTCCCGGGACGGGGTGTGGTGGGTCGAACGAGAACACGTTCTAGTTCGCGCCCGGCCGGGTGTGCAGCCGGGGCACTGCCGAGTCGGCAGTCGGGCGTGGGCCGGCCGGTCTGGCCTACCGTCGCCGCCGATGAGCGACCACGAGTTCCGCGCCGAGATCCGCGTCACCACTCACGGGGTGCCCCACGTCAGGGCCGACGACTGGGCCGGCCTCGGCTACGGGCAGGGCTGGGCGTGCGCCCGCGACCACCTGCCGGCGATCGCGGACCAGATCGTGAAGGTCCGCGGGGAGCGGGCGCGGTTCCACGGCCCCGGCGCGCAGGACGGGCTGCTCGCCTCCGACCTCGGCTACCGGGTGCTCGGCCTGCGTGAGCGGGCCGCGGGCCTGCGCGACGCCCAGCCCCCGTGGATCCGCGAGCTCGTCACCGGGTACACCGCGGGCTACAACCGGGCGGTCGACGAGGCGCTCGACGCCGGGCCCGGGGCCCTGCCGGAGTGGTGCGACGGGGCCGAGTGGATCCGGCGGGTCGACGAGCTCGACCTGTACGCGTGGTTCGGGGACGTGGCGCTCATGGCGTCGGGGCGCAACGTGGCCCAGCTCATCGGCCACGCCCGCCCGCCCGGTCCCGACGGGCCCCACCCGCCGGCGCCGCTGGAGGCCCTCGCCCCGCCGTCGGTGGCGAGCAACGGCTGGGCCGTCGGTGGCGACGTGACCGCGTCGGGCCACGGGATGGTGCTCGCGAACCCGCACTTCCCCTGGTACGGCGAGGCCCGCTTCTGGGAGTGCCACCTCACGATCCCCGGCGTCATCGATGCCTACGGCGTGTCGCTCCTCGGCACGCCCGGAATCCAGATGGGCTTCAACCGTCACGTCGCCTGGGCCCACACGTTCTCCTGCGGGCACCGCTTCACCCTGTACCGCCTCGACCTCGACCCCGACGACCCCACCCGCTACCGCCACGGCGACGAGTGGCGGGAGATGCGGTCCGAGACGCACTCCGTGGAGGTGGCCGGGGGCGGCACCGTGGAGCGCACGCTCTGGCGCACCCACCTCGGTCCGATGCTCAACCTGCCGCTGCTCGGATGGGGCCACGAGGTGGCCTTCACCTTCCGCGACGCGAACGAGCACAACACCCGGGTCCTCGAGCAGTTCCTCGGCATGGACATGGCCGACTCCCTCGACTCGTTCCGCCGGGTCTTCCACGAGGTGCAGGGCCTGCCGTGGGTGAACACCCTCGCTGCGGACGCGGAGGGCACCGCCTGGTACGCCGACATGTCCGCCACCCCCCGCCTCACCCCGGGCGCGCAGGACCGATTCCGCGCCCGGATCACCGAGGACCTCGTTGCGGCGCTGCTGTACGAGAACCGGATCGCGCTCCTCGACGGTAGCGACCCCGACGACGAGTGGCAGGACCACCCCGGCGCCCGTTCGCCGGGTCTCGAACCGCCGGCCGCGCTGCCGCAGCTCGCCCGGCGCGACGTGCTGGTCAACGCCAACGACTCCCACTGGCTGACCCACCCCCGCGAGCCGCTGGAGGGCTACCCGGTGCTGTGCGGCCTGGAGCGCACGCCCCGCACGCTCCGCACACGCCAGAACCTCCGCCAGGCCGCCGCGCTCTCGGCGCGTGGTGGGATCACCGTCGGCGACCTGCTCGACGCGGTGTACGACGGGCCTTCGCTGTCCGCCCAGCTCCTGGCGGCGGCCGTGGCGGACCGGTGTCGCGCCGCCGGCGCCTTCACCGTCGCGGGGCAGGAGGTCGACGGCCCTGCGGTGGCCGCGGTGCTCGAGCGCTGGGACGGCCGGGTGGATCTCGACTCGGCCGGCGCGGTGCTGTGGCGCGAGTTCATGGACGCGTTCGAGCCGGCCCAGTGGCGCGACGCCGGACCGGTCTTCGCCGTCGGCTTCGACCCCGACGACCCGGTGGTCACGCCGCACACCCTGGCCCCCGCGCCCGTCGGCACCGACCCCGCGGGCGACCCGGTGCTGCAGGCGGTGGGCCACGCGGTGCGGGTGCTCGCCGAGGCGGGCCTGGCGCCCGGCGTGGCGCTCGGCGACGCGCAGTGGGCGGCACGCGGCGAGCGCCGGGTGCCGGTGCCGGGCGGGGGAGAGGGCGAGGGCGTGATGAACGTGCTCGGGCCCACCGGCGCACTCCCGCCCGCCTCCCTGGAGCCGGGTCCCCCGCGGCCCGCGCCGGTGCCGGGTCGCGAGCGCACCGGGCTCGCGCAGGGGGGCTACCAGGTCACCTACGGCGCGAGCTTCCTGATGGCGGTGGAGATGACCCCCGACGGGCCGAACGGGGTCGGGCTCCTCGCCTACGGCCAGAACGGCGACCCCAGGTCCCCGCACCACGCGGACGGTACCGAGGCGTTCGCCGGTCGAGCGGTCCGGCCGCTGCGCTTCACCGATGCCGACATCGAGGCCGACCCGGAGCTGGAGCGCATCAGTCTGCGCGGCTCCGCCGGCGGCTGACGGCCGCGGCCACGCCGCCGACCACGAGGACCAGACCGGCCACCGCCGCGGCGGCGGCCACCGGGCCCCACGGCACGCCACCGGAGCCCGGTTGGAGCTCGGGCGACGCGGGCGCCGTGTCGGCCCGCAGCGAGCCGGTCGGCCGGAAGGTCGGGAGGGTCGGTTCGGGTGCCGGCCGGTCGGCCAGGAAGACGGGGTTGGCGATCACGGTGGGCACGTCGGTGCCCGGGAACCGGTTCGTGTCGAGCACCTCGGCGCCCCAGAACGTCCCGAGCGGTCCCTCGTCCGGCGCCCGGGTGGCCCTGACGGTGTGTGTGAAGTCCGCGGACGTGATGGGCACCCGCTCCACCTCGGTGCCGTTGCGCCGCACGGACAGCACCTGGCCGGCACCGCCCCGCACGGTCATCTCGATGGAGGCCTCGGCGGCCACGAGCGTGTCGCCGAAGATCCCCGAGGTGCCGTCGGGGGCGGTGGCGCGCAGTTCCATCGTGGGGCTCTCGCGACCCACGCCCTGCACGTAGGCGTGGCCCCGGCGTATCGCCTCGTCCACCGCGGGTCGGCTGAGCTGTTCGGCGTACACCATCGTGCGCGTGGATCCGTAGCCGTCACCCGACTTGTCGTCGGAACCCGACACCGCGGTGATGCGGTGCCCCTCGCGCAGGAACCGCTCCCAGAGCTCCACCGCGGTGCGCACGAACGGGTTCGGCACCGGCCGACCGCCGAGTTCGGCCACCGATCCCTCGGTGACCACCTCGAGCGCGGTGAGCCGGTCGAGGTCCAGTTCGTCGAGCTTCTGGAAGAAGCAGCCCCGGCACGCGGCGCCGAACGTGTCGGGCGGGAAGATCGTCGGGTGCGCGAGCGACACGAGCGCGCCGTCGGCCACGGCGCCGCGCTGGATGTCGGCCGGGGTGATCGGACGGTCCGCACCGGGCGGGGTGAAGCCCACGCGGTACTCCACCTCGTCCGGCGTCTCGGACAGCACGATCATGTGGCCGAAGTACGAGATCACCTCGCGGCCCGGCCAGATCAGCACGTCGGGGTGCGCCCGTTGCGCGGCGCCCAGACGGTCCCAGTGCGCGGGCGTGACGTACTCCGTGACCGGGATGATGTCGAGGCCCGCCGCGACGGCCTTCGCCACCATCTCGTCGGGCTCCGGCCCGGTGGGACTCGAGTGGTAGGCGTGCAGGTGGAAGTCGCCCGCGTACCAACCCGGACCCGGCCGCGCCACCACGTTCGGGTCCACCGGGTCGGGCCGGAGCGCGGGCGCCTGCTCCCCGGGGACGCATCGCAGATCGACCCGCCACTCGAGCGGCGCCGCGACGGCCGCGAGGCCGAGCTCCACGTGCCACACGCCCGGCTCGACCGGCCGGGCGACCACGGTGCGCTCGTTGCGGTCGGGTGCGATCACGAGCGGCGCGGTGCCCTTGTCGATGCGGCCCTGACGGCTCCCTGCCCAGGTGCGGAACGCGGCGGGCCCCGAGGTGCCGTGCTGGTCCCACACGCCGAGGTCCACCACGCCCGCATCGGTGGGGGTCCACGTGTAGCCCACTTCGATGCGGGCCGTTCCCGGCGGCACCCGGAACGGCACCAGCTCGTAGGACTTCTCGCGCTCGGGGGTGGCGGTGCCCCTCAGGGTCGTGACCGTGTCGCCGCAGACGGGCGGGTCCTCGCGTACCTGGTGGGGACGTGCCGCCGCGAGCGGGCTCATGAGCACCACCACGCCTGCTGCGAGCGGCACCACCCACCACCTGCGCCGTGCCATCGCCATGTGGAACGACGCTACTGGCGTTCTACCCCAGGAGGCCGAGCGGTGGCGGCGCGCCGGGCAGGATCCGCTCCACGTCGGCGTCGAGCACCTTGCCGACAACCTCGGCGAACACGGAGCGCACGTCGTTCGCCACGGGGACATCGCCCTCGTCGAGGTCCCCCAGCCCCGGCCAGTCCCCGTGCACGCCGCCGCGCACACCATCGCCGAGCACGATCGCGACGCCGCCGCGCCCGTGGTCCGATCCGCCGGACGCATTGGCCGCCGCCCGCCGGCCGAACTCCGACACCACCAGCACCACCACACCCGGGATACCGCGGAGCAGGGTGTCGAGCGCCCCGTCGAGCTCGGTCGCGAGGCGGGCGAACGCGCCGTCGGTCACGCCGAGATCGCTGTGGTGGTCCCAGCCCGACATGTTCAGCATCCCGACCCGGGTCCCGAGGGACGACCCGAACACCGTGACCAGCTCAGCGGCGCTCGACGCGACCGTCGGGACGCGACCGTCGCCACCGGTCGTCGGCAGCCCGGTGGTCGGGCGGAGCGAGCCGGAGCGCCGGAGCACCTCCAGCGCGGCGGCGGCCGAGGGGCCGAGGGGACCGTCGTCGTCCTGCCACAGCGACGCCAACAGGTCCGGCGTCGGAGTCGCGTCCCTCGTGCGGCCGTCGAGCGTGAGGTCGGCGAGCGTGGTGGCGGCCAGAACGTCCGTGCTGCCGGCCAGGAGCGTCGGCACCTGGGTCTGCCCCAGGGACACCGCCCGGAAGGGCCGGATCTCGCGTCCGGCGGTGGCGTCGAGATGACGGCCCAGCCACCCTCCCGTGAGGGCCGCCTGGCCGCCGTCGCTGCGCTCCACGGAGAACTGGGCGCTGAAGTGTGATCGGGACGCGGTCGGTGAGCCGCACGCCGGGACGAGTGCGACCGTGCCGGCCGCCAGCCGCGCCCCGGTGGTGGCGAGTGCCGGGTGGAGTCCGAACCCCTCGCCGGCGGGGACGGTGGAGGCGGGCGGGACCACCAGATCGGGTCGGAGTTGGTCCACCACGGAGTCCTGCAGCGGGCGGAGCAGCGACAGTCCGTCCGTGCCGCCACGGAGGAAGACGACCACCAGGGGGCGGGTGGCGGCGCTCATCGCAGCTGGAACTCCGGCGAGGCGAACGTGATGGCGCGGGCGGCCACGACGGGGTCCGGGTCGTGGCCGATGCGACCCAGCGCCCGGGCGAGGGCCGGCCCGGGCCCGGCCCCGAGGAGGGACGTGGCCACGCCGGTCGGGGTGGGGTCGTCGGGCACCGGTCGCGGGGTCAGCCCGCCGAACCCGGCCGCTGCCGCGCCCGCGGCCTTCCAGCGTGCGATCACCGAGCCGGCACCGCTCCACGGCCCCGCGGTCTCGGGGTAGCCGTTCGGGGCCGGCCAGAGGTACGGCACCTGGCCGAGACCCTGCAGGTGGTGGGCGACGCCACGAGCGGACGCCGCGAACTCCGAGGGGTTCGGGGTGACCGATCCCATGCGCAGCATGGCGGCGACCAGATCGAGCGGCCGCCGGAGCTTCGCGGCCGGCGAGCCGGCCCCGGCGACGGGTCCGGCCATCTCGCGGATGACCGGCGCGAGCACCGTGTCGCTCCGGCGGTACACATCGGCCAGCCGGACCACCAGGTCGTCGGTAGGCGCGATGTCGTCGGCCACGAAGCGTCGCGCGAGCTTCCACGTGACGAACCGGGCGGTCGAGGGGTGGCGGGCCAGGTGGTGCAGGAGGTCCTCTCCATCGGCCTCGCCGCCGCGGCTCGGACGCCATCCCAGTACCTCGCCGCCCCCGGCGAGCGGGCCCGGTGCGTGCCACGCGTCGCGGAACGTGAACGTCGCGGCCGGGCGTTGGAGGCTCCAGCCGGACAGGACGTGGGCCACCTCCACCACGTCGGCCTCGTCGTAACCGCCGTCGACGCCGACGGTGTGGAGCTCCATGAGCTCGCGGGCGTAGTTCTCGTTCGGGGTCCGGCCGCCGTCGGCCCTGCTCCGGGCGTTGTCCAGGTACACGAGCATGGCCGCGCTCCGGGCGGACGCCACCAGGAGCTCGGCGAAGCTCCCGAGGGCCCGGGTCCGGATCACGCCGGCGTCATAGGACGGGACGAAGAACACCGTCGGCGCCTCGGCGATCGACACGTGAAGGTGATCCGCGAGGAAGTCGGCCATGACGGCGCGGACCTGGCCGCTCGACCAGGCCGCCGTGGCCACGGTCCCGGCGACGACGCTCCGTACCGCCGCCCGGCGGCGCTCCGGGTCGGCGCCCCTTGCGCTCGCCTCCCCGACCCCGGTCGACCCCGCGGATCCCGCACCGATCGCGGCCAACAGCGAGGCGACGGCCGGATCCTCCGCGAGCCCGGGGTCGAGCTGGTGGTCGAGGAAGGCGTCCGGCCCGCGACCCGCCAGCTCGACGAGGTCGGGGGTCGGTCCGAAGGAGAACCGGCGGGCGAGCACCCATCCCGGTGGCCCCGGCGGTGGTGCCGGCCGCGGACCCGAGCGCTGCGCCGCGGGTTCGCCGACCCGGCCGGCGCTGCAGCCCGCTGCACCGACCAGGCCGCACGCGCCGAGCGCGGCCAGGACCTGGCGGCGGGAGAGGTGCAGTCCACCCATCGGGCGAGTGTCGGACCGGTGCGTGATCGGTCCGTGTGGGCGATGTGAGGGCTGTGTGAGCGCACCGACCCGGTACGGTCCGGGGAGTGAGCACCACCGACGCCGACGCCCTGGTTCTCTTCGGCATCACCGGCGACCTCGCCTACAAGAAGCTCTTCCCCGCCCTGTACGGGCTGGTGGCGCGCCACCGGATGACCGGGCCGATCATCGGCGTGGCCTCCTCGGACTGGACCCTCGAGCAACTCCGCGACCGGGTCTCGGACTCGCTGCACCACGCGGGCATCGAGCCCGACCGCGGCGTCATCGAGGACCTGTTCGCGCGGCTCTCCTACATCTCCGGGGACTACCGCGACGAGGGCACGTTCGACCGGTTGCGGGACCGCCTGGGCCACAGCACGCTGCCCGTCTGCTACTTGGCGATCCCGCCGTCGATGTTCGGCCCGGTCACCGAGGGTCTCGCCCGGATCGGCGTGACCGACCGGGGTCGGCTCGTGCTCGAGAAGCCGTTCGGGCGCGATCTCGACTCGGCCCGTGAGCTGAACCGCATCGTGCTGGCCCACGTACCCGAGGACCGCGTGTTCCGCATCGACCACTTCATCGGCAAGGAGCCGGTGCTGAACCTCCTCGTCTTCCGGTTCGCCAACTCGCTCATGGAGCCGATCTGGAACCGGCGTCACGTGGCCCGCGTCGAGATCACCATGGCCGAGTCCTTCGGGGTGGAGGGCCGCGGCCGGTTCTACGACGACGTGGGGGCGCTGCGCGACGTGGTGCAGAACCACCTGCTGCAGGTGGTGAGCCTCCTCGCGATGGAACCACCCGTGAGCGAGGACGCGGACGCCCTGCGCGACGAGCACACCAAGGTCCTGCGCGCCACGCATGTGCGCGACGTCGCCCGCGTGGTGCGCGGCCAGTACCGCGGGTACCTCGACGAGGACGGCGTGGCCGACGGGTCCGACACCGAGACCTACGTGGCGGTGGAGCTCGCCATCGACACGTGGCGCTGGGCCGGCGTGCCGTTCCTGATCCGGGCGGGCAAGGGCCTGCCGGAGACCGTCACCGAGGCCGCCGTGGTGCTCAACGATCCGCCGCGCCCGCTGTTCTCCGGCAGCCTGCAGCACCCCGAGCCCAACCGGTTCCGGTTCCGCCTCGGCCCTGACTCACTGGTACGGCTCGAACTGCAGTTCAAGCGCCCCGGCGAGGAGATGGAGAGCCGCACGGTCGACCTCGACGTGGACGGTCGGCGCTCACCCACCGAGACCCCGGCGTATGAGCGCCTGCTCGGCGACGTGATCGACGGCGACGCCCGGCTGTTCGCACGCCAGGACACCGTGGAGGAGGCATGGCGGGTGGTGCAGCCGATCCTCGACGCGCCGAACCCGGTGGTGCCCTACCTGCGGGGCACGTGGGGTCCGGCGGCCGCGCAGTCGCTCGTCCCCGGCGACACGGACTGGATCCCGACGCTCGACGAACCGCCCGCCTGACGGTTCCGGCGCGTCAGCGGCCGGCGCGGCCGGTGCGTCGGCGCCGGTGGGTCGGCGTGGAGGCGGCACCCTCCACGGGGCGGGCGCCGTCGAGGTCGAAGTGGAAGTGCCCGTCCGGCCGCGTGAGCCGCACGATCGGCAGGCCGCCCACCGCCCGATCGGTCACCACCAGGACTCGCTCGGAGTGCCGCCGGGCCCGTTCGGCCACCGCAACGAGCCAGCCGTGCGTGCCGTCGCGCGTGCCGGCCGGCGCGCAGACCACGGCGCGGGTCACGATGTCCTTCTCGAACGCGTCCTGCTCCGCCTCGGGGAGCGCCCACTTGATCGACGGGTCCGCGACCACCGCCACGGTCACCTCGGGGTGCTGGCGCCGGAGATCGGCCACGGCAGCGTGCAGCTGGCCGAGCGACGGGGCCGGTCGGCGCCATCCGGCGACGGTGTCGGCATCGAGCAGCACCACGGTCGCGGACATGTGCGGCGACGGTAGTCGCGGCACCGGTGGAGCCCGGTGACCGGACCCGTAGGATCCCTGCCGTGATCCGCTCCGCCGACATCCCAGAGGACCACCCGTCGGCCGAGGCCCGCGCCGCCTGGGGCCGCGCCCGCCGGGCCGAGGTCCCGCGCAAGTCGCACTCGGCGTGGGAGATGCCGGCCGACCGAGCGGACCCGGTGGCGATCCTGGAGGCGCAGAACGCCGACCGGGTTCAGCATCTCGTACCGATCCGCCACCAGCGGATGCTCGTGAGCCCCTTCACCTTCTACCGGGGGAGTGCGGCGATCATGGCCGGCGACCTCGTCCACACCCCCGTCTCGGGGTTGTTCGTGCAGTCCTGCGGTGACGCGCACCTCGCGAACTTCGGCGTGTTCGGCAGCCCCGAGCGGGCCCTGGTGTTCGACCTCAACGACTTCGACGAGACGTTGCCCGGACCGTGGGAGTGGGACCTGAAGCGGCTCGCGGTCAGTGCGGTGCTGCTCGCCCGTGACCACGGTTGGGGCCCCGAGGCCGAGCAGGAGATGGTCGCCACCGTGGGCGCGGTCTACCGGATGGCCATGGCGCAGTTCGCCCAGCAGGGCCGCCTCGACGTCTGGTACGCGCGCCTCACCGACGACATGATCCTCGGCGCCATCTCGGACGAGAAGCAGCTGCGGCGCACCACGAAGGTGATCGAGAAGGCCCGGGCCAACGACGTGAACAAGGCCGTGGCCAAGTTCACCGAGGTGGTGAACGGCCGCCGTCGGATCAAGGACGCGCCGCCCCTCATCGAGCGGCTCGACGACGAGTTCGGAGTTGATCGCCTCCGCCAGGTCCACGGACACATCACGATCGCGTTCGGCGAGTACCTGGAGTCGATCCCGCCCGACCTGCAGTACCTCGTCGGTGGCTACCAGCTGCTCGACGTGGCGGTGAAGGTCGTCGGCGTGGGCAGCGTCGGCACGCGGTGCCTGATCGCACTCGCGGAGGGCCGCGACCCGGACGATCTCTTCTTCTTCCAGGTGAAGGAGGCGAACCGGTCCGTCCTCGCCCCGTACGTCGACGTCACGGCGATCACCCCGCACGGGCGGCGGGTGGTGGAGGGCCAGCGGCTCATGCAGGCGGCTTCCGATGCGTTCCTCGGGTGGGGGTCCGTCGGTGGCCACGACTACTACTTCCGGCAGTTCCGCGACATGAAGGGCTCGTTCGACCTCGACACCGCCCGGATCGGGACAGCCCGGAGCTACCTCGCCCTCTGTGCCTGGACGCTCGCCCGGGCGCACGCGCGCGCCGGCGACCGGATCGCCATCTCGGCCTACCTCGGCAACAAGGACACCTTCGAGCGGGCGCTCACGAAGTTCTCGGTCGCCTACGCCGACACGGTCGAGGCCGACTACGCCGCGTTCCGCGCGGCCGCCGACTCCGGCCGCATCGCGGTGGCCGAGGGGCCCGCCGGCTAGACGCCGACGGGCTCGGGCACCGTCACGTCGGTCGCGTCCAGCTGCTCGTCGGCCACCCGGCGGTGACGTTCGTAGGCCCAGCCCGGCCCCCGGAACACGAACTGCAGGCGGTCGGCCCAGTTGTCCGCGCCGGCGACGTCGCGGGCGATGTCGGCGTACTCATGGGTGCCGATGACGAGCGGGCTGAACGAGTCGAGGTTCTTGGTGAGCCCGTAGACCACCGGCTCCTCGGGGTCCTCCGGCTCGAAGGTGCCGAGCAGCCTGTCCCACACGATCAGGATGCCGCCGTGGTTGCGGTCGATGTACCGGCGGTTGGAGCCGTGGTGCACCCGGTGGTGCGACGGCGAGTTGAACCACTTCTCGAACGGACCGATGCGGTCGATCGCCTCGGTGTGGATCCAGAACTGGTACATCAGGTTGATGGCCCGGGAGTGCTGGATGATCTCCGGCCGCACGCCGAGCAGCGAGAGCACGCCGTAGGGCACGAACAGCCCGAGCGGGTCGGCCACCGGCTGCCGCAGGGCGGTCGACAGGTTGTACCGCTCGCTCGAGTGGTGCACCACGTGGATCGCCCACATGAACCGGGTGGTGTGCATCAGGCGGTGGTTGAGGTAGTAGATGAAGTCCCAGCCGACCATGGCCACGGTCCACGCCAGTGGGCCGTTGCCGAGGTCGGGCAGGACCCGGCGCCGGAAGAGCTTCGTCGCCGTCGTGTGGGCGGCCCAGGTGGCGGTGGTGGCGAACGTGGCCGATGCGACCGTGGTGACCGCCGCCGACCCGGCCGCTCGGCGCAGGCGGCGCCCCCACCGGGCCCGTGGCGTGTCGGCGCCGACGGGCTCCGGGGCCGGCGGCCCGTCGGGCACCTCGCCGGGGCGCACGCCGTCACGTCGGTGCTCGGCGACCCGCACGGCGGCGTCCGCCGCCAGGGTGGCGCCCGCGGCCACGGCGGCGGCGCCGATGAGCAGCCGACCCCACCGGCCGCCCTTCGCGTCGAGCCGGCGCACCAGCGGCGCGGTCACGAACGGCGCCAAGAGACTCAACGTGCCCATGCCGAGGCTGGCCAGCGTGTCGCGCCACTCGTAGTCGCCGGGCACGGGCCCCCGGCGCGACTCCTGACGCGAGTTCCACCACCCTTCGAGCGCCATCCCGGCCTGGTAGTAGGGGAGGGCGGCCACGGTGAGGTCTGCCATGGGCACCATGATGCCGACGCCCCGGCCCGGGGCCAAGGCGGGTGGCCCCCGTCGGGACCTCAGCGCTGTCGGGCGACGGCGACCGGGTCGAGCGGCACGACCTCCGGCTGCGGGGTCGGGTCGGCCGCCGCGGCCGCCCGGGCCGCCACCAGGGCCGCGGTGCCCGGGAGCACGTACGCGTCGGCCCTGCCGAGGTCCACCTGGTAGCCGAGATCGGCCATCGAGGCCAGGCTCATCCGGCTGAGCGGGTTCGCCCCCGGGTCGAGGAAGCCGGTCATGAGTTCGTTGTTGAACGTGGCCTCGCTCCAGTGGCTGTCGGCCGTCCCGACCCCTCCCTCGGCCTCCACCGGCACGGTTCCGCCGCGGCCGAGCGCCGAGTACTCGGCCATGCCACGGGGGCCGACGTACCTGGGGTCGGCGCCGCCCGCGCCCGTGATCACGCCCTTGGCGGTCCAGCGGGTGCCGAGGCCGAGAACGTGTCCCATCTCGTGGAGGATCACGTCGTTCAGCTGGCCGGCGGTCGCGAGGTCGGCGAGGTCGGCCTGGTCGAACTGCATCACGCCGAACCGCGGCAGGCGGTCCTGCGAGCCGACGGCGCAGGGCCCGGCCTGGCCGAGGACGTTCCCGATCCCGTCGATGGGGCCGACCCACACGTCGATCACGAGGTCGTCGACCGTCTGGTTGACCGCTCCGTTGGGCGCGCCGCAGGCGCCCGGGGCGACGTTCACCGCCGCGGCCGGGAGGCCCTGCACGAGGATCGATCCCCAGCGCTGCGCGGCGGCATCGAAGGCGGCCTGCATGGAGGGCGACAGCGCCGTCTGGTTGCGGAGCTGGATGTCGAACGGCTCGGCGGCGACGGTGGGCACCGTGGCGGTCACGGTCGTGGTGGCCACAGCGCGCCGGGTGCCGTCCGACACGGTGAGCCGCGCGGAGTAGGTGGTGGGCGACGGCACGGTGATGTCGCGCCCGCCCACGTCCGAGCAGGCGAAGGTCAGGTCGTCGGTGCCGTCACCGTCGCTGTCGAGCGAACAGGCCAGCGACGCGCCGGCGGGTCCGGCCACCTGCCACGACACGGCCACCACGGCCGGAGCCGGCCCCGGTGGCGTGGCCGTGAACCGGATCACCGCGGGTCCGCTGGGAACGGTCGTGGGCACGGTGGTCGGCAACGGTGCCGGCGCCGCAGGCGCGGTGCACGCCGTCGCGGTGGCCACCACCGCGACCAGGAGCCCCAGCGCCCGGAGGGTCGGCGACGGTCGACTGCGCACGACGTAGGTATCGGCGGTTCCGGGCCGGACATGAGTTCACGCCCCACTGGTGCCGGAGCGACGGGAAGCGGGGGATGCCCCGTGCGTAGGGTGGTCCGCGTGACCGTGACCGATGACGCCGTGACCAGCCCGAGCCGTACCAACGCCCAGAGCACGGCGGCCGACCGCGAGTACGTGTTCCACTCGTGGTCCGCTCAGGCCCAGATCTCGCCGCTGCCCCTCGCCGGCGGCGAGGGGGCGTGGTTCTGGGACCACGAGGGCAACCGCTACCTCGACTTCGGCTCGCAGCTGGTGAACCTCAACCTGGGCCACCAGCACCCCGACCTGGTCGCCGCGGTGCGCGAGCAGGCCGAGGTGCTGTGCACAGCGGCGCCGCCGTTCGCGATCGACGTGCGCACCGAGGCGGCCCGTCGGATCGTCGAGCACGCCCCTGAGGGCCTCAACCGCGTGTTCTTCACCAACGGCGGGGCCGAGGCCAACGAGAACGCGATCCGGATGGCCCGCCTGCACACGGGCCGGCACAAGGTCCTGGCCACGTACCGCAGCTACCACGGTGCCACCGCGGCCGCGATCACCCTCACCGGTGAACCGCGGCGCTGGCCGTCCGAACCCGGGGCGCCGGGTGTCATCCACTTCTTCGGGCCCTACACGTACCGCTCCGCCTTCCACTCGGCCGACGACGCCGAGGAGCGCGACCGGGCGCTCGAGCACCTGGCCCAGGTGATCCAGATGGAGGGCGCGCACACGATCGCGGCGATCGTGTTGGAGACCGTGGTCGGCACCAACGGCGTGCTGGTCCCGCCCGACGGGTACCTGGCGGGCGTGCGCGAGCTGTGCGACCGGCACGGCATCGTGCTCATCGCGGATGAGGTGATGGTGGGCTTCGGCCGGATCGGCGAATGGTTCGCCGTGGACCACTGGGACGTGGCGCCCGACCTGCTCTGCTTCGCCAAGGGCGTGAACTCGGGCTACGTGCCGCTCGGCGGGGTGATCATCAGCGACGCGATCGCCGCCACGTTCGACGATCGGCCGTTCCCCGGTGGCCTGACCTACAGCGGTCACCCGCTCGCGTGCGCCACCGCGGTGGCGTCGATCGAGGTGTTCGAACGGGATGACATCATCGGCCGGGCCCGGCGCCTCGGCGAGGAGGTGATCCGCCCCGAGCTCGAGGCGATCGCGGCGCGGCACCCGTCGGTGGGCGAGGTGCGGGGCCTCGGCTGCTTCTTCGCGATCGAGCTGGTGCGCGACCGGGCGACCCGCGAGCCGCTCGTGCCGTTCAACGCGTCGGGCCCCGATGCCGCGCCGATGGTCGAGTTCGCCAACGCCTGCAAGGCGGGCGGCGTGTGGCCGTTCGTGCACTTCAACCGCACGCACGTGGCCCCGCCGCTGGTGATCTCCCCCGACGACCTCCGCACCGGCCTCGCCGCGATCGACGTGGCGCTCGAGGTGGCCGACCGCCACGCCACGGTGTGAGCCGCGACGGCAGCGCCTGGGCCCCGCCCGACGCGCCGGACCGGGTATCGGTTACAGTGTCGTCAGCGGGTTCGCCCGTACAGGAGCAAGCACGTCATGAAGGGGTGCCGGCACGAGCGGGCACCCCTTTCTGCATACCGGCCCGAAGGGTCAGAAACGAGCAAGGCAGTGGCAACCGGAACCGTGAAGTTCTTCAACTCCGAGAAGGGGTACGGCTTCATCAGCCGTGACGACGGCGCGGGCGACATCTTCGTCCACTTCTCCCAGATCGACGGTTCGGGCTACCGCAACCTCGAAGAGGGCCAGAAGGTCGAGTTCGAGATCGGCCCCGGCCGCAAGGGCGACGAGGCCCAGAAGGTCCGGGCGGTCTGATCCGCGTGACCCGGCCGGCCCACGGCCGGCCGGGTCACCCCCATCGGTCGATCACCTGACCCGCCCGCGTCGGTAGGGTCGGGGGAATGCCCGACGCAACAACCGACGACTCCTCCGACGCCGCCTCCGACGACGAGGTCGAGCGTCTCCGGCTCGAGGTCGAGCGCCTCCGGCACGAGAACGAGGAACTCGTCGAGGAGGTGGGCGCTCCCAAGGCGCCGCGCCACCGTGGGCGCTGGTTCGTCTCCCTCGCCCTGATCGTCCTGGGATCCCTGCTGGTCCCGGTGTCGATCCTCGCGGTCTGGCTCGACCGCACCATCACCAACGGCGACCGCTACGTGGAGACGGTCGCCCCGCTGGCCCGCGACAAGGACATCCAGGCCGGGATCACCAGGCGGCTGTCGGACGCGTTCAACGAGAACGTGGACGTCCAGAGCGAGGTCAAGCAGCTCCTGCCCGACCGGGCGCAGCCCCTCGCCGGGCCGATCGCGACCGGCGTGCAGAACCTGGTGAACCAGGTGATCGCGCGGGTCCTGGCCAGTGACCAGTTCGCCCAGCTGTGGGACGACGCGAACCGCGCGGCCCAGAAACAGGTCGTGAACGTCCTGACCAACTCCTCGGACCGCAAGGGCGTGGTCGAGATCGACCTGACCAACGCGGCGAAGGAGGTCTCGAAACGGCTCCAGGAACGGGGCGTGCCGTTCGCCGACCGGTTGGGCTCGGTCCCGGTGAAGTTCGACCTGATGCAGTCCGAGGAGATCGCACAGGTCCAGTCGGCCTTCAAGCTCTTCGACCGGCTCGCCACCGTGCTGCCGTGGTTGACCCTCATCATCCTCGGGGTGGGGATCCTCGTGGCGCCGGTCCGTCGGCGGGGGGTGGTCTACGCGGCGACCGGCTGGGTGATCGGGTGCTTCTCGCTCCTGGCACTGGTCGCGCTCGGCCGGGAGATCTACCTGAACGCGCTGCCGCCCGGGGCCTCGCTGTCGGCGAACGAGACCTTCTTCGACACGATCGTCCGCTTCCTGCGCGGCGGCGGCCGGACCATGCTCGTGGTGGGCCTGGTGGTGCTGCTGGTGGCGCTGGTGCTCGGGCCGAGCCGTCCGGCGGTGGGCCTCCGTGCGTGGTTCGGCCGCGTGTTCGGCGCCGCCGGGGCGGAGGCCGACACCCGCGGCGCGGACTTCGGGCCGGTCGGCGCCTGGGCCAGCCGCAACATGATGGCCCTCCGCATCGCGGTGGGGGTCATCGCCGTCGTGTGGTTCCTGGCGTTGAACCAGCCCAGCGCGGGCAACGTGTTCTGGATCGCCATCGCCGCGCTCGTGGCCCTCGCCGTGATCGAGGTCGTGGGCCGGGCGGGCGGCCATCACGCGGAAAACGCCGACGGGTCGGAGGGTTCCGACGGCCCGGGGGCGGTCGGCGGCGGCGGCGCCGACGCCGGGACCCCGACGGGGGCGGCCGCGGGCTGACCGCGGCCCGAGTGCTGCTCGACCCCCGGTCGGCACCGGGGCGGACGGC
>JBMOJH010000068.1:0-17911 GCA_049316905.1 Microthrixaceae bacterium | reverse complement strand
CGTCCCCGTCGGCTGCGGCGGCCCCGTCCGCTTCGGCGTCCCCGTCAGGTTCGGACGCGTCAGCAGGTTCGGACGCGTCAGTAGGCTCGGCCGTCCCACCGGCCTCGAGGTCGTCGTCCACGGAGCGGCGCGAGCGCTCCTCACGGACGGCGATCAGCCCCACGAGCGAGAAGCCCGCGGCGGTCATGAACCAGCCGAGGTAGTCGATCCAGGTGCTGCCGTAGGTCAGCGTGACCTGCTTCTCCGTGGGCACCACGACCATCTGGTTCGGGCTCACCCGGTAGGGGCCCTCGGCGCCCGAGGCCTTCCAGTTGGGGAAGTACGACGTGCGCACCAGCACCGGGCTCCCCACACGGTCGACCGTGAAGGAGATCGAGTCGGTGGTCATCCGCACGTCGGACACCTTGGCGGGTGTCACCGGCGTCCGCCGCGGCGAGGTGTCGGCGGGGTCGATGCGCTTCCACTCGGCCGGCCCGGAGGTCGCCAGGGGCACGGCCCAGCGGCTGGGGTCGAGGTACCAGTTGACCGCCGGCCCCGCGGTCTTGGCGGCGACGGTCTGCCCGGCGGCGGGCGCGGCCCGCTCGGTGCCGTACACCCAGCCGTCGATGTGGTCGTCCTCGGTGTTCAGCACCACCGGCTGGTCGCGCAGGGGCACCACCAGGTCGGAGTCCGCGACCTCGAACACAGCCCACTGGCGCTGGACCGCGTCGGAGGTGACCTTCGGGCTGAACGAGGCGACCTCGGTGAGGCGGGGCTCCTTGCGGGCCGCGTCGATCGCCTGCTGCGAGGTGGCCATGTAGTACTTCACGCCCAGCAGCTGCAGGTGGGAGATGCCCAGCTCCATGTTGAACGGCCCGTACGGCAGGTCGCGCTGGGCCCGGGAGGGCTGGGCGGACAACTCCGACTGGTTCAGGAAGTGGAACGGCGTGGTGGACGACGCCTCGAAGTAGAGGCCCTCCATGGAGCCGATGCACCCGTCCGTGAAGTACGGCAGGAGCATCAACGCCATCGGCGTACCGAAGCGGTCGAGCTTCGGTTCGTACTCCCACATGGCGCGCCCGCAGCCGTGCTCGCGACCCACGGACTGCATGGTGTCCATGATCCGGCGGTACTCGGGGTACGCCTCGCGCCCCTCGAGGCCCTGGTAGTTGTACATCGCCCAGCCGCTGGAGATGTTCTGCTTGGGGAAGGTGATCCCGAGCCACTGGTAGGCGGAGCCGCCCGGAGCGGCGGCGTCGACCACCATGGCGCCGCCCGGCAGCGCGCGCAGCGAGCCGGCGAGCGCCACCAGCACCACGGTGAAGGCGGCGACGAGGCCGACGATGTCGACCGAGACCGGTTCGTCCGCGCGGCGCCGGAGGTCCCCCACCACCAGGGCCAGCGAACGGATCACGAGGACCACGGCGAGGGCCGCGAGCAGATAGAGGGCCAGGTAGTAGAAGGGCAGGATCCGGGCGTTCCACAGGCGGTACTGGGGCAGGAACCGGAAGATCCACCCGAGGGTGACGATGGTCAGCGACAGCCACCAGCCGAGCCGCACCCGGTGCACCATCGACAGCACGAGGCCGAGCGCCGCGAGCGCGAAGACGACGTTCCGGAACGGCATGTCGAACACGGTCGGGTCCGGCCAGAGGTACTTGGCGTACTCGGTGTACTTCTCCCAGCCCATGTCGTTGAGGAACGGGCTGTTCAGGTAGAAGGGGATGAACCAGAAGGCCGCCACGAGGAAACCGACCGGCACCGCCACGGCGGCGAACCGGGCCACCCGGACGTCGAACGAGACGAACAGGGCGATCACCGCGAGGGTGCCCACGATCGGGAACCAGTCGCGGGCGAGCCACAGCGTGAGCAGCGCCACCACGATGGTGCCGGCACCGATCCAGCGGCCCGTACGGTTCGCGTCCCACCACGGCACCCTGTCGTCGCGGCGGGTGAACAGCATCACGACCGTCGCGATGACCGCGAAGATCGCGGGGATCAGGTGGCACAGGATGACGAGGCCGAAGAGGGTGGCGCCGAGGGCCACGTCACGACGGGTCCGGATGCCCTTCACCAGCACGGCCAGGTAGAGCACCGCCAGGGTGAGCGAGATCGAGAAGGCGAACTCCCCGGCCATGGTCGAGGGGATGTTGCCACCCAGGATCGTGTAGCCGGTCTCGAACAGGAACGCGGCCGCACCGATCGCGAGCAACGGCGGACCGGGGAACGGGAGCCGGGCGGCGCGACCCAGCGCGTAGGCCGCGAGCGGGAGAGTGACGAGCCCCGAGACCGTCACGAGCTTGAACGCGATGTTGTACGGGACCGGCACGCACAGCAGCGCCACGACCCCGAGGCAGATCCACACGAAGGTCCGCAGGACCGACGAGCGGATCCGGCGGCCGGCGAACCAGGCCAGCGCACCGACCGCGGCGAGGAGGAACGGCGTGGCCCACAGTGGCGGACCGACGTTCAGCAGCACCACCGCGAGCGACGGGATCACCATGTAGAAGACGTAGGCGGGGAAACCGGCGTACCAGTCCGGGGTCCAGCCGGTCAGGCGGAACTCGGGGAGCAGGTGGTCGCGCAGGAACGCCGGACCCCACACATGGGCGCCCATGTCGCCGCCGGTGGCGGTCGTGTCGCGGAGGATCTGCTCCGGGTGCAGCGCGATGGCGACGAACAGGCAGGTGAGTGCGACGACGACCCAGCCGATCACCTTCGTGACCTGGCGAGCCGGGTGGTCGGGGTCGTCGAGCGTCACCAGCGCCGGTTCGTCGCTCCCGGGGGCGCCGTCGGCGGGATCGGCAGTGGTGCCGTCGACGGCATCGGCGGGGTCGGTTGCGTGCTGGTCGTCGGCCCCGGTGGGGTCGTCGACGAGCGACGCGGTCCCGCTCCCGGCAGCGGTCTCGGCGTCATCGGGCTGGCTCCTGGCGTCCATGGCGGCCATATCGTGGCACGTCCGCCCCGAGGGACCGGCGCGGTGGGCTCAGTTGCTGAGGGACCGCCGGTAGCGGGTGGGCATGGCGCTGATGTCGTGCAGGACGCCCTGCAGATCGACCTCGTCGCCGTCGCGGTGCCACGACCGGGTGTCGCACACCGAACACGACCGGAGCAGCAGGCGGGACCCGTCCACGTCCATGCCGATCTCGACGACCTCGTTGTTACAGACCTCGCACCGCACCATGGTCGGCACCTCCGGCTCCGTCCTGCCGGGAGGAGTGCGATCCCGGCGCCAACCACCCGGTCGGTCGGGCGCCGGCGGATGTGAGGATTCCGGTGCCGGGCGGACGGGGCCGGCGATCACCGGCCGAGGTAGAGGATCACCACCGTGGCGGCGTTGAACGCGGCGTGCGTCACCACGGCGGGCCCGAGGCGTCCGGTGCGCACCACCAGTGCGGCGAGCAGCGTGCCCAGGAGGAACAGCCCGAGGAACTGCAGCAGCTGGAAGTGCACCGCGCCGAACACGGCGCCGGACACCAGGCAGGCGACCGTGTCGGACATGCCCCGCTTGCGGAGGGACTGCAGCAGGAGCCCCCGGTAGAAGAGCTCCTCGGCCAGCGGCGCGCCGATCACGACGATGAGCGCCAGAAGAATCCAGCCCCACGTGCCCTGCGCCTTGTCGGAGAGCTCGCGGGCGGGGGCGGAGAGGTCGTCGGTGGAGAGATCCAGGAGGCGCAGCAACGGGAAGTAGACGAGCGGGACCACCACCACCTGCATGGCGACGCCGAGGCCCAGCCCGAGCGGAACGTCGGTCCACCGGGCGGCCACCCCGAAGTCCCGGCCCACGCCGTCGCCCTTGCGCCCCGCGAGCACCACGGCCACGATCCAGCCCGCCCAGAGGGGGATCTGCAGGACGGCGCCGGCCCACAGGGGGATTCCGTCCGCCGACCAGCCGCCGACACCCAGCGCGACCGCGGTGGCGACGATCGCCAGGGCCTGACCGAGGGCGAAGCCGAGGACGACGTCGCCGAGGCCCCACCGCCGGTGGTCGGCCGTGGTGGCCTCCACGGCGATCAGCCGGCGATCAGGTCCAGCTGCACCCCGCCGGCGGCCAGCCCACGCTGGTCGCGCAGGGTCCAGCCGCGCGGCACACGTACCGAGTCCGCGTGTGGCCCGCAGAGGTCGTGGACCATCGGGTGCGCCTCCGGGGCGAGGTCCTCGAGCCAGACCACGCCGTCGGCGTAGGCGTAGGAGAGGGTGGCCACCGCAGGGCGGCCGCATCCGGGGCGGGCACAGGACCTGGTCACGTCGGGCACCGTACCCAACCGCCCCGGAGGGCCCGCGGATGCTCCGACCGGGCCGACGAGGGCCCGTCACGACACCCGTCACGACTCCCGGGGAGGCCCGGAACGCCGCCACGCGGCGCCGAGCGGGCGCTCAGCCGGCGGGCCCGTCCAGCATCGCTCGCGGGGTCAATGTCGGGTCCGGCACCTAGGCTGTCACCATGTCATCGGACCAACGCGATCCGTCCGCGCCCCCCAAGGGCCGTCCCGGCAAGGGCGAGAACGGACTCCCCACCTGGCTGGTCTGGATCCTGCTCGCGGTGTTCGGGCTCACGGTCGTGAGCATCCTGTCGCTGTCGTCGGGTTCCACCGAACCGGTGCCCTACTCCTCCTTCGTCAAGCAGGTCGGTGAGGGCAACGTCAAGACCGTCACGTGGGACAACACCACCTCCACGATCACCGGCACCACCAAGAGCGGTGAGGAGTTCACCACCCAGGGCCCGCAGGAGCCGCCGCCCGAGCTCCTGACCGAGATGGATTCCCGGGGTGTCGAGGTCAAGTTCGACACGTCGTCGCCCAACTTCTTCGTGTCGCTCATCCCGCTGCTGCTGCCGTTGGCGCTCATCGTCGGCTTCTTCATCTGGATGAACCGCCGGGCCCAGGGTCAGATGAGCGGGATCATGTCGATCGGGCGGTCGCGGGCGAAGACGTACACCACCGAGCGTCCCGCCACCCTGTTCACCGACGTGGCCGGCTACGAGGGCGTCAAGACCGAGATCAAGGAGGTCGTCGACTTCCTCAAGGAGCCGGAGCGCTTCCTGGAGATCGGTGCGCGCATCCCCAAGGGCGTGCTGCTCGTGGGTCCCCCCGGCACCGGCAAGACCCTCATCGCCCGGGCGGTCGCCGGCGAGGCCGGCGTGCCCTTCCTCTCCGTCTCGGGCTCCGACTTCATGGAGATGTTCGTGGGCGTCGGCGCGAGCCGCGTGCGCGACCTGTTCGAGTCGGCCCGCAAGCACGGGCGGGCGATCATCTTCATCGACGAGATCGACTCGGTCGGCCGCAAGCGCGGCGCGGGTCTGGGCGGCGGCCACGACGAGCGCGAACAGACCCTGAACCAGATGCTGTCGGAGATGGACGGCTTCGAGGGCTCCGAGGGCATCGTGATGATGGCCGCCACCAACCGGCCCGACATCCTCGACCCGGCGCTGCTGCGTCCCGGCCGTTTCGACCGCCAGGTCGTGGTACCGCTGCCCGAGCTCGACGACCGCAAGGCCATCCTCGCGGTCCACGTCCGCCACAAGAAGCTGGCCCCCGACGTCGACCTCGACCTGGTGGCCCGTGGCACGCCGGGCATGAGCGGCGCGGACCTGGCCAACCTCGTGAACGAGTCCGCGCTCACCGCGGTGCGCCGAGGTTCGAAGGTCGTGGAGATGCACGACTTCGAGGACGCCCGCGACCGGGTGCTCATGGGCCAGCGCCGCGAGTCCATGGTCCTGTCGGACCGCGAGAAGGAGATCACCGCCTACCACGAGGCGGGCCACGCCCTGTGCGCGGCGCTCCTGCCCAACGCTGACCCGGTGCACAAGGTCACGATCCTCCCCCGCGGCATGGCGCTCGGTGTCACCCAGCAGCTGCCGGAGGAGGAGAAGCACGCCTACGGCCAGGACTACCTGGAGGAGTCCATCGTGGTGGCCATGGGCGGCCGCGTGGCCGAGGACCTGGTGTTCGGGCACCGCTCCACCGGCGCGGCGAACGACCTGCAGGTGTCCACCGAACGGGCCCGCAAGATGGTCACCGAGTTCGGCATGAGCGACGAGATCGGCCCGCGCGCGTGGGGCACCTCCGGACCCGTCTTCCTCGGTGAGGACTTCGGCCACCAGCGCGAGTACTCCGAGGCCACGGCCCGGGCGATCGACACCGAGGTGGAGAAGATGCTCCGCCAGGGCGAGGAGCGCTGCACCGAGTTGCTCACGACCAACCGGCGGGCGCTCGACCTGGTCGCCCGGGCGCTCCTCGAGCAGGAGACGATCTCCGGCAGCGAGGTCAGCCGCCTGATCCGAGTCGCCAACGGCACCGAGCCCGACGTGCCGTCGCCGTCGCCGACGCCCGCCCCGCCACCGGTGAACCCGGCCGGCGGCTCCGCCGTTCCGCCGCCGCTGCCGCCGCACCTGGCGCCCAGCCCGCGGCCCAACGTGATTCCCACGCAGCCCTCGGTGGCGGCCCCCATGCCCCCGCCGGCGACGCCGCCGCGACCCCGTCCCGCACCAACCTCGGACTGACGGGGCGACCCCGGCCCGGGGTCCGGCTCAAGTTCCGGGGGCCCGCCCGCCGATGGGGTGCCCATGGACGGCACCCCGGGGGCGGGCACGGTCGTCGCGACGGGACGCCGCCACGGCGACGTCCCGGTCGCGTCGGGCCGTGCGACGACACACGACACGGCACCAGCGGCACCGACGGGCCCCCGCCCGGGGGTCCGGACTCGCCGCGGCATCCTCGGCGGCGCGGCCGCGACGGGCGTCGGCCTGCTCGCCGCCGCGTGTGCACCTCCGGCGCCGGACCGCGCCTCCGGGGTGGTCCCGCCGCCCGCCGCACCGGTGGCACCGTCCGTCGCAGCGGCCCGGCTCCTGGCCCGGCGCGCCACGATGGGCGCCACGCCCGCAGTGGTCGACCGGATTCTCACGATCGGCGGCGCGGCGTGGATCGACGAGCAGCTCCGCCCGGACCTTCCGGACGCCGAGGGCCTGCTCGCCGGCTACCTGACCCTCAACGGCACGGACTCGGCGAACGACACCTACCGCTCCGACGAGACCCGGCTGTTCGGCGAGCTCGACCACGCCACCCTGCTGCGCGCGGTGTACTCGGGCCGCCAGCTCCACGAGGTGATGTGCCAGTTCTGGTCGAGCCACCTCAACGTGTGGCGCCGGATGTCGTGGCTGACCCAGCTGCGCACGTCGTACGAGCGCGACGTGATCCGCCCCCATGCACTGGGCCGCTTCGCCGACATGCTCCTCGCGTCGGCCCGGTCGCCCGCCATGCTCGTGTACCTCGACAACTACCGCTCCGACGCCTTCGCGGCCCAGGGCGTGAACGAGAACTACGGGAGGGAGCTGCTCGAGCTGCACTCCCTCGGGATCATCGACGGCGCGCACGTCTACACCGAGGCCGACGTGCGGGCCGTGGCGAAGGTGATGTCGGGCTGGACGATCAACTGGGATGCCGGCGCGGCGAAGTACTCGTACCGGTTCGCGCCGTGGCAGCACAGCCGTGAGGCGCTGTCGGTGCTCGGCGGCGCCTGGTCCCGTCCGGCCCGCACCTACGGGCAGGGCGAGACCGACGGCGTGTCGCTGGTGACGTTCCTGGCCCGGCACCCGTCCACGGCGCGCTACCTGTCGTGGAAGCTCGTGCGTCACTTCGTGGACGACGAGCCGCCACGGGGGCTCGTGGACCGCCTCGCCGCGGTCTATCTCGCCAACGACACGGCAATCGCCCCGGTCCTGCGGGCGCTGTTCCTCTCCGACGAGTTCGCGGCCTCCGCCGGGAAGAAGGTGAGCCGGCCGTTCGAGTGGATGACCGCGGCGCTCCGGGCCACGCGGGCCGCCATCGGCACGGATCCGGTGGGCCACGCGGCGGGCCGGCTGTCGCTGGCCGGCCAGACACTCGGCCAGCCGCTGCACGAACGGCACACGCCCGACGGATGGCCCGACCGCGCGGTGGACTGGATCTCCGCCGAGGGCCTCCTCAAGCGCTGGGAGTTCGCGGCCCGCCTGGCCCGAAACCAGGTCACCGACGCCGCCCAGGCCCAACGCGTCACGGTGGACCCCGCCGCGCTGCTCCCGTCTCCGCTCCCCGCGACCGTGCGCGACCTGCTCGTCGCGGTGGCCGACCGGACCTTCCAGTACCCGCTCCCCCCGGCGGACGCCGACGCGATCGCCGCCGCCGCCAACGTGTCGCCCACGGGCGCGGCCGGCGCCCTCGCCGGATCCGCCACGGCCTGGGCGATGGCGCTCGGACTGCTCATGGCACACCCGACCTTCCTCCAGCGATGACCGGGAGCCGACGATGACCGCATCCACGACAGCAACCCCGACCGCACCCCCGACGACGACCGGAGCCTGCATGGCCACGCACTGCGAGCACGACCACCCGCCGGCCGGGGCGGACGCCGACACCGGCGAGCACGGGCGGGTCCCCTCGCGCCGGGGGTTCCTCGGCGTCGTGGCCGCCGGGGCCGGCGCGCTCGCCTGGTCCTCCACCGGCAGCCAGATGGCCTTCGCCACACCCGCTGCACCTGCCACCGGCGACGTGGTGGTCCTGGTGTTCCTGCGGGGCGGTGCCGACGGACTCAACCTGGTGGCCCCGTTCCAGATGCCGACCTACCGCGCCCTGCGGCCCACGCTGCGGGTGAAGGACCCCGGGGAGTTCACCAATCCCGCCGGGGTGGCCGGGCTGCCGCTCGTGGCGGGCGGCGCCGTGGGTTCGTTCCCGCTCTCGGGCACGTTCGCCCTCCACCCCGGCATGGAGGCGCTCCACGCCGGGGCGTGGAGCGCGGGCCATCTCGCCGTCGTTCACGCTGCCGGACTCCCCGCCGCGGAGTCCTCGTCGCGGAGCCACTTCGACGCCGAACGGATGGTCGAGGCGGGCAGCGCGACGGCGAGCGTGACCAACGGATTCCTCAACCGCTATCTCACGGGCGTGCCCGGCCTGGACCGCCTGGGTGCGGTGGGTCGCGGCAGCACGCTGCCGGCCTCGTTGCGGGGGCCGGCCCGGTCGTTCTCGATGGCATCGATCGCCGGCTTCGGCGTCCGTGGCTTCTCGAACACCACCCGGGCCCGCACCGCCCTGGTGAGCCTCTACGACCGGGGGTCGGGACTGCTCGGCGACACCGGCGCCGACACCCTCGACGTGGTGGGCCTCCTCGCCGCGCTGCCCGCGGACCCCGGTCCGCAGAACGGCGCGGTCTACGGCACCGACGACCTCTCGACCAGCCTGCGCGAGACCGCGCGCCTCATCCGCGCGGATGTGGGACTGCGGGCGGTGGCGATCGACGCCGGCGGGTGGGACACCCACGGCGAACAGGGCGTGCCCGAGGACCCCAACGGCTACTTCCGGTTCCGGGCCGGGCGCCTGGCCAACGCCCTGCAGGCCTTCTACACCGACCTCGGCACCGCGATGGACGAGGTCACGCTGGTCTCGGTCTCGGAGTTCGGCCGCACCATCGACGAGAACGGCTCCGGCGGCACCGACCACGGCCGGGCGGGTGCCATGTTCGTGCTCGGCCGCAAGGTGCGCGGCGGGGTGCACGGCGCCTTCCCCGACGCCATCACCCAGGGTCCCGAGGGCGACCTCGCCGTGCTCAACGACTACCGCCAGGTCATGTGGGAGGTGCTGTCGGTCAGGGGCGGGGCCACCGACCGTGCCGCGGTGTTCCCGACCTTCCGGCCCGGCTCACCCCTCGGCGTCGTCGTGGCCTGAGCAGCCCTCCGGCACCGAGCCCGGCTCGCGTGCCTCGGCCACCGCGGCCCACAGGTGGGTGGCGCTGACGGGTCCCACGAATGACGCGCGGGCCACGCCCGCCGAGTCGGCGACCACCACGATGGGCACGGCCTCGATGCCGTAGCGGGTGTGGAGGTCGGGGCGCTCCCCCACCTCCACGTCGCACACGGCCACGTCCGCGCTGTCGAGCACCTGGGCGCGCTCGCGCACCGCGGCGCACGTCGAGCAGGTCGCCGAGGTGAACACGGCCACCAGCCACGGCGCCTCCGGCCGCGGGAAGTCGGCGCGGTCGAGCTGGTCGGGGGCCCGGAAGCCGTCGGGCGACGGGGCCGGCGCGGGGCCCGGCCGGCGACGCTGAACGAGGAGGGCCACGCCCACGGCCACGGCGGCGAGTGCGAGGGCGACGAGCAGCCGGTCCACGGACGGAGTGTGCCCCGCCTCAGCCGAGCCCGACGACCCCGGTGCGGCTCCGGGCCGGCACCGCGAGGTTGAACGACAGGTCGGTGTCGCCGAACGTGGCGAGCTGCTCCACCACCAGCGGGGTCATCGAGGTGAGCTCCACCCCGGTGACGGTGCCGCCGGCCGGTCCGGGCACCGACACGGCCACGCTGTCGCCGGCAGGGACCTCGACCTCCGACGACGTGCCGTCGCCACCGATCAGGGTGGTCGACACCAGCGCGATGCCCCGCCCCGGGTTGTGGACGAACACCACCGGGGCGGGTTCCGCCCCGGCGTCGACCGCCGGCACGATCCAGCGGCCCGCCGCGATCGACGAGCCCGTCCCCACCGCCACGCCGCTCGTGACCGCGGGGCGGACCGCCACGTCGGGCTCGGGCGGTGCGGCGGGCGGACCGGTCACCGAGGTGAGCCGGGCCGCGACCACGTCGACATCCGGGGACCGCACCACGATCGAGTGGTAGCCGGTGCCCGACACCCGCCCCTCGGTGGTCAGGTCGACCACCGCATAGCGGAGCGGGGCCACGTCGAGGGTGATCGGCTCCGGGGCGTTGTCCACCGCACCGAAGGTCGTGACCTGCACCTCCACCTTGGCCTTCCGCTCGCTCGGGTTCACCACCACCACCTGTTCGGTGGCGCCGGCGCCGGTGAACCCTCCGGCGAAGGCCCATGCCGGCGCGGGCCCGTTCACCCCGAGCTCGAGCCGGAGGCCGACCGGACCGGTCGAGCCGTCGAAGCCCTGTGTGGCCTCGGCGAGCACCCGGCCGGATCGGGAGGTGACCTGCAGCGCGAACTGGTCGCGGCGCTGGACGGACTGGGACAGGTCGAGCACCTTCACCGTACCCGCGGGCACGACCACGCCGGTCAGCTCGCTCGGGGTGCGTACGCCGGAGTCGAGCACCACCGAGACGTCGACCCCCGCGTCGGAGGCGAACGGGTTGAACAGCGTGAGCACCGCGGAGGCACCCCGGCTCGTCGCCAGCGCCGGGAACCACACGGCATCCGACGTGGACGTGGCGCAGGACTCCTGGTCGCCCGCCCCGCCGCTGAGCAGGCGGTGGGCCGCCACCACCGAGCCCGACGGCGACTCGACCATCACCGACAGGCCCGCCTCACCGAAGGTGGTGTCCACGTCGACCACGTACGGGCTGGCCGCCGGCACGTCCACCGACACCGGGGGCCGCGGACCCGACGCGCCGTAGGCGGTGAGCGTGACCGGGACCGGTCGCGGCGTGGGGTTGGTCACCACCACCTCGTGCGTGGGCGCCTGAGCTCGGCCGTCGGTGCCGGCGACGCAGTACCAAGTGCCCGACACGGTGCCGTCGCCCGGCGCAGCGGGGACCGCCGGGCGGTCGAGGGCCGCCGGCGTCGGACCCGATCCGTCGCCACCGAGCACGACCAGCGCGGCCAGCGCTGCCACCACCCCGAGCACGAGCAGCACTCGCAGGGCCCTCATCGGACGCCCTCCGCTCCCGGCGGGGCCGGTTCGTCCCAGCGGCGCGGGGTGGGGACGTCCTCACCGGGGCTCACCACGATGACCGGCTCCTCGGGCCGCTCGATGCGGCGGCGCCGGCGGGCGGGGGCGGTGCCGACCCGACGGAGGGCCAGCAGCAGAAGGAGGAGCAGGCCGAGGACCTGCACGCCCTGCAGCACCCGCGACGACACGGGCGTGGACCACGCCAGTTGGGCCGCCCCGCCGCGGCGCACCTGGAACCCCTGCGACCAGCCGAACAGATCGCGTCGGGGCGCGGTGCGGCCCGCGGCCCTGAGCGACCATCCCGGGTCGGCGGTCACGGACTGGGCCACGAGCTCGCCGTCCGCGACGCGGCCGGAGAAGCTGGTGCCCGGCCCGCGGCCCAGCGCCGGCGGCGGCGCCGTGGGTGGCAGCCGCAGGACCGCACCCAGCGTCCGGGCGCCGCCCGGCGGGATGCCCTGGTCGGTGGCGTCGCTGCGCAGCGGCCACGGCTGGGCCACCCGGAACAGCCACGCTCCCGGGGCGAGCGGCACCTGGGCCAGGTCGAGCTGCTCCTCCATGGCGGCCACCGCTCCCACCGGCGGCGGCACCTCACGGTCCGCGAACGGCTCCGGCGCGGGGCGGTCGACCACGATGACGTAGCGGATGCCCATCGGGGCGAGCAGCTGGCCCAGGCGGGCGGTCCGGCCGTCGAGAGCCGCGGCGACGGCCCGGCGGAGCTGGGTCACGCCGGTGCCCCCGTCGAGCCGGTACCGCTGGGTGATCGTGGGTTCGAACCCCTCGCTGACGCCCACGACGAGGTCGCCCCGGCCGCGGAGCGACCACCCCGAGAGCGGGAGCACGTCGGGGTCGCCGATCCACAGCGTGCGGAAGTCGTCGCCCCGGTCGACGACCCCGAGCGCACGCTGGAAGTCGCCCTGCGGCTGGTACCAGCGCCCGTCGGAGGACGCCACCAGCACCGGCACGAGGCCGAGGACCAGCGCGGCCACGCCGATACCCGCCACCACCTGGCCCGCACCGAAGTCGCCGGCCACCACGTCGCGCTCGAACGCCAGCGGTCCCATCGCCACCGACACCACGAGGCCCAGCGCCGCGGCCACGAGGTACAGCTCGAGGCCGGCGCCCGCGAACCACCCGGTCTGCGCGGCGACCACCGCGGCGGTCCAGGCCGCGAGCGACAGCACCCATCCGGCCACGGCCCACGCGAGCCGCCAGGACCGCCCGGTGAGGAGCGGGACGAGTGCGGCGACCACGATCCCCCAACCCAGGTAACCCACCGTCACCGGCCCCACGGCACCGGTGATGATCTCCGCGGCGGACGGGGCGGCCATGCGCCCGGCCCAGATGCCGGTGAGGCTCGCCACGTCGCCGCGCCGCACCGACTCGACCAACCATGGCGAGAGCACCGGCACCGCCAGCACGAGGCCGCCCACCGCGCTGCCGACCATTCGGGCCGCGCCGCCACGTCGGCGGGCGAGGAGCGGCGCGACCGCGAGCAGGCAGCCCGCGACCACCAGGCCCGCGGCGCCGGCCGGGCTGATCGAACCGACCACCACCAGCAGCAGCGCGTTGCCGGCCAGGTGACGCCCGAACGGCCCGGGCCGGTCGTCGAGTCCGGCGAACGGCTCCACACCGGAGCGGGCGGCGATGCGGCGGAGGAACCACGGTGCAGCGGCGTAGGCGACCAGCGCCTGGAGCCGTCCGGTCGCCATCGCGTTCAGGGCAACGGGGTTGAGCGTGTACACCGCCAGCGCAGCGGCCCGGGTCCGCACGGAGCCGGAGCGGATGAAGAGCTTCCAGGCGCCCACCGCACCCACCACGAGCGGCAGGAGGATGACGAGCCGGCGCGCCAGGTCGAGGGCCCCGAGCAGCACGGTGGACAAGGCGGCCAGGCCCGGCACGAACGACGTCGGCACCGACGGCTCACCGAGGCCCGCGCCCCGCCAGGCGGTCCACCACTCACCCCAGAGAGCGCCGAGGTCCCCGCCCGGGGTGACCAGCTCCCGTACGACGGGGAGCTCGCCGCCGATCAGCTTGCGGGCCCCGACCACCGCGATGAGCACGGTGGCCGCCACGAGCGCGAGGGCGATTCGGCTCGAACCTGGGCTCAGGTCGCGGAGCCGACCCCGGCCGGCGCGACCTGCCGCGGCGAAGCGGCTCTCCCCCTCCTCGGTGCGGACCAGCGACCGCAGCCGGAAGCTGCCGCGGTGCAGCAGCGGCCGGAGCTCGCGGTCGCGGATGCGACGGATGCGACGGACGCGGCGCCGCGACCGTGGGACCGACGGGAGGTGGGCGAGGTTCCAGGCCCACGCCGACACCACGTCGCCCACCCGGCCGAACCGGGCGAGCAGGAGCGAGCCCAGCAGGTCGACCAGCGACAGCACGGCGGCCACCGGCACCCGCCACGCGAGCCGCACCAGCTGGTCGTTGACCAGGACCATGCGACCCTGGTGCCGCAGACCCTGGGCGTCGAGATCCATCTCGCGTCGCTCGGCGAAGTCCCCACGGTGACGGACCGCCACCCGCGGGCAGAACTGCACGCTGGCGCCGGCGAGACGGACGCGCCAGCAGAGGTCGACGTCCTCGCCCACGTAGGGGATGTCGTCGCTGAACCCCCCGACCGCGACGAACAGGTCCGCCCGCACGAGCAGACAGGCGGAGGACACGGCGAAGACCGGCCGCGCCAGGTCGTGCTGGGACTGGTCGATCTCGCCGGGGTCGACCAGCGGACCGGATGCCCCGTACGCGTCGACGGCCAGACCGACGGAGCGGAGCACGGTCGGGTCGTCCCAGTCGACGATCTTCGGGCCGACCACACCCGCGTTCGCGCGGAAGGCCTCGGTGACCAGACCGGTGACCGCGTCGGGCGGCAGGGCGACGTCGTCGTGCAACACCAGGTGAAACGTGGCGCCGTCGACGGCGCCGAGCACCTCGTTCGCCGCGGCGGAGAAGCCGTCATCGGTGCTGCGCCGGCGCACGACTGCGTCGGGCAGCACACGGTGCACGCGTTCGGTGGGGTCCGTCTCGCCGGCGTTGTCGACGACCAGCACGGACAGACTCGCGTAGTCCTGCTCCGCGAGGGACCGGAGCGTGGCGTCGAACCACGGGCCCGGATCACGGGTGACCACCACGGCCACGACGGGCGGGGCGCCCACCCCGGTGATCGGTGCCTCCGGCGCGATGCCCCAACGGGCGTCCTCGGCCGCGTCGTCGAGATCGGTGCCGTCATCGAGATCGACCGCGTGGTCCGGGTCGGTGATCTCGTCGTGCTCCGGGCCGTGGGCCGGGGGCGGGGGCGGGGCGATGGCGGGTTCCTTCCGGTGCGTCGAGGGGACCGGGTCGGTCCGTGACGAGGGCCGATCGTACTCCCCACACACCTCACCCCCGTGGAGCCGGAGCCGGGCGTGGGGTGCCACGCGCCACCCGTCCGCCGGGCGGCGTTAGGGTGACCGCCGATGCAGCCCAGCACCGCCGTCCACCTCCCCCGTCGCACCGGGCGCCGTCCGTGAGGGCCCTGATCACCGGGGCCAACGGGTTCGTCGGCCACCACCTGTCCCGGCACCTCGACGAGCAGGGCGATGAGGTCGAGTGCACCGATCGCAGCACCGACGGCCTCGACATCACCGACGCTCCGTCCCTGCTCGAACTGTTCCGCCGCACGCGCCCCGAGGCCGTGTACCACCTGGCCGGTGCCAGCGACGTGGGTGGCTCATGGGCCACCCCGCAGGCCACGTTCCGGGCCAACGCGGAGGGCACGCTGAACGTCCTGTGGGCCGCGCGGGAAGCGGGCGTCGAGCGGGTGCTCACCGTCGGCTCGGCCGACGTGTACGGCAAGGTCTCGGCCGACGACCTGCCGATCGACGAGGACCTGCCGATGCGGCCGGTCAGCCCCTACGCGGCATCCAAGGCCGCAGCGGACCACGTGGCGCTGCAGGCCAACCTCGGCTTCGGCCAGCAGGTCGTGCGGGCCCGCCCGTTCAACCACCTCGGCCCGGGCCAGAGCGACCGCTTCGTGGCCCCCGCGCTCGCGGGTCGCGTGGCGGCCAACGAACGGGCCGGCGAGTCGGTGGTGAAGGTCGGCAACCTCAGCCCGCGCCGGGACTTCACCGACGTGCGCGACGTGGTCCGCGCCTACCGGATGATGGTCGAACACGGTCGCGCCGGCGAGGTCTACAACGTGTGCAGCGGTCGGGCGATCGCGGTGCAGGAGCTGGCGGATCAGTTCATCGCGATGGCCACCATCCCGATGGAGCTCGTGGCCGACCCGGACCTGCAGCGACCGGTCGACATCCCGGTGCTGCTCGGCGACGCGTCACGGCTGCGGGCCGACACCGGCTGGGAGCCGTCGATCCCGCTCGAGGTCACGCTGCGCGACCTGCTCGACGACCAGCGAGCGCGGCTCGACGCCGCCTGACACCGCCGTACCCGCTCAGGCGCCGGCGAGACGTTCCAGCGCGAGGTGCACCCGCGTTCGTTCGGACGGGTCGACCACCTCGGCGTGCAACGCGGTGAGCTCGGCCCGCCACTCGCTCCGCACCCGTTCGGCCACTGCGCGGGGCGCGCCCTCGAGCCAGCGCAGGTCGCGGTCCAGCAGCGCCAGACGGAGGTCCACCTCGGTGTGACGGGCCACCACGAGCGGCAGGCGTTCCGCCTTCGCGATCGGGTAGTCGGTGCCGTCCACCAGGTCCGTGGCCTCCGTGCCGAACACCCCGGCGAGCAGGGCGACGGTCCGCTCGCCCGCCACGCTGCGGTCGGACTCGAGGTTCGACAGCGCCACCCGGGAGATCGCGACCCGGGCGGCCAGGTCGGTCTGGGTCAAGCCCCGGGCGGTCCGGAGCCTGGCGATCCGACGGCCGAGCGTCTCGGACCGGTCCGGGGCGGGTTCCGGGAGGGAGTCGGCAGGAGGCGGTGCGGGCATGTTCTCGTGCCGGTGACAACCCAGTTGGCAGACCCGGCGGCGCCGACAGCGTAGAACGGCTCCCATGACCAAGCGCGCACTCATCACCGGCATCACCGGCCAGGACGGCTCGTACCTCGCGGAGCTCCTCCTCGACGAGGGCTACGAGGTGATCGGAATGGTCCGCCGTTCCTCCACCGTCACCTTCGAGCGCATCGCACACCTGCAGGACCGCATCGCCACGGTCCAGGGCGACCTGCTCGACCAGGCGAGTCTCATCGAGCTGCTCCGGACCTACCGCCCGCAGGAGGTGTACAACCTCGCGGCCCAGAGCTTCGTGCAGACCAGCTTCGGCCAGCCGGTGCTGACCGGCGACGTCACCGGCCTCGGTGTCACCCGCCTGCTCGACGCAGTGCGGATCGCGGATCCCGACATCCGCTTCTACCAGGCGTCGTCGTCGGAGATGTTCGGCAAGGTCGTCGAGGTGCCCCAGAAGGAGAGCACGCCCTTCTACCCCCGCTCCCCCTACGGCGTGGCCAAGCTCTACGGCCACTGGATCACCGTGAACTACCGGGAGTCCTACGACCTGCACGCGTCGAGCGGCATCCTGTTCAACCACGAGTCGCCGAGGCGCGGTCTCGAGTTCGTCACCCGCAAGATCACCAACGCCGTCGCCAAGATCAAGCTCGGGATGGCCACGGAGCTGCGCCTCGGCAACCTGGAGGCCGAGCGCGACTGGGGCTTCGCCGGCGACTACGTGCGGGCGATGTACCTGATGCTGCAGCAGGACACCCCGGACGACTACGTGGTGGCCACCGGCGAGACGCACTCGGTGCGCAAGTTCTGCCAGATCGCCTTCGGCCACGTGGGGCTGAACTACGAGGACCACGTGGTGATCGACGAGGCCTTCTACCGGCCGGCCGAGGTGGACCTGCTGATCGGCGACCCCGCCAAGGCGAAGGCGTCGCTCGGTTGGACGCCGTCGGTCGGGTTCGAGGACCTCGTGACGATGATGGTCGACGCGGACCTCGACCTGCTGTCCGGCCGGCTCGACGCGATCCGCTGAGCCGGACCGGCGGGCGAAGGGCGGGGGCGGGCGACGATGGCCGGGGTGACGGTCCTGTCCGGCGGTGTCGGCGCGGCGCGGTTCCTCCGCGGGCTCCTGCAGGTGGTGGCGCCCGGCGACGTGACGGCGGTGGTCAACGTGGGCGACGACGCCGTCGTCCACGGACTCGACGTGTCGCCCGACCTCGACACGATCACGTACACGCTCGCCGGCGCCATCGACCCCGAGCGGGGCTGGGGACTCGCCGGCGAGTCATGGCGGGCGATGGAGCAGGTGCGCCGCTACGCGCTGACCGGCGAGCGCTTCGGCGCGGCCGAGGCGCG
>JBMOJH010000067.1:0-18490 GCA_049316905.1 Microthrixaceae bacterium | reverse complement strand
GTGGGCGCGGAGGGACTCGAACCCCCGACTCCCTGCTTGTAAGGCAGGTGCTCTGACCAACTGAGCTACGCGCCCGGGGCCGTGATGGTACCGAGCACCCCGGAGGAACGGCACGGTACGTTCGCCGCATGCTCGACGGCATCCACGGCAAGGTCGCACTCGTCACCGGGGCGGCACGGCCCCGATCCATCGGCCGGGCCACCGCCCTGCGCCTCGCGGCGGAGGGCGCCAGGGTCGCCTGTCTCGACATCGCGCGCCCCCTGGAGGAGTTCCCGGACCACGGAGTGGCGAGCGGCGAGGACCTCGATGCGCTCGTCGGGGAGCTCCGGGCCGCGGGCACCGACGCGGTCGCCGTGCGGGCCGACGTGACCGATGAGGACGCGGTGCTCGCCGCTGTGGCGGCCGCCCGCGAGGAGCTCGGGCCGATCGAGCTGCTCGCCAACGTGGCCGGCGGGTCGGGCGCCGGGTTCGGCGCCGCACCACTCCTCACCGTGCCGCGCCCGGAGTTCGACGCCGTGGTGGGCGTGAACCTCACCGGAACGTTCCTGGTGTCAAGGGCGGTGGCGACGTCGATGGTCGAGCACGGCGAGGGCGGTCGCATCGTGAACGTGTCCTCCCAGGCCGGCAAGGTCGGGTGGCCGCTGCTCGGGGCCTACTCCGCCGCCAAGGCCGCCGTGATCGGCCTCACGCAGGTGATGGCCAAGGAGTGGGCGCCTTCCGGCATCACCGTCAACGCCGTGTGCCCAGGCACGGTCGACACCGACCTGCTGAACCCCGGCAACCTGTTCGTCGAGCTGATGGAGGCCAGCCAGCCCGGCGGATTCCGCGGCTGGGTCGAGCGCGAGATCCCGCTCGGTCGTCTGCAGCTCCCGGAGGAGGTGGCCTCGGCCATCGCCTTCCTCCTCTCCGACGACGCCGCGTACATCACCGGCGAGGCGCTGAACGTCTCCGGCGGCCAGATGATGGCCTGAGGCGGCAATCGGCCCGGACCCCCGACTGCGCAGCGGACGGGTGGGCGGCGATCAGGCGCCGATGCCCGAGCCGTGGAGGCTGGTGCGCCCGGCGCGGACCAGCGCCGCGAGCGCGGTGGCCGTCTCGGACTGCAGGTCCGGCAGGTCCGACGGGTCGAACCACGCGAGTGCCGTGATCTCCGGCGACGACGGACGCACCTGCTCGAGGTCCGCGCCCGAGGCGGGGCGGGCGAGGAACACCACGTCCACCCGGTTGGATCGGGGTTCCACCACCACCACCGGCTCGCCGTCGAGCTCGATCGGGAGGTGGACCTCCTCCATCGTCTCGCGCACCGCCGCGTCCTCGGGCCGCTCCCCGCGCTTGGCGAGACCGCCGGGCGTGCCCCAGCGCGACCAGTAGGAGTGGCGCACGAGCAGCAGGGCGCCGTCGGCCCGCCGCACGATGCAGATGGCCCCCACCGTGTACTTGGGGGATCCGGCCCGCACGAGGAACCGGCGCGCCGGGCGTGGCAGACGGGCGAACACCCGCAACGCCAGCAGGTGCAGCCGCTCCAGCATCGCCACAGCCTACGGGGCGTCGCCCACGGCGCGGCCGGGGCCCACCACCGGCGGCCGGCCGGGGGGCAGGGCCCGGCGAGCGGCGAGCACCGCGTCGAACAGTTCGGGCGTGGCCGCCGACACGGGCGTGCGCCGCACCGCGGGGTCCAGCACCACGAGGTCCCGGTCCTGCACGTCGGCCACCCGGCCGCCCGCCTCGGTGAGCACCAGCGCCCCGCCGAGGTAGTCCCACGGGCCGAGCGCGTCGACGGTGCAGTCCATGGTGGCGTCGACCGACCCGTCACCCACGGCGCAGAGGTCGAGGGCGGTCGCGCCGAGCGCCCGGTACTGGCGCCAACCGGCATGCGCCCCGGCGTAGCCGTTGAGCACCATCACGGCGTCCCCGGGCCGGGTCACGGCCGAGGTGCGGACGGGCTCACCGTCACGGGTCGCCCCACCGCCGCGCCGGGCCTCCCAGGTGGTGCCCGTCGCGAGGTTGCGCACCAGTGCGACCCGGGGATCGCCGTCCACGACCGCGCACAGGCTGGTGGCGTACCAGGGCAGGCCCCGCGACGCGTTGGTGGACCCGTCCACGGGGTCGACCACGACCACCACGCCGCTCCCCCGGTCCTCGAGCCCCGACTCCTCCGAGAGGATGCCCACGCCCGCCGTCCGCAGGACCGCCAACGCGGCGTCGTCGGCCACCAGGTCGATCCGGTACTGGCCGGGTCGCCCGCCCTTGTCGCGGAAGGCACCACCCGCGAGTCGGTCCCGATCCAGCGCGGCGCCCACGGCGTCCGCCGTGGCCCGCAGCAGTTCGAGCAGCGCCACGTCGGTGAGCGACCGGGTCATCCGGCGAGGGTACCGGGAGATCCCCGCGGACCAGCGAGGGTCCGGCACGTCGTGGCCGCCCGCGGTTCCCCTCCGAGTGGGGATGCTGGCAGGCTGGTGGGGATGGCAGTCATCGATGTGGCCGGCTTCGTGGCCGACCTCAAGAACCACGCGGCGGACCACGGCTTCCACATCCACGACGAGCGGCACTTCGTGGAGACCTACTCCATGCGCCAGGCCTGGGAGGTGGACCTCCACCCCGAGGAGGCGTGCGGCGGGCCGCTCGAGTTCCACCTCGCGGTCGAGGTCGACCCCCGGACGGTGCTCGCCTTCGAGGACCAGGTCGTGGACCTGCCCGAGGGCGAGACCCCGGAGGACCGGCTGAGCCTCCCGATGACCTTCACGTGGTCGCTGCCGCCGCTCCCCCACTGCCCCGACCTGCTGCTGCTCGCCACCGAACTGGCCGGCATCGGCGGACCGGACCTCCCGCTCGAGGTCTCCGCGGTCGACTCGTTCCCCACCGTCACCGACCCCTCCGAGCGCACCCTGACGGTGGTCGCCCGGGTGGAGGTGGGGCTCAGCGCCGTCTACATGGGCGAGGAGCTCCTCTGCGACACGCTCGAGCGGTGTCTCGAGGTGAGTCGCTTCCTGCTCGACGCCGCCCCGTCGTGGCTCGACGGAGAGCCCTGAGCTCGCCACGCGGAGTGGGTGCATCCGCGGGATCGTGAACTCCCGAAGAACTCGATGACAATCGAGATCATCCGGAAGGAGTCCATGGCCACGCTGGTTACAGCCGTCATGAGTAGCCCTCCCCTCACAGGGGCCCGAACCGAACCTCTCTCCGAGCCTCGCTACATTGCGGCCGTGGATCGGACGGCGGAAGGGGCCGAGGAGCAGATCGTCGCCGGCTTCATGGCCGGCGACGACCGGGCGCTCAAGGCGTTGTACGACGCGCAGTCGCGCCTCGTGCACAGCTACTGCCGGCGCGTCGTCGGACCCGACCTCGCAGCGGACGTCACCCAGGAGGTGTTCCTGGCGGCGTGGCGGAGTCGGGACCGGTACCGGCCCGAATCGGGCTCACTCACCGGTTGGCTGATGGGCATCGCCCGTTTCAAGGCCATCGACGCCACCAGGGCGAGGGCGCGCCGCCCAGACCCGGTGGACGAACTGGCGGCGGAACAAGGCGCACCCAGCGGCGAACTGGAGGACATGGCCCTCCGGATGCTCCTCACCGACGCACTACAGCAACTACCGGAACGGGCACGACACATGGTGGAACTCGCGTTCTTCGAGGACCTCACCCACACCGAGATCGCAGAACGGACCCAGCAGCCGCTGGGTACGGTGAAGAGTGACATCCGACGCGGCCTGGAGCGGCTGCGCAGGCATCTGGAGGGCTTCGATGCGGTTCGATCCTGACGACCTGGCCGCCTCCGCCCTGGCGCGGGACGGCGAACCGGCCGTGGAACCGGCCGACCCGCGCGACCGTTCGCTGCTCCAGATGGACCGGCGCGTGGTGGCCCTGGGCCGCTCGATCTCCGATGAGGACCGCGCCCGCCACGATCCGCCCACCGAATTGTGGAACCGGATCAGCGCCGAGCTCTCGGACTCCAACTCCGGCTCCATCACCTCCGCCCATGCCCCGGCGCCCGCCTCCGGCGGGGCCGAGGTGGTCGACCTGGCGTCCCGCCGGCGTGCACCGCGCATCATGGCGGCCGCCGCCGCCGTGGTGCTCCTCGTCGTGGGCGTGGTCGGCGTGACCCTCAACCGCCAGGGCGGCAACGAACTCGTCGCCTCCACCGACCTCGAGCTCCTCGCCGGTGGCGGCACCGGCACCGCCGAGCTCGTCAAGGAATCCGACGGGATGCACCTCCGGGTGGACGTGTCGGGCCTCTCGGCGGCCGAGCGGGCGGACTTCTTCGAGCTGTGGCTCCTCACGCCGGACGGCAAGGACCCGCAGTCCCTCACGAAGTTCGAGGACCGCTCCGGCGTGATCGACGTGCGGCTCCCGGCGGGCATGTCGACGACCAAGTTCCCGGTCGTCGACATCTCCGAGGAGATCAACGACGGCGACAACAACCACTCCGGCAAGAGCATTCTCCGGGGCAGCCTGCAGTAGCAACGTCGCCCCGCCGCCGATCGCGGCGGCGGGGTCACAGGTCCAGAGGTCGTCGCGGTTCAGAGGTCGTGGCGGTTCAGAGGTCGTCGCGGGCGAGCAGGTTCCGGAAGGCGAACCAGCCGGGCACCGCCGGGATGAACGTGGCCGTGACCTGGTAGGCGAGCGATGCCGCGACGGCGACGTCCTGCGAGACGCCCACCGCGGTGAGAGCACCGGCCACACCCACGGAGCTGACGGCGGTGGCGCCGCCCGGCACCGGCACCGCGAAGGCCAGCGTGGACACCCCGGTGTTGATGAGCACCACGGTCCAGAAGTTCACCGCCGGGCCGAACGCCGCGACGCAGCAGTAGAGCACCAGCGCGTAGAGGAGCGCGTTGCCGGCCCATCCGAGCACCAGCTGGGTGACCTGGCGGGGCGATCGGAGCACGGAGGTGACGGTCCGCCAGCCGGAGCGCAACGGCCGCAGGACCCGCTCCCGAATTGCCGGGATCCCGAACACCACGGCCGACACGACGCCGAGCACGATCGCCGCGATCTCCAGCACGCCCAGGAGCGAGTCCGCCGAGGTGGCGGTCAGGTCGAGCTTCGCCGGCGAGAGCAGCAGCGCCACGAGGCACACCGCACTCGTGACCGTCACGTTGGCCACCCCGGAGATCACCCCGCCGGCGGTGACCGCGGCGGCCAGGTCCACACCCCGCTTCTGCAGGTAGCGGATCTGCGCCGCCAGGCCCCCCACTGTGGGCACGGCCAGGTTCGCGAAGGTGAGGGAGAGCTGCAGCTCGGTGGTGCGGGCGAGCGGGATCCGGATCGGCACGCTGCCCATCAACGCCACCGCGGTTGCCACGTTCGTGCTGAGCGACACGGCGATGGCGAGGGCGATCCACGACCAGTCGGCGGCCGCCATCGTGTCCCAGAGCGTGGCGGGGTCGCCGACCTGGCTCAGCAGCGCCGCGACCCCGAGGAAGGTGCCGACGATCATCAGGATCGTGGACCCCGAGAGCCGGTGGAGCTCGGTGAGGTGTGGCGGCTCGGTGTCGAGCGCGTGGGCGAGCACGGTCCGCAGCGACCCGATCCGCTGCGCCTGTTCCTTGCGGCCGGACCGTCCCGTGGCCCGGGCCGACGTGGGCAGCACCGCCGTCTGCACGAGGGGCAGCGCGTCGAGGAGCACGTCGCGACCCATGCCGAACGCCGCCGCGGCCACCGCCCGGTCGGCGCCGACGAGCTCGGCGGTGCTGATCAGGAGCACCGCCACGTCCGTGAGGCGGTCACTCCGGGGATCCGACGCGACCCCGCGCTCGAAGCCGACCAGGGCGGGCCCGTCGGGGGCGATCACCACCCGGTCGGCGGTGAGGGACAAGTGCCCGATCCCGCCCGCGTGCAGGAGCGCCACCTGCCGCCACACGGCCTCGAGCAGGTCCTCGGTGATCTCCTCGGGCGACATCGCGGACAGCGGACGGCCGGGCACGACGCGCTCGGCGTACACGGCCGCTCCCGGTCCGGCCGTGCCGGTGACGAGCAGCTCAGGCACCCGGACCCCGGCCCGCTGGGCGCGGAGCAGCACATACCCCTGGTGCTCCACCTCCTCGATGCGCGACACGTGGAGCCGACCCGGCGTCGAGCGATACGCCAGCCGGTGCCAGGCCCGGCTGAGGAGTTGCGCGTCGGCCTCGTCGCGCCCGAGGACCCGGACGAGCACCGGCCCCGAGTCGTCGGTGGCGGCCAGCCTCGACAGCTCGTGCGGGCGGTCGTCCTCCCAGCGGGCGTCGTGGACGGGGAGGCCGAGCTCGTCGAGGGCCTCCACCACCTGCGGGACGGTCGGGCGCCCGCCCGGCGAGCCCGCCACCAGGTGCACCGCGGCGGCCACCGCCCACCCGAGCACCATCCCCGCCACCACCGCGTTCGGGAGGGCCGCACCCAGGTACAGCGCACCGAGCGCCGTCACGACGACGAGGCCGGCACCGACCCGCCGCCACGACCGCGTCAGGTACGGGGCGGCCGTGCGGATCACGGCCACCACCACCGCCAGTCGCACGGAGGGGAACGTCGGCGTGGCGCTCCCGACCTGCACGCTGGCCGACACCGCGCCCGATACGTCACCGGCGCGCGAGGTCAGCTCGCCGATGAGCCTGGCCAGCAGCCACGCCGCGGCCCCGGCCACCGCGAGGTCGCGGGCGAGGCGGAGGCGGCGGACCACGAGCGCCGCCACCACCACCAGCCCTGCCGCCCACAAGGAACCCAGCCGGTAGATCCCGCCCACAAGATCGTTGAATCCGTCGGGCAACGCCCGGAAGGCGGACGCGAGCGCCTCGGCGGCGGCGGACACGTCGTCGTGGCGGGGCACCGCCCACACGAGGTAGGCCACACACAGCACGAGGGCCACCGCGTCGCTCGTGCGGCGGCGCAGCGGGTGCTCGGACGCGGGACCGAAGGTCGTCCGACGCCAGGTGCGGAACTGCTCGCCGCCCCGCCCGACGAGCCCCCTCGTGGCGTTCCCGGCCGGCGCTCCCACGGGGCGAGGGTAACGGGCGGCGCCGGATCCACCCGTGGACCGTCGAGTGGGCCGCAGGACCCATCGGACCGGGGACCAGTCCCCAGTGACCCCGGATCAGAGCTTCCGTAGTCTCGTCCACATGGCGTGGTCAATCGCCCTGTTCACCGTCGGCATCCTGTCGCTCGTGGCCGCCTGTGCCCTCCAGCTCGCCGGCCGGACGACCGTCGAACGGGCGCACTCGGGCAACATGGCCGCCATCGGCACGGCGTGTCTGGTGTTCGCTGCGGTCTTCGTCGTGCTCTAGATCAACGGGTCGTGGGCCGGCCGGGGATCGAACCCGGGACCGAGCGATGATGAGTCGGATTCGAACCGTCCGGGCGGGCCTCCGAGGTCCGGCCAGGTCGGCAGAGTCCATGGGCCGACCCGGCGCGTGCTGCCGGGTGACAGGCCATAGGCCTGAGTTTGTTGGATGGAATGTTGGATGCGATCCGTCGGAGAAGCTGGCGTCGGTAGGCTGGGTGGATGCAGCAGATCGCCGCCGTCGCCACCAAGCGACGTCTCGGCGACCCCGATGACTCGTGGGTCGAGTACTGGCGCACTCGACCCGCCCAGGAGCGCCTGGCGATGGCGACCGAGCTCAGCCTGGAGTGCGCGAATGAAGTTCCTCAGCCCGGACTTCGTCGAGTTCATCGAGTGCTGCGATAGGCGTGAGGTCCGGTTCCTGATCGTCGGCGGATACGCGGTCGCCGCACACGGCCACCCGCGAGCCACCAAGGACCTGGACGTGTGGGTGCTCATCGATCCCCAGAACGCCGAGCGACTGGTTCTGGCGCTCGACGACTTCGGAATGGGTTCGGTCGGACTGACCGCCGCCGACTTCACGGAGCCGGACATCGTCGTACAGCTGGGCTACCCGCCGCTGCGCATCGATCTGCTGACCTCGGTGACCGGTGTCGCCTTCGAGGACTGCTGGGCGAACCGGGTGATACTCGATGTCGGGGGCGTCGACGCAGGCTTCATCTCGTTGCCGGACCTGATTGCGAACAAGCGGGCCGCGGGCCGGCCGCAGGACCTCGTCGACGCCGACGCCCTGGAGGTTCGACGGGACCAGCAATGACCGGAGTTCGGGTCCTTCGTGGGCCGGCCGGGGATCGAACCCGGGACCGAGCGATTATGAGTCGCCTGCTCTGACCACTGAGCTACCGGCCCGCCGGGAGCGTAGCGGCGGGCCGTTCCCGTTCAGACGGTGCCGTCGCGGACCACAGCGGCCACCACACGCAGCAGCAGCACCGACCCGAAGAACACGCCGCCCGCGCCCATGACCACCACGAGACGGGTGTCGCCACCGAGCGTCGGGCCCACATCGAGGCCCATCATCAGCACCGAGACCAGGGCGATCACCCCGCCGACCGCAGCGAGCAGCGCCCGGTTCCACATCGTGCGGGCGAAGCGGTCCTCGTCCTCGGCCGCCACCTGCCGGAACTGCAACGCGCCGCGGGAGGCCATGGCGAGCGTCCGACCCACATCCGCTGGGAGGCGACGGAGGACCGGCAGCTCGTCGATCAGCGCCTGCTGGAGCATCTCGTTCGGATCCCCGGCCTGCTCCTGCGCCGCCTCCTGGGCGAGCTCCTTCCCTGCGGCGACCACCGAGAAACCGGGGCTGAGCACGCCGAGGGTGCCGTCGAGGGTGACGAGCGCCCGCATCAGGACCACGAGGTCGCCCGGCAGGGTGATGTCGAACTCGCCGAGGAGGGGCACGAGGTCCGCCAGCGCCCGGACGCTCACGGAACCGCCGGCCCCGACATTCTCCGCGAGGAGGCGCGCAAGCGACCGGTCGAGCTTGTCGCGACTGACGTGGGCGCCCACGTCCGCCACCCGCTCCACTCCGTCGCGGAGCATCGAGGCGTCGCGCTTGACCAGCGCGATGAGCATGTCGACCACGGCCTGCTGCTGGATCGAGTCCAGGCGCCCGGTGGCACCGAAGTCGATCATCCCGAGTCCGCCGTCGTCGAGGACCATGAGGTTCCCGGGGTGGGGATCCGCGTGGAACATCCCGTCCTCGAGGATGTGGCCGATGTTCACGGAGAGGAACTCGCGGGCGAGCGCCTGGCGGTCGACGTCCGCGTCCTCGGGCAGTTCGCTGAGCGGCACGCCGAGGAGCCGTTCCTGCACCATCGCGCGGCGGGTGCTGAGCTCCGGGTACACGTTCGGCACGCGGACGAGCCGCCCGTCGCCCACGAGGTCGTGCATGGCCCGGGTGGCGATCGCCTCGTCGCGGAAATCGAGCTCGGAGCGGAGGCTGCGGCCGAACTCCTCGGCGAGGCGGCTCACGCGGAGATCGCGCCCGACGACCGTCCGCCGTTCGGCGAGCCGGGCGAGCTGGTTCAACGCGGCGAGGTCGCGTTCGATCGTGGCGCCGATCCCGGGGCGCTGGACCTTGACGACCACCGACTCACCCGTCAGGAGCTCCGCGGTGTGCGTCTGGCCGATGGACGCCGCCGCGAGGGGCTCCCATTCGAAGGAGGCGAACACCTCCTCCACCGGCCGGCCGTACTCCGCCTCGAGCACGGCCCGCACGTCGTCGGCCGGGATCGGCATGGACCGGCTCTGCAGCCGACCGAGCTCCTCGCACACCGAGGGGGGCAGGAGGTCGATCCGCGTGGCCGCGATCTGGCCGAGCTTCACGTAGACCCCGCCCGCCTCCTCGAGCGCCTCGCGCAGCCGGACCGCGGGCGGGGCGAGCTCGCCGTCGTCCGCGTCGGCCTCGCCCCGGACCTTCCCCACGAGCTGGTGGCGCCGCAGGATCTCGAGCAGTTCCCGGTAGCGGGTGAACGGCTCGATGCGGGACTTCAGCTGGGCCACCGGGCGCGGCGCGCTCACCAGCCCGGCACGGTCGCCACGGGCCAGGGTGCCCGGCCGGGCGATCAGGTCGAGGCCGAGCATGACGACCATCGTCAGCGGGATGCCGAGCACGATCGTGGTGGCGAGCAGGCCGTCGGACCGCCACACCCAGTCCGACATCGCCGCGGCCACCACCAGCGCGGCGCCCCACCCGACCACGCCGGCGATGAGGACCTTCACCCATCCCCGGCGCACACCCAGCAGCCGGGCCCCGACGAAGGTCGTGATGACGGCCACCACCGCGGCCAGTGGCACCCAGAGCACCGGCGTCAGCTCACCGAGGACCGCACCCGATCCGATCACCTCATGCATCCACGGCCCCCTCGTCCTGTTCGACCGCTCCCGCGGCCGGGTCGATCCCCACGGCGAAGCGCCACACCTCGCCCACCACCACACCCAGCGCCGCGCCCCCCACCACATCGAGCGGCAGGTGGGCGGCCACGTGGATCCGGGCGGTGCCGACCGCCGCGGCGGCGAGCATCATGCCGGCGCGGCCCGGACGCGACAGGTAGGGCGACATCGTGGTGGCGATCGCCGCGCTCACGGCGGCGTGGCCGGACACGAACCCGAGTCCCTCGCGCGGGGTACCGAGGCGACGCACGACGTCGTCGAGCTCGTCGAGGGGCCGACCCCGCTCGACCACCGCCTTCACGGCCTTCGCGAGCTGCCACGCCAGGACACCGCAGGCCACGGCACCGACCGCGGCGCGCCAGGAGCGGAGGCGCCACCACGCCACGGCCCCGACGGCGAACGGCCCCCAGAGCGAACCGAGCTGCATCGGGAGCCAGGTCAGGTACTCCAGCCAGGAGGGGTACCGGTTGACGACCTCGAACACCCGGCGCTCGCCGGGCCCGACGTCCCGGCCGGCCGCGCGGGTCGTCCCCGCGAGGACGCCGGCGGCGAGGAGGGCGACGACGAGGTCGTCGGGGTGACGGACCGGACCGGCGCCGGGAGCGGCGCTCAGGGGTTGGGGGCGGGGCATGGCCGGATCACACTACCGGCGGCGATCAGCTCCCGAGCCGAACGGGCATCCATGGGGCGCGCGAACAGGTAGCCCTGCATCCGGTCGCAGCCGAGCGCCCGCAGGGCATCGAGCGTCGCGAGATCCTCGACCCCCTCGGCGACGGCGTCGAGGCCGAGCGCCCGGGCGAGGTCCACCACGGCGCGGACGAGGGCGGTGCCGGCGTGGTCGTGGACCTGGGTCACGAACTGGCGGTCGATCTTCACCGTGTGGATGGGGAACCGCTGCAGGTACGCGAGCGACGAGTAGCCCATGCCGAAGTCGTCCACCGCGAGGCGCACCCCGAGATCGCGCAGTCGCCGGAGCTGGTCGATCGCCGCCTCCGGGTCGAGCATCAGCGCGCCCTCGGTGATCTCCAGCACGAGGCGCCCGGGTTCCAGGCCGACCCGGTGGAGCAGTCCGGCCACGTCCGCGGGGAGTCGGTCGTCGAGCAACTGGCGGGGCGACAGGTTCACCGACACCGCTGGCGCGCGTCCGGTCCCGGCCAGGTCGACCCACTCGCGTGCCTGCTCGCATGCGGTCTCCAGGACGAACCGGCCGACCTCGTCGATGACCGCCGACTGCTCGGCCAACGGGATGAAGTCCTGGGGCAGCAGCAGCCCGCGCTCGGGGTGACGCCAGCGGACCAGCGCCTCGAACAGGTCGATGCGGCCGGTCGCACCATCCACCACCGGCTGGTACTCCACCTCCAGCTCGCCGCGGGCGGCCGCCCCGCGCAGCACCGAGTCGACCTCCAGCCGACGCAGTGCGGCGTCGTGCATCCCCGCCGCGTAGATCTCGAAGCGCCCGCGGCCGGCGCGCTTCGCCTCGTACATGGCGAGATCCGCGTTGCGGAGGAGTTCGTCCGCTGTCTGTCCGGCACGGCCGTAGACGATCCCGATGCTGGCGTTGGTGACCACCGAGTGGCTGCCCACCACCACCGGCCGGGCCAGGACCGACAGGATCCGCGCCGCGATCTCCCGGGCGTGCCGCTCCCCGGGGAGGCTCTCCACGAGCACCGCGAACTCGTCGCCGCCGAGGCGGGCGACGGTGTCGCGGCCGCGCACGCAGTTCGAGAGGCGGTCCGCAACGGCGATCAGCAGCTCGTCACCCACGGAATGACCGAGACTGTCGTTGACGGTCTTGAAGTCGTCGAGGTCCACGAACAGGACCGAGAGGCGGGCGCGGTTGCCGCGCAACGACTCGACCGCCGCGCTGACCCGGTCGCGGAAGAGGGCCGAGTTGGCGAGTCCCGTCAGCGGGTCGTGGAACGCCTGGCGGGCCAGTTCCTTCTGCAGCATCCGGTGGGTCGTGATGTCCCGGAAGCTCCAGACGCGTCCGATCACCTCGCCGTCGAGCCGCTGCGGGCGCGAGTCGCGCTCCACCACCCGGCCGTCGCCGAACTCGACGACCTCGTGGCTCTCGGCACCCGGGTCGCGGGCAAGCTCGATGACCCGGGCGAGGAACTCCTCCGGGTCGCGGAGGTGGCCGACCACGTGGCGCAGCGTCCGCTCGCCGTCGGGGATGCCGAGGAACTCCACATCGAGTCGGAACATCTCCACGAGGCGCTCGTTGAAGTTCGTGATCCGACCTTCGAGGTCCACCACGAGCACGCCCTCGGCGGTGGCGTCGAGCGTCGCGGACAGCAGCGAGGTGGCCCGCCGCAGATCCTCATCGGCCCGCGAGCGCTCGCTGATGTCGTGCAGCGTGACCACCACGCCGGGCGTGGTCGGGTCATCGAGCAGGTTGGCGAGCTGCACGGACATCGGGATCGACCTGCCGTCCGCGGCCCGGAAGCCCACCTCGACCATGGCCCGGGTGCCACCGCCGCGCAGGCGCCCGTAGGCGAGACGGAGCGCCTCTGCCTGCGTCGGCTCGACCAGGTCGGCGAGCGATCGGCCCTCGATCAGGCTCTGGTCATGGCCCAGCACGCGGGTCAGCGCGGCCGAGGACGTGAGCACCACCCCGTCGCCGTCGGTCAGGAGCAGGACCGTGGAGGTGTTCTGGAGGATCGCCCGGAGCCGGTCGCCCTCGCTCGCCACCTCCCAGCGGCGGCGCTCGGTCAGGTCGCGCAGGCTGAGCACGATGTGCTCCCCTGATGGCGCACCGATCAGCTCCACCAGCCGCCAGCCGTCGCTCGCCGCCACCCGGAGCTCGATCGGACTGCCCACCTCGACGCCCTGCACGGTGCCGATCGACGACAGCGCCACGGCGACGTCGTCGGGGTGGATCAGGTCGAGGCCACACATCCCGACGCTCTCGTCCAGCGACCGACCGAACAGGCGCTCCGCGACGCGGTTGCCCCAGACGACGTTCGCGTCGCCGTCGATCACGACCACGGCATCGGGGAGTCCCCGGGCCGCGGCGAGGGCGAGTTCGCCCGCTCGATCCCCTGGCCCGTTCCGCACCCCATCCCTTCGACGCGAAGGGCAGCGGCGTTGAGATTTCAGGGTCGGGCGACCGGACGACCGAGCCGCCGGACCGTCTCCCGGTCCCGGCGGTCGATGTGGCTCCGGGGGTGGGGCTCGAACCCACGACCCACTGATTAACAGTCAGTTGCTCTGCCAACTGAGCTACCCCGGAAGGTGCCGACCCCGAGGGGCGACGGCGGCAGGTTAGCGGCCGCGCCGGAGGACCGCGAAAGCGGATCCGGCGGCCGGCTCAGTCGGCCTTGAGGTAGTCCTCGAGCTTCTGGCGCCGCTGCGGGTGGCGCAGCTTGGCGAGGGTCTTCGACTCGATCTGGCGGATCCGCTCGCGGGTCACGCCGAACTGCCGGCCGACCTCCTCGAGCGTCTGCGGCTGGTCACCGTCGAGGCCGAAGCGGAGCCGCACCACCTGCTTCTCGCGGTCGGACAGCTCGTCGAGGGCCGACATGATCTGCTCGCTGAGCGAATGGGCGGTGGCCACGTCCGCGGGGGCCACGGCGTGCTGGTCCTCGATGAAGTCGGCGAGGAAGCTGTCGTCCTCGTCACCGACGGGCGAGTCGAGCGACAGCGGGTCCTGGGCGATCCGCAGGATCTCGCGGACCTTCTCCGGCTTCATCTCCACTTTGGCGGCCAGCTCCTCCACGGTGGGCTCGCGGTTGAGCTCCTGGATCATCTGGCGCTGCTGGCGGTGGACCTTGTTCATGGACTCGACCATGTGCACCGGGATGCGGATCGTGCGCGCCTGGTCCGCGATCGCCCGGGTGATCGCCTGGCGGATCCACCAGGTGGCGTAGGTCGAGAACTTGAAGCCCTTCGTGTAGTCGAACTTCTCGACCGCACGCATCAGGCCGAGATTGCCCTCCTGGATCAGGTCGAGGATCTGCATCCCCCGGCCCAGGTAGCGCTTCGCGATCGACACGACGAGACGCAGGTTGGCGCGGGTCAGGTCGGACTTCGCGGCCTCGCCGTCGCGCTTGGTGCGGTTCAGGCGGGCCTTCTCCACGGGATCGAGGGTGCTGATCTCGCCGGAGGCGTTCAGGTCGGCGAGGCGGTCCTCGGCGGCCACGCCCGCCTCGATCCGCTTCGCGAGTTCCACCTCCTCCGGCCCGGTGAGGAGCGGGACCGCACCGATCTCGCGCAGGTACATGCGGACCGGGTCGTTGGTGCCGCCGGCACCGGGCGCGGTGACCGGACGGGCCTTGCGACGCGGCGTCCGGGCCGCGGCCCGACGCTCGGCCGGGCTGATCGCATCCACGTCCTCCGCCTCGCCGGCGAACTCGGCGAGGTCGGCCGCGGGGTCCTCCTCCGGCTCCACGTCGACCTGCAGCGTGACCTGCCGCGACGCCCAGAACTCGCGGGTCTGGTCGACGACCTCGTCGGTCATCACGACCTGGAGGGCACTGAGGGCGTCGTCGAGCTGCAGGACCCCGGCGTGCTCGTCGGCCCGGCGCTGCAACTGCTCGATCTCACCGTCGGGCACTGCCTGCCAGATCGACACCGAGCCTCACCCCTGCCATTCGTCGTGTGGTTCCCGTTCCCGCAGGAAGGCTAGCAACTGCTCCACGGATTCCACCTCGACGTTGGGCCGTCGCAGGTGGTCCAACGTCACCTTGAGCCAGCTGATGGCCTCCGCGTAGGCCAGCGGGTCCGCCGACGCCCTCGCCTCGGCCTCCATGTCGGTCATGGCGCGCCGGCCCAACTCGCTCGCGAAGCGGGCGAGCACGTCGACCGGTGCGGCCTCGTGGGTCTCCACGGCCAGCCGGGCCAGGAGCTCGGCGACCGGCCGCGGCGACTCCTCGATCGCCTCCGCCGGCGACGGGTGGGCGTCGAGCGCCTCGAGCGCAGCGCGCGCGGTGGGGTGGGTGAACATCCCCGGCTCGAGGAACGCGGCCGCGAGCTCCGGGTGGTGCACCCGCAGCCGCAGCGCCTCGCGTTCCACCCCCTCGGGCAGCGGGGGCAGGGTGGGTGTGGCGCCCCGTGCCGGGCCGTCGGGTTCCGCCGCGGGTCGGGCCCGGCGCTCCTCCGGCGGCCGACGCGGCGCCCGGCGCACCTCCTCGAGGCGGACCCGGAGGCGGGACGCGTCGATCCGGCAGCGGTCCGCGAGGTCCATCACGTACTGGTCGCGCACCAGATCGTTCGGGTGCTCGGCCACCACCTCGAGCGCCGCCTCGGCCGCTCGGGTACGCCCCTCGGGGGTGGACAGGTCTGCGGTGCGCAGGACGCGGTCGACCCGGAACTCGAGGAACGGCCGGGCCTCGGCCACCGCCCGTTGCAGCGCGGCGGGGTCCTCGCGGGCCAGCTCGTCGGGATCCGCTCCGGGCGGCAGCGCGACCACCGACACCTGCACCTCGTGGGCCTGCTCCCATGCGTAGACCCGCTCCGCCGCCGACTGGCCGGCCTCGTCCGCGTCGTAGGCGAGGACCAGCCGACGGGTGAAGCGCTTGAGCACCTTCACGTGGTCCTCGGTGAGCGCGGTGCCACAGGTGGCCACCGCACGGGGCACCCCGGCGCGGTCGAAACCGATCACGTCGGTGTAGCCCTCGCAGATGACCACCTCGTTGTGGGCCACCACGTCGGCCTTCGCCTCGGACAGCCCGTAGAGCGCCTTGGACTTGTTGTAGAGCTCGTTGTCACGGCTGTTCTGGTACTTCGGCCCGTCGGTGTCGGGCAGCTTCCGGCCGCCGAAGCCGATCACCCGACCCCGCTCGTCGGTGATCGGGAAGAGGATGCGGGCCCGGAAGAAGTCCTGGGGGCGCCCCGCCCGGTTGACGAATCCCAGCCCGACGGCCTCCATGTCGGCCTGCGGTGCCCGCAGCGCGCGCGTGAGCAGGTCCCATCCGTCGGGCGCCCAGCCCAGGCGGTAGCGGGCCACCTCCTCCCCGTCGAAGCCACGCGACCGGAGGTAGCGCCGGGCGGCCGCCGCGTCGGGGGACGTCCGCAGCCGCTCGTGGTACCAGTCCGCCGCACGATCGGCGAGGTCGAGGAGGCGTCCCCGTCGCTTGCGCCCCTCGCCCTCCTCCGCGTCGGTGTACCGCAACGCGATGCCGGCCTTGCCGGCGAGGTACTCGACCGCCCCGGGGAAGTCGAGGTGCTCGATCTCGCGCACGAACGTGATGGCGTCACCCGACGCCTTGCAACCGAAGCAGTGGTAGAGGCCGTCCGCCGCGTTCACCGAGAAGCTCGGGGACTTCTCGGCGTGGAAGGGGCAGAGCCCGCTCCACCGTTGGCCCACCCGCTTGAGCGACGTGTACTGGGAGATGATCGCCACGATGTCGGTCTGCTCCCTGACGCGCGCGATGTCCTCGTCGACGATCCCCATCAGCGACCGCCCGTCCGCACTCGACCGATCATCGACGGCGGCCCATCAGACGGTGCCCCTCAGCTCGGCGGCGGCCGCCCGACCGGCGAGCAGCCGGGCCACCGGCACGCGGAAGGGCGAGCACGAGACGGTGCCCACACCGGCGGCCCGGCAGGCCGCCAACGAGGCCGGGTCCGCCGCCTGCTCCCCGCAGATGCCGACCGGCCGGCCCCCGGCGCGCTCGACGGTGAGCCCCACGAGCTCCACCACCGCGGGATCGAGCGACTCGAACGGACTCGCCGACAGGATGCCCGCCTCCCGGTAGGGGCCGAGCAGCCGGGCCTCCACGTCGTCGCGGCTCTCACCGAGCGTGAGCTGGGTCAGGTCGTTGGTGCCGAGACTGAGGAAGCCGGCCCGCAGCTCGCCGACCCGCAACGCGGCCGCCGGCGTCTCGACCATCGCGCCGAGCTCGATCCCCTCCGCCCCCGGCACGAACCGGACCGCCTCGGCGACGAGGTCCATCTCCCCCGGGTGGGCGACCATCGGCACGAGCAGGCGTGGGACCGGTCGGCCACCGGCCGCCCGTCGGTCGGCCGCCGCACCGGCCAGGGACCGCACCTGCAGCGCGAGCAGATCCGGACGGAGGACCGCCAGGCGGACGCCCCGGACGCCGAGCATGGGGTTCTCCTCGCGCCACAGGTCCGCCAACGCCAACAACGCCGGGTCGGCCGACGCGTCGCCGTGGCGCGGCAGGAACTCGTGCAACGGCGGGTCGAGGAGGCGGAAGGTCACCGGCAGGCCGTCCATCGCCTCGAGGAGCGCGGCGGCGTCCGAGCGCTGGAGTCGTTCGAGCTCGGCCGTGGCGTCGGTGGCCTCCGGACCGCGGAGCAGCACCTCCTGCAGCAGCGGCAGGCGGTCACCGAGGAACTGGTGCTCGGTGCGGCACAGGCCGATGCCGCGGGCGCCCAGCTCGCGGGCGCGGCGGGCGTCGTCCGCGGTGTCGGCGTTGGCCCAGACCGCCGGACGGCCCGCGGCCAGCCGGTCGGCGGCGTCCAGCGCGGCGAGGAGCTGCCCGTCGAGCCCACCGGGCGCTCCACCGGACCCGGCTGCACCCAGGCGGATCTCGCCCGATGAGCCGTCGACGGTGAGCCACTCCCCCTCGGCCACGCGCCGGTCACCCACCCGGATCCCGTCGCCGTCGACCGAGATGGTCTCGGCACCACAGACGGCGGGCAGGCCCCATCCCCGGGCCACGACCGCGGCGTGGCTGGCGAGGCCCCCGCGGGCCGTGACGACCGCGGCGGCGACCCGCATGGCCGGCTCGTCGGCCGGACTGGTCTGCTCCGCGACCAGCACCGGATCCTCGCCCCGGTCGAACGCGTCGAGGGCCGCACCCACCGAGGTGACGAGCGGACCGCTCCCGGTTCCCGGCGACGCCGCCAGGCCCACCGCCAGCACCGGGAGGTGGGCCGTCCCACCCGCGCCACGGTGCAGGGCCCCCTCCACGTGGGCGACCTCGACGGCGAGGACCTGCTCGGCGAGCGCGGCCGCCTCGGCTCCGACGGGTGGGGGCGGGGACGGATCGGTCACGGCGCGGGCGATGCTACCGGCGACCCCCGACGTCGGCGCCGGGCGGTACGCTGACCTCGCTTCCCTCGCACCTCCCGGCACGCGCCGCTCGCGTACCGGGCTCACGACGGGATGCGCCATGGCCCTGACCGAACGCAGTCGGGCAGCCCTCTACCGAGGGCTCGCCGCGATCATCGAGGACGAGGAGGCGGTCGCCGAGATGCTGTCGCAGTTCCCCGCCCGCGACGCGGACGAGCTCGCCACCCGCGGCGACCTCACCATCCTCCGTTCCGAGATGGACGCGTTCCGCTCCGAGATGCGCGCGGAGATGGACGCGTTCCGCTCCG
>JBMOJH010000066.1:0-18644 GCA_049316905.1 Microthrixaceae bacterium | reverse complement strand
GCACCTCGATCTGGGCGCGTGAGAGCACGACTGGCCGGGTGCCCCAGAACGCCGGATATGGGCCGCTCATGCCGTCCCGGCCGCTTCCGCGGAAGCGGGCCATGGCGTGCCGTCCTCCGGATCTGCTCCCGGCCGGCGACTTCGGCTCAGTCCGGGTCGAGCACCGAAAGGGCGTGCGAGTACAGGCGCTGCTTGATGGCCCGGAACGTGGCCGGGTCCTTTCCGGCCAGACGGGTCGCCCGTTCGAACGCACGCGTCAGGACCTCGTCGGCCGGCACGGCCTCCTGGACGATCCCGGCGGCGAGCGCCTCCTCCCCGCCGTAGCGCCGCCCGGTGGTCATGGCCTCGTGGGCGGTGCGCTTCGACCACCGCGACTGGAGCAGCGCGTTCATCCCCTCGGTGAACGGCAGACCCAGGTCGACCTCTGGCACGCAGAAGTACCCGCGGTCGGCCCGCATGACCAGGTCGTCGTGGGCGGTGGCGAGCATGGCGCCCGCCGCGAAGGCGTGCCCACCGATGGCCGCGACGGTCGGCACCGACGACCCGAGGAACCGCGCGAACAGCCGGTGCACGTCGGCGAGGAAAGGGCCGGCCTCGTCGGGGTGCTCCCCGATCCAGTCGAGGTCGAGCCCGTTGCTCCAGATCTTCCCGCCGGCGGTGGTCACGAGCGCCCGCGGCGCCGGCCGTGCCTCGACCCGGTCGAGGTGCTCGGTGATCGCGCCGACCCAGTCGGGCCGGAAGCGGTTCTCCCCGTCGCCGAGGTGCAGCACCCAGACGTCGCCCTCCTGGCGGAGCGTCGGCGTGGCCGGCCCGCCGGCCGGGTCCGCGTCGGTCACGTCAGCTCTCGCCGGTCCCGCGGCCGGCCCGGAGCGCCTCCTGGCGCAGCCAGTGGTCGGCCAGCACCAGCAGGACCGCGGCCTCGACCATCGGCACTGCCCGCGGCAGCACGCAGGGGTCGTGGCGGCCCTTCGCCTCCAGCGTGACCTCCTCACCCGCGCGGTTCACCGTGCGCTGGGCCGAGCTGATCGTCGCCGTGGGCTTGAACGCCGCCCGCAACACCACGTCCTCACCGTTGGAGATGCCGCCCTGGATCCCGCCGGAGTGGTTGCTGGTGGTGTGCGGGCGACCGTCGGGGCCGGTGACGAAGGGATCGTTGTGCTCGCGGCCGGTCATGGCCACGGCGCCGAACCCGGAGCCGACCTCGAAGCCCTTGGTGGCCGGCAGCGACATGACGGCCTTGGCCAGGTCGGCCTCCAGCTTGTCGAACACCGGCTCGCCCCAGCCGGCGGGCACACCGCGGGCCACACAGCCCACGATCCCGCCCAGCGAGTCGCCGTCGCGCCGGGCCTGCTCGATCGCCTCGGTGATCGCAGCGGCGGCAACCGGGTCCGGACAGCGCGTCGGGTCGGCCTCCACATGTTCGATCGTGACCGTGGCCGGGTCCACCTCCGCCCGGATGCCGTGGACCTGCTCCACCCACGCGAGCACCTCCACCCCGACCCGTTCGCGGAGCAGCTTCCGGGCCACGGCCGCCGCGGCCACCCGGCCGATCGTCTCGCGGGCCGAGGCCCGCCCGCCGCCCGCCACCGCCCGCACCCCGTACTTGGCCTCGGTGGACCAGTCGGCGTGCGAGGGGCGGTACAGCTCGGCCATGTGGTCGTAGGCCCCGGAGCGGTGGTCCTGGTTGCGGACCAGCAGGGCGATGGGGGACCCCAGCGTCCGCCCGTCGACGACGCCCGAGAGGATCTCCACCCGGTCGGCCTCGTCGCGCTGGGTCACCAGGCGGCTCTGACCCGGGCGGCGACGGTCGAGATCGGGCTGGATGTCGTCCTCGGTCAATCCGAGCAGCGGGGGGCACCCGTCCACCACCACGCCGACGCCGCCCCCGTGGGACTCGCCGAACGTGGTGATCCGGAACAGCTGCCCGGTGGTGGAGGACATGCGGCCAGTATGGCAGCGGGCGCGCGGCGCCCCGTCGTCCCCAACCGCTCACCCCTCCGCCCCTGCCTGCCGATGGGAACCCGATGGCCAGGGACCCCCGGTGGCGTTGACCGCGCCCGCGCACGACGGGCCGACGGGTCCCACCGACGCGCCCGCGGCGACGCGGCGCGATCCGGTGTCCACGTCCGGCGACCGCAGGGCCGACCATTCCGCGACGCTCGGGGCCGAACGGCGGCACCCGCCCCTCGTGGTCCACGCGCTGCTCGCGCTGCTGTGCCTCGTGGGTCTCGCGGCGCTCGCGGGCCCCGACCGGGTGGGCATCACCGACGAGGGCGTGGTGGTGGCCCAGGTCGACCACCTCGACCGCGGTTCCTGGTGGATCCCCAACGCCGCGCCGGAGCTCGACCCCGCCGGACGACTGACGCCGATCGAGCTCTCCGACGTGGCCGACGACGGCGCCTACCTGCCGTACGCGAAGCACGCCGCCTACCCGCTCCTGCTGCTGCCGGCGTGGCGGCTCGGTGGCGTGACGGGGCTGCTCGCCGTGTCGGTGCTGGGCGTGTGGGTCGCAGCGGTCGCCGGCGCCCTCCTCGCCCGGCGCGTCGACCGCCGGGCCGCGACACCCACCCTCTGGCTCCTCGCCGTGGGATCACCGCTCGTGTTCGACGCCAACGTCGTGATGGCGCACGGTCCCGCCGCAGCCGCGGTGGGGCTGACCGCGGTGGCCGCACTGGCGGTAGCGCTCGACCGCCGCTGGTGGGCGCTCGTGCCGCTGGTGCCGGCATCGGTGGCCGCGGTGCTGCTGCGCAGCGAGGGCCTGCTCGCCGTCGCCGCCCTCGGTGGCGGCGTGCTCCTCGGCGCGGTCGCCGGCCGCGTCGCCCGCCCGGGCCGGTCCACGTCGGGGGACGACGGTGTCGTCGCTGCGCCGGAGCGGGCACCGATCGGGCCGTCGCTCGTGGTGGGCCTCGGGCTGCCGGCACTGGGTGCGGTCACGTATCTGGCCGACGGGCGGCTCGCCGCACGGGTGGCCGGGCGCAGCGGCCTGCGCACCTTCACGACCGCGGGTGGCGGCTTCGACCTCCTCGGCGGTCGCGTCGACGCCGCGTGGGCGAGTCTCCTTCGGCCCGACTCGCTGCCCGCCCCGGTCACGGCCCTGCTCACCGTGGTGGCCGCCGTGTCGTTGGTGGCGGGCGCGGTCGTGCTCCGCATGGGCGGCGCCGAGCCCGTTGCGGGCCGTCGCCGGACGGCGCTGGTGCTCTGGTGGCTCGCGGCCACCGCCGCCGCCGTTCGCCTGGCGATGCCGCCGGTGCTCATCACGGGTCTGTTCGCCGTGTTCCCGCTCCTCCTGGTCGGGGCGGTCCTGCTCCGCCGGTCACGCCTGGTCACGCCGACCGTCCGCGTGCTCGCCACGGCCTCCGTACTCGGCGGGCTCGCCGTGCTGGCCACCTCGTACGACATCGGCGGTTCGGCCGAGTGGGGCGGCCGCTACTTCCACGTGCTCCTCCCGCTCGCGGCGCCCGTCGTGGTCGTGGCGCTGGTCGACGCGCTCGGTCGACTCGACCGGCCCACGGCCTCCGGGCTCGTCGCCGCGCTCGTGGTGCTGCTGGTCGCGACCACGGCCACCGAGGTCCGGGTGGAGCGGCGGCTGCAGGACCGCGCGGCGGTGCTCACCGCCGCCGTGAACGACGTGGCCCGCCGCGCGCCGGCCGGCGACGGCCGCGCCCCGGTGGTGGCGTTCACCACCCCGGGCGTGGCCCGGCTGGACCCTGCCGGGCTCGACCGCACCCGCTATCTGTTCGTCGACCCGGCCACCGGTCGCGCGGTCCCGGTCGACCTGGCCCGGCGGCTGCGCGCGGCCGGCGTGGACCGCGTGACCTGGGTGGTGCCCGCCGGCGCCGGAGTACCCGCGGGGTTCCTCGAGGAGGGCTGGCGGGTGACCGCACGGCGCGGGGTCGGCAGCCTCACCCCGCGGGACCTGCTCACCGTGGAGGCCCGGTGAGCGCGGTCGCCACCTCGGGGCCGGGACCCGGGCCCGGGGCCGACACGGGACCCGGCGACGGGACGGCCTCCCCGGTCGTCGGCACCCCTCCGCCTCCGCTCGCCCGCCTCCGTCGCCACGCCGTCCTCCTCGCTCTCGTTCTGGGGGTGCTCGCGGCGTGGTCGGCCGTCGGTGGCCAGGCGATCACCGACGAGGGCTCCGTGCTCGCGCAGGCGGACCTGCTCTCGCGGGGCACGTGGAGCCGGCCCGCAGCCATCCCGGACGCGGATCCCGCGGGTCGCTTCCCGGCGATGGAGACCGCGAACGTGGCCGACGGCCGCGAGTACCCGTACGTGAAGCACGTGACCTACCCGGCGCTGCTCGCGGCGCTGTCGGTGCCCTTCGGTGGCGCGGCTGCCGCGGTGTGCTCGGCGGCCGGAGTGTGGCTCGCCGCGGTGGGTGCCGCGCTGCTCACCCGTCGGGCCGGTCGGGGCCCGACACGTGTGGACCCCGCGGTCGTGACGCTGTGGGCCACGGCGCTCCTCACGCCGCTCGTGTTCGACGCGGGGGTCGCCATGGCCGTCGGCCCGGCCGCGGGCCTGGTGGCCATGGTGGCGCTCGGTCTGGTGGCGGCCGGTGACGCGGGCGCGGCCCGCGGCCGACGGGGCGCCGCCGCGCTCCTCGCCGCGGTCGCGGCGGCCGCGGCGGTGCTGCTGCGGAGCGAGGCCCTCCTCGCGGTCGGTGCGCTCGGTGCCGTCGCGGCCCTCGTTGCGTTCGCGGGGGCTCGTCCCCGCGCCGGATGGCGGGGCGTCCCCGCCGCAGCCGGCGTGGTGGCGGCCGGTGCGCTCGCCTATCTCGTCGACGGCCGTCTGACGGCCCACGTGCTGGGATCCTCCGGCCTCTCGGTGTTCACCACGAGTGACCGCGGCGCCGATCCGCTGGCCGCGCGCGCCGCCGCGGTGTGGTCGTCGGTCCTGCGGCCCGGCTTCGAGGACCACGGCATTCGCCCGGTGCTGCTGGTGGTGGCCGCGGCGGCGGTCCTCGCCGCGGCATGGATGCTCCGTCGCGACGGCGAGCGTCGTGCTGTCGCCGCCCTCGCGGTGGCGGGCGCCGTCGCCGCGACGCTGGCGGTGTGGTCGGCCCCGGGCCTGGTGACCGGCCTCGTGCCGGCGGCCCCGGTGCTCGTGGCCGGCCTGCTCCTCGTCCGTCGGGCGGACCTCGCCCACCGTTCCGTGGGCCTCCCGCTGGCCGGCGCGGCGGTGGCGGCCGTGGCCGTGCTCGCGCTCAGCTACCCCGACGGCGGCGGGGCCGAGTGGGGCGGCCGCTACCTGCACGTGCTCGTGCCGCTGGCGGTGCCCGCCGCGGTGCTCGGCTGGGCGCGCCTCCGGGGCGGCCGCGCGGCCACGGTCACCGCGGTGGCCCTCGTGGTGGCGGCGGGCGTGCTCTCGTTCGGTGCGCTCGCCACGCTCGCCGGGCTCCGGGACCGGGTCGATGCGTTCCTGGTGTCGGTCACCCCGGTCCTGCGGGACGAGCCGGCGGACCCGTCGGGCGCCGGGCCGATCGTCGTCACCGACCGCACCGGACTCGGACGCTTCGCGTGGCGCGAGCTCGACGACCTGCGCCTGGTCACGGTACCCGTCGGTGCCCGGGAGGACCTGCGCGCCGTCGCCGGCCGGCTGGACGCGTCGGGGGTGCGGCGATGGTCGCTCGTGCAGGCCGCCGGCGAGCCGTTGCCGTGGGGGAGCGGCGCCCCGTGGACCGTCACCTCGCGCACCCCGCTCGGGGCGTGGGAGGTGGTCTCGGTGGCGCGCCGCTGAGGCGTTCCCCGGGCCGGTGGCGCGGTCTGCACGAACATGCGTTCGGGGAGTAGGCTCGGCCCTCCATGGCGTCCCGAACCCCACGCTCCGCCGCCGACGCGCTGGTGATCCGGGGGGCGCGTGAGCACAACCTCTGCGACATCTCGCTCGAGCTCCCGCGTGACCGGCTGATCGTCTTCACCGGTCTGTCCGGGTCGGGCAAGAGCTCGCTCGCGTTCGACACGATCTACGCCGAGGGCCAGCGCCGCTACGTCGAGTCGCTGTCGGCCTACGCGCGGCAGTTCCTGGGCCAGATGGACAAGCCCGACGTGGACGTCATCGAGGGTCTCTCGCCGGCCATCTCGATCGACCAGAAGTCCGCCTCGCGGAACCCGCGTTCCACCGTCGGCACCGTCACCGAGGTCTACGACTACCTGCGGCTCCTCTTCGCCCGGGTCGGCGTGCCGCACGACCCGGAGACCGGCGAGCGGCTCGTGCGCCAGACCCCGCAGCAGATCGTCGACCGCATCCTCCACCTGCCGGAGGGCACGCGGTTCCAGGTGCTCGCCCCGGTGGTGCGTGGCCGCAAGGGCACCTACGAGCAGCTCTTCGCCGACCTCGCGTCTCGCGGCTTCGGTCGGGTCCGGGTGGACGGCGAAGTGCTCGAGCTGCCGGTCCAGGTCGACCTGGCCCGCTCCGAGCAGCACACGATCGAGGTGGTCGTCGACCGCCTCGTCCTGCGCGAGGGCATCGAGCGCCGCCTCACCGACTCGATGGAGACCGCGCTGGAGCTGGCCGAGGGCGTCGCCCAGATCGAGATCGTGCCCGCCAAGGGGGACGAGGCCGAGCCGGAGTTGCTCACCTTCTCCGAGAAGCTCGCCCGCCCGTCCGACGGCAAGAGCTTCGAGGAGCTGGCCCCACGGAACTTCTCGTTCAACTCGCCGTACGGCGCGTGCTCGGCCTGCGACGGGCTCGGCACCGTGTTCGAGGTCGACCCCGAGCTCGTGGTGCCGGATCCGGAGCTGTCCGTGGCGGGCGGCGCCATCTCCCCGTGGGCGTCCGGGCACGCCAAGTACTTCCACCGGCTGCTCGAGTCGGTGTGCGCGGAGTTCGACATCGACGGCTCGGTCCCGTGGCAGGACCTCCCGAAGAAGCACCAGAAGCTGCTGTTGAACGGCATCGGCGACGGCCAGCGGATCGACGTGAAGTTCCGCAACCGGTACGGCCGCACCCGCACCTACACCGCCCGCTACGAGGGCGTGCTCCCGTACCTGAAGCGCCGCCACGCGGAGGCGGAGTCCGACTCCGCCCGCGAGGCGGTCGAGGGCTACATGCGGCAGGTGCCGTGCCCCACCTGCGACGGCGCCCGGCTGAACCCCTACGCCCTCGCCGTCACGGTCGACGACCTCAACATCCACCAGCTCTGCAGCCTCTCGATCAACGAGGCGGCCGACCGGCTGGTGGACCTGCACCTCGACGATCGTCAGCGGATGATCGCCGAGCGGGTGCTCAAGGAGATCAACACCCGCCTGCGGTTCCTCTGCGACGTGGGGCTCGAGTACCTCTCGCTGTCGCGCTCGGCGGCCACGCTGTCGGGCGGCGAGGCCCAGCGCATCCGGCTCGCCAGTCAGATCGGTTCGGGCCTCGTGGGCGTGCTCTACGTGCTCGACGAGCCGTCGATCGGCCTCCACCAGCGCGACAACCACAAGCTCATCGAGACGCTGGTGCGCCTGCGCGACCTGGGCAACACGGTGCTCGTGGTGGAGCACGACGAGGACACCATCAAGGTCGCCGACCACGTGGTGGACATCGGCCCCGGAGCGGGTGAGCACGGCGGGCAGGTCGTGCACTCGGGCACGGTCGCGGGGCTGCTCAGGAACCGGCGGTCGGTCACCGGCCAGTACCTCTCCGGCAAGCGCAGCATCCCGCTGCCGGCCACCCGCCGCGAGCCCGCCGACGACTGGGTCACGGTTCGGGGCGCCCGCGAGCACAACCTCCGCAACATCGACGTGCGCTTCCCCCTCGGTTGCTTCGTGGCCGTCACCGGGGTGTCCGGTTCCGGCAAGAGCACGCTCGTGAACGACATCCTGCTGCGGTCGCTGATGCAGCACGTCTACGGCTCCAAGGTGCCGCCGGGCCTGCACAAGCGGGTGGAGGGCCTCGAGCTGCTCGACAAGGTCATCGACATCGACCAGTCGCCGATCGGGCGTACGCCGCGTTCCAACCCGGCCACCTACACCGGCGTCTTCGACCACGTCCGGAAGCTCTTCGCCCAGACCCCGGAGGCCCGCATCCGCGGCTACCTGCCGGGCCGGTTCAGCTTCAACGTGAAGGGTGGTCGCTGCGAGGCGTGCGCGGGCGACGGCACGATCAAGATCGAGATGCACTTCCTGCCGGACGTCTACGTGCCGTGCGAGGTGTGCAAGGGAAAGCGCTACAACCGCGACACGCTCGAGATCACGTTCAAGGGCCTGAACATCTCCGAGGTGCTCGACCTGCCGTGCGAGGAGGCGTTGGAGTTCTTCTCCAACCAGCCCACCATCGCCCGCCACATGCAGACCCTCGTGGACGTGGGCCTCGGCTACGTGCGGCTCGGCCAGCCGGCCACCACCCTGTCGGGCGGGGAGGCGCAGCGCGTGAAGCTGGCCTCCGAGCTGGCCAAGCGGTCCACCGGCCACACCATCTACCTCCTCGACGAGCCCACCACCGGGCTGCACTTCGAGGACATCCGCAAGCTGCTCACGGTGCTGAGCCGCCTGGTGGACCAGGGCAACACCGTGCTGGTGATCGAGCACAACCTCGACGTGATCAAGACCGCCGACTGGGTGGTGGACCTGGGCCCGGAGGGCGGCAGCGGCGGTGGGTCCGTGATCGTGGAGGGCACGCCCGAGGACGTGGCCGCCTGCGCGGACAGCCACACCGGGCGCTTCCTCGCCCCGCTCCTCGGCCACTGACCGAGCCCTCAGGGCCCACCCGGCGGTGCCGATAACAGAAGCATGCGCCGCGTCGCCGGGTTCCTCACGCCTGTGGGCTCCGCGGCGCTCGTCGCCCTGCTGGCCTGGATCCACGCCGCGTACCTGGCCGTGCCCGCCTACCCCGTGCTGGGGACGGCCCGCGCCCCCTGGACCCTGCTGCTCGCCCTGACCGTCGCGGTCATGGGCTACGCCACCGGACTCCCGGACGGCCCGGCCACCCGGCGCCGGGCGCTGGCGTGCTCCGCCGCGGCGGTGGCGGGGTCGCTCGCGGTGGTCTCCGCCCTCCAGCTGGTGGTGGGCCAGCCGCTGCTGCCCCGCTTCGTGGCCCTCGGGATGGTCCTGGTGGTGCCGCCGTGGCACCTGGTGTGCTGGAACCTCGCCCACGACGGCGCCGCCCGGTCCGCGGCCCGGGAGCGGGTGCTGCTCGTGGCCGGGTCCGGCGAGGTCGGCCCGCTGGCCCGCGAGATCGAGGCGGACCTCGCCGAGCGGGCCGAGCGCCCCGCCCACCTCGTGGGCGCACTCGGCCTCGACGAGCTCGCCCCGGCCCGCCCCGGCGACCGCCCGCTGGCCCGGGCCGTGGAGCGCTCCGGCGCCACCCTGGTGGTGCTCGACCTCGCCGCACAGGGCGACGCGGCGGTGGTCCACGACGTGACCGAGCTGCACGCGTCGGGCATCCGGGTGCGCACGCTGTCGATGTTCTCGGAGCAGTGGCTCGGCAAGCTCCCGGTGGGCGAGCTCGAGCGGGTGTCGATGCTGTTCGACATCGGCGAGCTGCACCACCGCCCCTACGTGCGGGCCCGGCGGCTGGTCGACGTGGTGCTCGCCTCGATGGGTCTCGTGGTCCTGGCGGTGGCCACCCCGGTGGTGGCGCTCGGCAACCTCGTGGCCAACCGCGGCCCGCTGCTCTACTCCCAGGACCGGGTGGGCCGCGACGGTCGGGTCTTCCGCATGGTGAAGTTCCGCACGATGGTGCCCGCGACCACGTCACCCGACGACGGCTCCGTGGATGGCCGCACCCCGAGCCGGTGGACCGCCACCGACGACGAGCGGGTCACGCCGTGGGGCCGGGTACTGCGACGGCTGCACGTCGACGAGCTGCCGCAGGTGGTGGCCGTGCTGCGCGGCGACCTCTCGGTGGTGGGGCCCCGCCCCGAGCAGCCCGCCTACGTGGAGGAGCTCCGGGCCAAGCTGCCGTACTACGACGTGCGGCACCTCGTGCGGCCCGGGCTCACCGGGTGGGCGCAGGTGAAGTACGGCTACAGCGGCGACGAGACCGACGCCCGGGAGAAGCTGCAGTACGAGATCTTCTACCTCCGCCACCAGCACCTGGGCCTCGACCTCAGGATCGTGGGGCGGACGCTCCGTCATGTGCTCGCGGCCGGGGGTCGCTGAGCACGAGGTAGAGCCCGGCCACCAGCACCTGCGAACCGAGGGTGACCGACGCGGCGCCGGTAGGGCCGAAGCGGGGGATGAGGAGCAGGTTCGCGGCGACGTTCAGCGCGGCGACCGCACACAGCCCGCCGGCGAACGGCTTGTCCCGGCCGAGTGCGAGCACCAGCGGCAGGAGTCCCGCGGTCACGGTGGCCACCCCGATCCCGAGCAGCAGGAGCGCCGCGGGCACCTGGCCCGACCGGTAGGCCTCGCCGAAGAGCAGGGGGACGGCCCAGACCGCCACCGGCACCACGGCCAGCACCGAGAGCCCGGCGACCGCGCCGACCCGAAGGATCCGTCGGCGCAGCCGACGGGCCGCGGCCGGGTCCGCCGCCACCGCGCCGGTGACGCCGGGGACGAGGCCGGCGACGACCAGGCCGAGCACCGTGAGCCACGCGTTCGGGAGGCGGTAGACCGCGGCGTACACCCCGGCCTCCGCGGTGGAGCCGAGCAGGGCCAGCAGGAGCGTGTCGGCCGTGGCCAGCACCTGGTCGGCGAGGCTCACGATGAGGATCCACGGGTCCACGAGCGACCGGTCGGGCACCCAGCCCGTGGCGGCCGGTTTCGTTCCGTCCGAGCCCGCGGCGGAGCCCCCGGCCGGCAGCCGGTTCAGCGCCACCGACACGAGCGCCGCCGCGCCGAACGCGACGGCGATGATCGTCGCCGCCGGCGCCACCTCGTCGGGGGCGAGTGCCACCACGGCCACGAGGAGTCCTCCGCCCTGCACCACCGCGGGCACGCCGGCCCGGGCGCCGCGGCCGTGTCCCAGCGACCACCAGTCGCGGTTCAGTCCCCGTGCGAGCACACACACGGCCAGCACGGCCGTGGCGGGCTCCACCGCGGCGGCCACTGCGCCGAACAGCACGGCGAGGCCCACACCCACCAGTGCCCGCCAGCGGACGTACCCGCGGAGCGCTCCGGTGCCGGCGCGGGCCGCCACGTCGCGCGAGCCGCGGATCGACGCGCCCCAGTCGGCCACGAGCCCGCCGTAGCGGGCCACCAGGAACCCCACGGACAGCACGCCGAACGCACCCGGCCCCAGGTTGCGGGCGAGCAGCACCACGGCCAGGAACTCGCCGCCCTGACCCGCCACCCGCAGCACCGCCAACGGCAGCGCGGTGCGGCGCAGGCCCAGGTCGGGCGAGTCGATGGGCAGGTCGTCGGTGATGTTCCGAACGTACCGGCGACTCCTCAGTCCACGGTGCACCACGGCCGATAGGTACGTGTGGACCAGTACCCCCGGACGGGGCCGCCGATGTCGCCGTCGGTCGACGTGGTCGTGATCACCTGGGACGACGACCCGGCGATGGTTCGTCGTGCGGTGGCCTCCGCGCTCGACCAGTGCGGCGTGCCGGTGCACGTGCAGCTGGTCGACAACGGCTCCACCGTGCCGGTGCCCGCCCCCATCGATCCCCGGGTGCGGCTCCTGCGGGCCGAACGGAACCTCGGCGTGGCCGCGGGACGGAACCTCGGCGCCCGCGCCGGGCGATCGCCGGTGCTGTGCTTCCTCGACAGCGACGCGGTGCTGCGGCCCGGATCGCTCGCCCGCCTCGTGGCCGCGGCCGCCCGGCCCGGTGTGGGCCTGGCCGCCCCGGTGTTCGCGGACCAGCCGGCGGAGGCGTCCGCGGGCCGGGCCCCGGGCGTCCGGGTGAAGGCGTCACGGGCGCTCGGGCGGCGCAGCACCTACGAACCGGTCCCGCACGGCGACGGCACGGTCTGGGAGGTCGACTTCGCGATCGGCGCCTGCCAGGTGGTGCGCCGCGCCGCGTACGAGGCGGTGGGCGGCCTCGACGAGAGCTACTTCTACGGTCCGGAGGACCTGGACTTCTGCCTGCGCCTCGGGGACGCCGGGTGGGCCTGCGTGCAGGTGGCCGGTGCGCCGGTGGACCATCCGCCGCGGCGTCGGTACCGGCGCCCGCTCGACCGGCAGGGCCTGCGCCACGCCTGGGCCGTGGCCCGTCACCTCCGTCGGCACCGCCGGCACCGGCGCGCGGGCGCCGCGAACGGCGCAGCGGCGAGCGCGTCGCCGACCGGTGCGGGGGTGGGCCGGTGACCGTTCCCGACGTGGTGGAACCCTGGCCCGAGCCCGAGCAGGCGCCGCGGTCGCCGTGGTCCGTCGACGTGGTGGTGGTCGCCTATGGCAGCCGCGACCTGCTGCCCGGGTGCCTCCGCTCGGCACGGGGCCTGCCCGTGGGCCAGGTGGTCGTGGTGGACCACGGCACCGACGGCAGCGCGGACGTGGCCGAGCGCGACGGCGCGGCGGCCCTGCGCGACCCCTCCAACCCCGGCTTCGGCGCCGGCTGCAACCACGGCGCCCGGTGGGGGACCGCACCCGCGATCCTGTTCCTCAACCCCGACGCCGAGGCCGACCCGGACGCCGTGCGGGAGGGACTGGCCCGGCTCTCTGCCGACCCGTCGCTCTCGGCGGTGGAGGGCGTGGTGCGCAACCTGGCCGATGGCGCCCCCGAGCGCACCGGCGGCGGCGACGTGCGTGCGGTGCACCTGTGGGGCCGGGCCCTCGGCGCCCGTCGTCTCCTGGCCCGACCGTGGGCGCGGGCGTTCGCCCGTCGCCTGCCCGCCCTGGCCGACTCGGTCGACCGCGTGCCGACGGGCGACCGCGAGGTCGACACGCTCGCCGGCACCGCGCTCCTGGTGCGCCGGGAGCACTTCGAGGCGGTCGGCGGGTTCGACGAGCGCTACTTCCTCTACGGCGAGGACCTCGACCTGTGCCGACGGCTGCGCGCCCGCGGCGGCCGGCTCCTCCAGCTGGGTCGTGACTGGGCGGTCCACCGTGAGGCCGCGTCGTCGGCCGGGTGGTGGGACCGGGAGCAGCGATGGTGGCAGGGGACCCTCCAGTACCGCCGCCGGTGGTCGGCACCGCCGGCCCGGGTGGCGGCCGACGCCGCGGGGTTCGTGATGTGGGTGCGCCTCGCCGTGGCCCGGCCTGCGTCCGCCGTGCGTGCGTTCCGGGCGCTGTTCGGCCGGCCTGATCCCGGGATCAGCAGCACGGCGGCAGGTGTCGGTAGCGGTCAGCCCGCGGTGCGGGCGACGACCACGAACGTGTAGGCGAAGAACCCCGGTCGGAGGTTGCCCACGCGGTGCACCGCCCGGCTCCACCGCTCGCCCGCGAGCCCGGCGCGCACGTAGCCGTCCACCGCCAGCACCTCGAGGCCGGCGCCGGTGAACAGGTCCTGCACGGTGCGGTGTGTGAAGAAGCGCAGGTGCGTGCGGTCGAGGATCCCGCGGTCGGCGTAGTCCCAGCGGCCGCGCAGGAGCCGCAGCCGGTTCCCGGCCTCCGCCACGTTCGGGATGCTCGCCACGACCACACCGCCCGGGCGCAGGGCGCCGGTCAGGCGGCGCAGGGTGGCGGAGGGGTCCACCAGGTGCTCCAGGGTGTCGCCGAAGACCAGCGCGTCGTAGGGGCCGGCGAGGTCGGCGGGCCCGACCGTACCGAGGTCGCCCACGTGCACCCTGCGGCACACCGCTGCGGCCACCTCGGCCTCGGCCGGGTCGAGCTCCACGCCGTCCACCGTGCGGCCGGCCGCGGTGAGGACACGTGCGAAGTAGCCGGATGACACCCCGCCCTCGAGCACCACGCCGTCGGGCGGGGTGTGGTCCAACACGGCGGCTGCCAGCAGGTGGTGGCCGCGGTAGGGGTTGGTGGACAACGGCACGTAGCCGTCGGCCCCCTGCTCCGCCGCCACCTTCCGGAGCAGCCGCAGCGACTCGTCCAGGGCCGCCGGCCCGGCCACCGACACGCCGGCGCCACTCATGTGATCGCGAGCATCCGCTCCAGCGCGACGCGTGCCCAGTGGGCGGTGTCGGGGTCGACCGTGATCCGGTTCACCACGTCGCCCTCCACGAGCCGCTCGAGCGTCCAACACAGGTGCGGCGCGTCGATGCGGAACATCGTCGAACACGGGCACACCAGTGGGTCGAGCGACTCCACGTGCTTGTCGGTCTCCGCGTCGAGGCGCTGCACGAGGTGGATCTCGGTGCCCACGCCCACGTGCGTCCCCGCGGGCAGCTCGTCGATGGCGCGGATGATGAAGTCGGTCGAGCCGACCCGGTCGGCCACCTCGCACACCTCGTGCGCGCACTCGGGGTGCACGATCACCACGCCGTCGGGGTGGCGTTCGCGGAAGTCCGCCACGTGCTCCGGCCGGAAGCGCTGGTGCACCGAGCAGTGCCCCCGCCACAGCAGGAAGGTGGCCTCCTTCGCCTGCACCTCGGTGAGGCCACCGAGGTCGCGGCGCGGGTCCCACACCGCCATGTCGGCCTCGGTGAAGCCCATCTGGTACCCGGTGTTGCGGCCCAGGTGCTGGTCGGGGAAGAACAGCACCTGGCGGGCCCGGGGGCCGTCGGGGTCGTTCAGCGCCCACTCGAGCACGGCGCGGGCGTTGGTGGAGGTGCACACCGCGCCGCCGTGGCGGCCCACGAACGCCTTCAGGTTCGCGGCCGAGTTCATGTACGTGATCGGCAGCACGCCGTCGATCTCGGTGACCTCGGCGAGCGCCTCCCAGGCCTCCTCCACCGAGTCGATGTCGGCCATGTCGGCCATCGAGCAGCCGGCGTTCAGGTCGGGCAGCACCACCTGCTGGTGGTCGCCGGTGAGGATGTCGGCCGACTCGGCCATGAAGTGCACGCCGCAGAAGACGATGTAGTCGGCCTCGGGGCGCTCCTTGGCGAGCACCGACAGGCGGAACGAGTCGCCTCGGGCATCGGCCCAGCGCATGACCTCGTCACGCTGGTAGTGGTGGCCCAGGATGAACAGCCGGTCGCCGAGTGCCGCCTTCGCCGCGGCGATGCGCTCCGCGAGCTCGTCGGGGGATGCGTCCAGGTACGCCGCGGGCAGCGGCCGTTGGAGTCGGAGCATGGTGGATGGACCTCCCTTGTGGCCGGCGCGACGCGCTCGACCTGAGGACCTCCGATTCACGGCCGGTGGGGGCAGCCTGGTCGCCACGCCACGGGGATGTCGGCCTCGGAAGTTGATGTCGCCGGGTGCCAGGCCGGCCCGGTGATCGTACCGGTTCGTCATCCCGGTGAACAGGATGTGTCGCTCCGGTGTTCCCGTGGTCGGGAGGTAGGTTCGGCGTCCATGGTCGAACGGCCGCCGGCGGGCACCATCCCGGACGCACCGGGCAGCTACCAGTTCAAGGACGCCGACGGCCGAATCATCTACGTGGGGAAGGCCAAGAGCCTCCGCCAGCGTCTCTCGAACTACTTCCAGAACCCGGCCCACCTGCCGCTCCGGACCGCCCAGATGGTGGCCACCGCCGCCTCCGTGGAGTGGATCCAGGTGCGCAACGAGGTCGAGGCGCTGATGCTCGAGTACTCGCTCATCAAGCAGCACCGGCCCCGGTTCAACGTGCGCCTGGTGGACGACAAGAGCTACCCGTTCCTGGCGGTGACCGTGTCCGACGAGTGGCCGCGGCCGATGGTGATGCGGGGCCGCCGCCGCAAGGGCGTGCGCTACTTCGGCCCGTACGCCCACGCGTACGCCATCCGCGACACGCTCGACGAGCTCCTCCGCACGTTCCCCCTGCGGACCTGCTCCGACGCGAAGTTCGGCCGGCACGAGAAGCTCGGGCGGCCCTGCCTGCTCTTCCACATCGAGAAGTGCTCCGGGCCGTGCGTGGGCGAGGTCGACCACGTCACCTACCGCCGCCACACCGACGCGCTGCTGCAGTTCCTGGAGGGCGACACCGAGCCGGTGCTGCAGGCCCTCGAGGCCGACATGGCTGCCGCCGCGGAGGCCCTCGAGTTCGAGCACGCGGCCCGGCTCCGGGACCGGCTCGCCACCGTGCGGCGGGCCGTGGAGCGCCAGCAGATGGTGGGCGACGGCAACGAGGACGTCGACGTGCTGGGGGTGGCCGAGGACGAGCTGGAGGCCGCTGCCCAGGTGTTCTTCGTCCGCCGGGGGCGGGTGGTCGGCCGGCTCGGTTTCCTGCTCGACAAGGTCATGGACCTCACCCCGGAGGCGACGATGGCCGCCGTGCTCGAGCAGCTCTACGGCGAGGAGCCCGCGGTGGGCTACCCCAAGTCCGTGCTGGTGCCGACCCTGCCCGAGGACGCCGACCTGTACGAGGAGTGGCTGGGCGAGCTGCGCGGCAGCAGGGTGCGGATCAGGGTCCCCCAGCGCGGCGCGAAGCGGGAGCTCGCCGAGACGGTGGCCCGCAACGCCACCGAGGAGTTCACCCGGCACCGGCTGCGGCGTTCGTCGGACCACAACAGCCGGGCCCGCGCGCTCAACGAGCTGCAGGAGACCCTCGGCCTGCCCGAGGCCCCGCTGCGGATCGAGTGCTACGACATGAGCCACCTGCAGGGCAGCGACTACGTCGGGTCGATGGTGGTGCTCGAGGACGGCCTCCCGCGCACCTCGGAGTACCGGCGGTTCAAGCTCCGCGGGGTGGCCGGCAACGACGACTTCGCCGCGATGGAGGAGGTCCTCACGCGGCGCTTCACGAACTACCTCGAGGACCGGGCCCGGCCGGCCGCGGAGCGGGGGAAGTTCGCGTACCCGCCGCAGCTGCTGCTCGTGGACGGCGGCAAGGGCCAGCTCGGCGTGGCCGTGAAGGTCCTCGAGGACCTCGGCCTCGAGGAGGAGATCCCGGTGGCGTCGCTCGCGAAACGTTTCGAGGAGGTGTACCTGCCCGGTCGCTCCGAGCCGGTGGAGGTGCGCAGGGGTTCCGAGGCGTTGTTCCTGCTGCAGCGCATCCGCGACGAGTCGCACCGGTTCGCCATCTCCTACCACCGGCAGCTGCGCGGCAAGCGCATGACGCGCTCGGTGCTCGACGGCATCCCGGGGCTCGGCGAGAAGCGCAAGCAGCGGCTCGTCAAGGAGCTCGGCGGCGTGCGTGCCGTGCAGCGCGCCGAGCTGGAACAGCTGCGGGCGCTGCCGTGGCTCCCCGACGCCGTCGCCGACGCGGTCCACGCTGCGCTGCGCGATGGTGGGACGGGGCGGACCGATGGCTGAGTCCGACCCGTGGGACGCCCACGCGGGCTGGTGGCAGCGGGAGTTCACCGACGGGGTGGACCCCGAGTACACCGAGCAGATCCTGCCGCTGATCGCCGAACGGCTGCCGCGGTCGGGCTCGCTGGTCGACGTCGGCTGCGGTGAGGGCCAGGTGGCCCGCCTCGCCGCGGCCCGGGGCCTGGTGGCGGTGGGCCTCGACCCGTCCGGCGCCCAGGTGGTGGAGGGTCGTCGCCGCGGTGGGGGCCCGGCCTACGTGCGGGCCGGCGCCGACGCCGTGCCGCTGCGTGACGGGTCGGCCGACGCCGCGGTGGCGTGCCTCGTGTTCGAGCACATCACCGCGCTGGACGTTGCGCTCGGTGAGGTGGCCCGGGTGCTCCGGCCCGGCGGCACGTTCCTGTTCCTCCTGAACCATCCGCTGTTGCAGACCCCGGGGAGCGGCTGGATCGACGACCAGGTGCTCGACCCGCCGGAGCAGTACTGGCGGGTGGGCCCGTACCTGCCCGAGGCCGAGTCGCTCGAGGAGGTGGAGAAGGGCGTGTTCATCACCTTCCAGCACCGGCCGCTGTCGCGCTACCTGAACGCCGCGATCGCCGCCGGCCTCCAGCTCGAGGAGATGGTGGAGCCGGCGCCCCCTCCGGGCTTCCTCGCCCGGGCCGAGGAGTACGCGGAGGCGGCGACGATCCCGCGCCTGCTGCTCCTGCGCTTCCGTCGTTCCTGAGGCCCGGCCCACGACGGGGAGGCGTCCGGACGCGACGCGGGGGCAGCGGCTCCGTTGCCGCTGCCCCCGTCGTCGGGTGGGTGTGGGGGAGATCAGCAGTCGGTCGACGGGGCGGCGATCACCGAGTCGATCACGTGGATCACGCCGTTCGACGCCTCGAGGTCGGTCGTGGTGATCGTGGCGCCACCGATGGTCAGGTTGTCACCCGACTTCTCGACCTTGACCTTGCCGCCGAGCGTGTCGACGCAGGTGCCGGCGGCCTTCGCGGCCTGCTCGGAGGTCACCTTGCCGCTGATCACGTGCAGCTTCAGCACGTTGGCCAGCGCGCCCTTCGGGTCGGCCTTCAGCGCCTCGACCGTGGAGGCCGGGAGCTTGGCGAAGGCGGCGTTGGTGGGGGCGAACACCGTGAACGGACCGGAGCCCGACAGGGTCTCGGCCAGGCCGGCCTCACCGACGAGGCTCACGAGCGTGGAGAAGTCCGGGTTGCCCTGGGCGATCTCGACGATGTTCTTCATGTCGGACATCGCGGTCGTGGTCGACTCGCCCGCCTTGGTGGTGGTCGTCGCCTCGTCGGACTTGGCGTCGGAGCTGTCGCTGCTCGAGCAGGCGGTGCCGACGAGGCCGACGCCGAGGGCGATGGCGATGAGCGGGAGGATCAACTTCTTGCGCATGGGTGGGTCTCCTTTGTGGCGCAGTCCGACATGATTCGTTCCCCGATGACCGTCCGGATGCACCCCTCCGCTGCACCGGGGTGTCGGCGCACGCCGGCGCCGGAAAACGCCGAGAGCGAGAGGACCGGGGCCCTCTCGCTCTTCGGGTGTGTGGGGGG